>JBMOGG010000012.1:0-34149 GCA_049318505.1 Sphingomonas sp. | reverse complement strand
ATTTTGGACGCCGATCACCCCTCAACTGGGGTCAATATTCCACGCCGATTCACAGTCACCCGCGACAGTCACCTCCGCCGCGACCAAGGCCGGATAGTCGCGAACCTCGAATTCGCCTTGGGCCGACTTTACGATAAACGGCGGCTCTTCGGTGGCCATGGCGGGCGTTCCCAGCAGGTGAAGCCCAAGGACCAGGGCAAGTGAAAGTGATTTCATGACAAGGACGCCCGATGGAGGAGCTGCGCTGTAACGATCGGGCTTCGCTATCCTTAACACAACTGCCAGCAATAGATGTGGTTTCCGAAACACTGGAGATTTGCCTTGGTGGCAGATGAGCGCCAATGTGGGATTGGGGGCATGGGGGCCCATTTATGAACGCTATGCCGCAGTGGACCGAACTGGTCGACAAGCGAGGCCTTGATCCGCTCGGGATGCAAAACAGCGGCGTCGCCTTGTACCAACGCCTGGTGCCCGGGATAAGCAACGTCACGTTGCGGATGCGATATTACGGCTTTTATTGCTGGCTAAGCGACGCCTATGCCCGCCACGAAGGGAGTACCAATTACGAAGATTGGCGGCGTTGGGTACGAAGAGCTGAAGCCCTTTTTGCCTTGGTATCATCGATGGCAGGCAGCGAGGGCGGCGTAGGCGGCATCGATTGGGCAAACACTCGTCTCAAACTCGGCGAGGATGAAATCGACTTTGCCGAGGCCGCGTCGAACAGCAACGAGGTCAAAACATATCTCAACCAATCGATGGGTGTCTTCGGCGGCGCCTACTACACGCAGATGGTCGAGTTTGGCCTGTTTGTTGAAGGCGATCACGGGATTCCCAAGGCGACGAAGGACAGAGGATTGGCCCTGGCCGGCGCATTTCGTGAAGCGATCGGAGTCGAGCTCGAAGCACTCTTGATCGCAAGAATCATGTCAGCGCGCGTGACTCGGACGGAGCTCGAAGCGCTCAAGCCTGTTGCGCCTTCAAAGATCGCGGAAGAGTCGAGCGAACGCGATGCCTACGAGAAGGCATTGTTTGCCATTTCGGATCCAACCCCAGGCCCAGTAGAGGGGCGCCATGCGACCCTGCAACTGCTGCTCTACACCACGAATGTGCTCGGCTCACGACCCGATCCGGACACGATCCGTTGGTTCCTGTTTAAGGGTGCCGGCCAAGACTTTCCTGAAAGTCTCGAGCCTCAGCGCCTGCGTTGGGAAGCCTATCAAGCACACGACCTGTTTCAGCTCGCCGCGGCGGCATTCCTTGCATACGCGATAGCGCTGATGGGAGAAACCGAAGGCGGAATGTCGCTCGAGGAAATCGCCGACGAGGTCCTGCGGAGATGGGCCAGTTCCGAGCCAGAAAGTGTTGGCAAGACCTGGGCGGAATATCGCGACCAGCTGCATGCATCCGACGAGCAGCTGCAAAGCTGGTCTCTGGCAATTGCCGGCAGGCGCAACACGCCCGAGGCAAAAGCCCGTGACGCGGTTCGGCTCATCGCGGCACTTCACCAGCGTATCGACGACCGCCCAGATCTCGCTGCCGAGATTAACCACAGCCTGCGTGTCGCTGGCCAAGCGCGATCCGTTTGGAGCGAACTCGCATGGCTGCGAGATAGAGACACCATGACTGTTGCCGAGTTGCTCGCCGAGTACGTCGTCCACCGCGTCGTACGCAGGCACACCTGGGTGGCCATGCAGAAACTGCGGCGCCAGCGCGACTATACCTTCCTTTTTGAGGCCCGTGATGGCCGGTTCACGCGTCGAGCCGACTACATGCCGGTCGCGACGACGCCGAGGCTAGCGCCGGCAATGCAATTCCTCGCGGACATCCACCTCTTGGCGCAAGGCGGATTGACCGCAAAAGGTCTCGCCATCGCGGGTGCCGTGTCTTGAAACTTCCTGAACGCCTGGGCCGGCGAAAGGGTCGCGGCTTCCACAGCGCCATTGCAACCAGTTTTGCAGTCGAGTTCGCAGCTGTCGAAGAGGTGATGCTGCCGCAGCTGATGGGCAGCGGGGCAACGAACATCCTGTTGATCGCAGACGAGCGGATGGTCTCGTTGTCGTTGAGCGATGGGTCTGCGCTGCCCCTGCAACTCGGCCGCGACTATGCCTTGTATAGCCCGCCGGTCGCGAGCGGCGTGTTTCATCCAAAAATCATTCTCCAGTTGGGCCGAGATGGTGGCCGGGCATTCGTCAGTTCCGCCAACGCGACCGCGGCCGGGTTGGCAGGCAACGTGGAGATATCGACCGAGATCGAATGTTCGAATGAGCCCAACCCCGAACAAGACTTCATCCGAAGCGTTTGGCGCTACCTGGAACGTACAACGAGAGGAGCCGAAGGCGCGGCGCGGGACGCGATGGACTGGGCCCGCGAGCGGACACCCTGGCTGTCCGGCAACGAACCTGGCGCGTTGCAAGCATTGCCAGATGAGAGCTTGCTAGGCTTTCTCGCGGTACCGAGCGAGAATGGCATTCTCGAGAGATTTGCAGAGTTTTTAGGTGGCGCTGACGTCGAACGGCTGCTCATTCTCAGCCCGTATTGGGACGACCAACTCGGAACGATCGCGGACTTCCGAGCGATGCTTGCCCCTCGAACAACGACGATCCTGCTCGATGCGAAGCGTCATGTCTTTCCGCGCGACGCAGGCCCTGCAGCCAGCCTCGAAATCATCGATATCAGTGACTGGCGCGGGAGCCGGTTCAAGCATGCAAAGCTGTTCGTGGCGTCGACGGCCGACCATGACCACGTCCTATCGGGCAGTGCCAACGCGACACCTGCAGCTCTCGGGCGCGCAGGATTCCACGGCACGAATGCCGAGGCTTGCGTCTACCGCAGGCTGCCAGCGGGATCGGCTGTGCAAGCCCTGGGCTTGGGGGATATCATCGCGCGCGATGCAACGCCTGCTGGTGACCTGCCACTGGTTGACCACAGGGAGCCCATACCTCTTGGAGCCGTGGGAGACCGGCGCCCCGGCCGCTTTGAGGTCGAGTACGGCGCGTTGTTCTGGAGCCCATCAAAGAAGCCGGACTGGTCGGGTGCCACGGTGGAATTGCTCGGACCTGCTGGCGAACTCCTGGCAAACTTTGACGCCAACGGCCTGCTTGATCGAGAAGGCCGCAAGGTCATCGCGTGCGACGCGGACACCCTAGCGAAAACCCATTTCGCCCGGCTGACGCTCGACGGAATTTCGTCAACCCTCGCTCCCGTTATCCACCGGGGCGTCATCAAGGGCCGCCGGCGCGAGCCGGTAAGCGGCCGGATTGCGCGCTCTGCAGCGCAGTTCGACGACGCGCTTGGGATGGAACTCTTCCTGCTCGAGGCGTTCGAAGACCTCTACGCCGCGGACACGATCGAGCCCGACGCGATGGAAAGTCGAATTCGCCCAGTTCGCCAACAACGCGAACAGGAAGGCACGGACAAAACATTCAAAGTACTGAGCTACGACGAGTTCATGGACGAGCGAAAAGCCGGTCGTGCCGGCATTCGCTCGGGGGAAAATGCCCTTGCCGGAACCCACTGCGACGGCGTTCGCGCGCTCTTGAACCGCTTGTCGGGGGGCAACGCCGAACCTGTGCCCGAGCATCGCGATGACGGCAACTGGATGGATCTCGGTGACGAGACGGGTGACTTGGAGGCAGATCGATCCGCGCCTGTCGCAAAAACTGAGCCGGAGCCGGTTTCAGAACGGGTCGCCGATCGAGTGGCATTTGAACGGGCGGTCCGAAAATATACTCAGAACCTGGCGACGACGAAGCAGGCGCTAGGTGCTGCAGATGTCTTAAAGCTCCGCCTCTTGCTGATGACAATCCTCTGGAATGCGAAATGTCCGGAGTTTTCCGGTGGCCTGACTTGTTCGGTTGATGAGCATGGGTGGCCGAGATTGGCAACGCGAGCCATTGTGGCCTTCTTCGCTGGAAAGGATCCACCAATTCGCCGGCTTGTGCTGAGCAGCGAGTTTTTGGAGATGCCTGCCGACTTTCTCGAATGTTGGACAACGGTGCTGTGGACGGTCGATGCAATCGCAGTGACGCTGCCGAAAGCACAACGCAACAAGGACTTCCTGAGCCGGATCCCGGCTCTGAAGGCACTCGTTGTAACCCGGTTAGGACTGACGGCTGACGAGCTCGCAGGACCGATAGCGATCAACCGCGCAGCAGGTCTCGACCGTGAACTCGGCCGCCGCATCGGGCTCGCAGCACAAGGCTGATGTTCGATTAGACGGCGAATCACGGCTCGAGCCTTGGCGCTTCATCGAGTCGATTGTGTGTATCAGCATAATGAGAACTAGGTAGATTTACCCTCTGAAACTCCCGCTTCTGCAAAGGTTGCCATGCTTGCATGTGCGGCGACTGCCGCCCGGATCACACTCATTGCGACTGCAGCACCGCTGGCCTCGCCCAACCGCATGCCAAGAGACAACAAGGGCGTGAGGCCAAGTCGATCGAGCAGGCGGGAATGGCCTAGTTCCGTAGACAGATGGCCAGCGATGCAATGATCAACGATTGCGGGAAATGCTGCTGCAAGCGGAGCGACTGCGGAACAACTGATGAAACCGTCGAGCACTACAGGGATGCGCAATGAGCGCGCGCGTACTACGGCTCCTGCGATTGCAGCGATCTCTCGCCCACCTACGCGACGCAACGTCTCAAACGGATCGATAGGAGCGGCAGCGTGCAGCGCAATACCCGCTTCGACAACTCGAGTCTTGCGCTCGATGCCAGCTGCATCGATGCCTGTGCCTGGACCAACCCAATCGGCGGCAATCCCACCATAGCTTCGCAGGCAAAGCGCCGCGGCCGCTGTTGAGTTTCCGATTCCCATTTCACCGAGGGCCAATAGGTCAATGTTGGACTCCACCAGCGTTGCGCCGGCATTGAGAGCGGAAAGACATTCATCTTCACTCATCGCTGCTTCGACGGTGAAGTCGCGGGTAGGATTATCCAGCTCGAGAGGGATAACTTTGAGGTTCATGCCTGCTGCGGCGGTCAATGCGTTAATAGCGGCACCGCCTCGCTCGAAATTACGAACCATCTCGATGGTTACCACTGGCGGGAACGCGCTAACGCCGTGGGCCGTAACGCCATGGTTTCCGGCGAAGACTAACGCAACAGTGCGGTTCAGGCTCGGAACTGTGAGACCCTGCCAGCCGGCGAGAAAAATGGCGACCTCTTCAAGGCGTCCGAGCGATCCTGCTGGTTTGGTCAACAACGCCTGCCGTGCGCTCGCCGCCTCAGCCGCCTTCTGATTTGGCCCACACAAGGAACTCAGTGCAAGGGTGAAGTCGGCAGCGGTGGCAAAGCTATTCATAGTAAAATAAGCCCGATCCTAACGTGAGACGAGCCAAGGCCACTCGGCACGTAGAGCCGGGCAATTTCGTCACGACAAAGCCAACCCAGTGAACGGCTCGAAAATTTCAATGATCCTCGGCGGAACCAGTTCTCCATCGGACATTATAGCCGGTATAACAAGCAGCATAGTTAATGCCAAATCAGCAAACAGATCAGCATACCATTTTCGGGCGGAATAGTTCTCAGCCAAAATCGATAGGCGACGAGAAGGAAATTCTCCTCTTGCACTTACGACAGCCGTCCAGCGATCGACAAGTCTCGTGCCCTCATAGAGTAGGCAAATCGCAACGCGACGGCTCGCAATTAGATAAGCGTGGCCCACCATGACGTTTTTTTTAATAACTCCTTGGTCACGATACCTATATCGAATCTCGCTAACATTCTGCTTTGAATAAAACAACATATCAGATGCGCTTCGCTTTAGCAGCACGAGCGCCCTACCGCCAAAAAGCGCGACCTGTCGCACCGCGGGAATACGACGCGCAAGACCGGCATTGGATACTTGCTGACCAACATGAAGTATGAGAATTCCAAGAAGGAGAACCGAACACAGAAAAATGAGGATTTCTTCTCTTCGCACTCCATCCGCCATCACAAAGCAGACCAAAACTAAAAATGACCAAAATAATATAACGGGTTTAGGCACGTTCGGCCCATCTCCTGTAATATATAAAACTCGCAGTAGCGTGCCAATTGCAACCAACGTCAACTGAGGCACTGATGTCGCCAATAACACCCAACATACTGAGACGATAAAAAATATCATTGCATTATCTCTAAATCGACTATTTCCACGCCCGCAGTTGCTGCCGCTGCTCGTAGCGTAGGATCATGAGTCATCATGATGATCGTTAGATTTGAGTAGTGTTCAATTATACGCGCAAAAAGCGAAATATCGCTGTCATCCAGCCCAAGGGTTGGCTCGTCGAGAATGGCCAGGTCAACAGCCCGTCGCAACGCCGCTGCAATCGAGACAAGCTTTTGCTTCGCGCGCGATAGGGTAAGCGGGTGTCTCTTCTTGCTCGCTGCGTCCAGTCCGCACATAGCAAGCAGCTGCTCGTCTCCGTTCAATTCGGCCGCTACCGAACCTGCAAATAGTGAACGTTCTGGGTTCTGAAGCGACATTGCTGGGATGACGTCATCGGCCAAGGTAAGCTGTTTCGCAGATGACCCCAGCTCTACAACCGCACGCCCAAACGTCGTCTTTCCGGCCCCATTTGGCCCAACAAGAAGCTTCACTTCCCCCGCTCTAGCCACCAAGGTTAACGGCCCTTTAGAAAACGGCCTTCGAAACTTTTCGGCCGTTATGATAACTCTGTTGTCGGTTAGCGACCCTCGTTTGGCCAGCGCACTTGAAAGTAGTTTTTCAGCTTTATCGCTTTGAGGAACAGTGTAGCCATTTGGATATGCCTTATATTTGACGTTCGTCTTGGTCACATCGACGACACCATCAACCAAACTCATGCCATGAGTGGATATCCCTCTTATCATGAAGATAGTTCCGTCTTGACGGCTCCTTTCGACCCAGGGTCGAAGCACTTCGTCACGAAAATAACGATCAAGGTTTGATGACGAAAAATCGGCAAAAACTACGTCGAGCGGGCGCTCCATAACGGCAGCACACGCCAGCCGCTGTTGTTCGCCGCCGGACAAAAACTCGGGCGCGATTGATCGCGCTTCGAACAGCCCATATCTCCGAAGTGTATATGGGGGGGGCGGCTCCAGTCCGCACGCCCCGAATGAGTAGCAAAAGTCCTCCTCCACAGTTGAACACAGAAATCCCCATTCAGGGTTTTCAAAAACTAGGGCGACTTTCCTTGCGCGGTCCATCGGCTTCATTTCAAGAAGATCCTCGCCGTTCAGCGTGATTCTACCCCGCAGAATTTCGAGCAGTTTCACATGCTTGGGAGCGAGCCCCTCATTTGTAGGGCGAAGCCTGTGCTCCAGCACTTCCCGCAAACCGGCAAATGCTAGCAAGGTTTCCGCAACCGGCGCATCACTCTTGCCGTTGAGCAGCGTTACCGAACCGGGTTTGAGATTGAATCCGCCTACCGACAACTCCTGCCCATCAACATTTAGTTTAAACGGTCGAACAACAAGGCCGCGTTCGACAGATGTCGTGCCCAAGGGACCGTTCATGGTCAGGCTCCTGGGCGGAGTTTTGCCGAAGTCCAGGCGGCGACTGAGGCTAGAAGTATATTGACCGCAGACACTGTGACAAGGAGCGGAATGAGAGAGATGGCAGCTGAACGTGGGAGACCAAACGGAATAAGTGCAAGCGGAAGGATCACTCCGTTCAGAATCACCGCTACTACTCCAGCTACTATAAGATATGATATAGAAGGGCCGCGTCGCGCTATGATGCCGAATAGTCCACTAATCAAAAACATTGCTGGAGCGATCAAGGCATGGAGGCCGCCAAGGGGCATACCGCCGGTAGCTGCAGAGCCAATATGACCGAATAGAGCAACAAACGCTCCAAGTGCCGGGGAATAAAAGGCGGCAACAAAATATCCGGGCGCAGAGTCGAGCGCGATCGAGCCGAGAGGCGTTAGTTTTACCAGTCCGCCAACAACGCTCAAAGCTGTGAATATACCGATAATAACGGCCCATCTCGTGAATTTCAATTTTTCTCTCCTAATCAGTGCGCCTTATTATTTCGATCGATGAGCCTTGAGACTACCAAGGCAAAATAAATCGCCGTAAAGCTAAAGGATATCATCATTTCGGCCAATGTTGCTGCTCTTGCCTGCAAGGAGATCGGAGTGAGATAGACCGGCTCACCTGAAGCATTTATTATTCCGGCATATAACGCTACGTCTGCTATGGTAACTTCAGATCCAGATTGGCTTGTAAATGCATCTGGTGAAACGCTTAATATAGCAGCGTACGCAAAGGTAAACCAAATCGTAATTATGAAGAAACATACTAGATATATAGTTATTAATTGCGCGATGTTGTCTTTATATGTGCTGATTGGCTCGTGGAGATAGCTCAACACTTTTGTGACAAGCACATTTGCGATCTTAGAAACCACCAGTGCACCAAGCGCATAGACGACAACAATTCCTGGATTTGCTTCCAAGTAGATCGCCATAGCGGCGACCGCAAACAACGTCGCGGTGCCCATAACTGGGCGCACGAAAACCAGCGCCCCGGGCAACGCAAGAGCCCATAAATGGGCGCCTGACTGCGCTGGCATAGTAACGACCAAAGCAAGAATTGATATGCTTGCTCCCACACTAAAGCCAATCCGTGTCGCTAGGGTGGCTTCGAATGGCACAGCGATAAACGCCAAAGCGAGCGATAGCGCGGCCAACGCCCTCTCTATTGGCGGGAGCAAGGCCCATAGCAACGGGAGCACCAACGCGGCGCTGATGCACGCAGACATGATCGCTCTTGGAAATTCATGACGAACAGAGCTCCTGATTCGCATGGCAACACCCCCTTAACGTTCACACTAAGAGATTTCGGAGCGGATGCGACACAAAATTCGCGGAGCATTTTTTTACCGTTTCGCTCGCAGAGCAGCCTCGGGATATTCAAAGCCTCTTACATTCGAGAAAGACAGAAGGCATCCTGTCTGCTGCTGCTGCGGTCGCCCCCAGTTCGGCAATCACTTCTCCCAATGCAGCCCAATCATCGCCACGAACTATCGTCATTGTGGGCGGCCCCCGCCATGCCGACATATGCCCTGTCATTCGGACTGAGGGGGCGCTGCGTATAGCGTGCCGTCCCCCCGCGATCGCATCTACAAGCGCCCGACTGCCACCTCGGCTCATGGTCGTCATGGCAACGAAGACGCGTTGATCCCGCCGCTTTAGACCGCTTTAGGTCTAAAACACCGACACTATTTTGCTCGAAGGAAACAGAGTCTTAACATAAGGTGTGGAGACAATGTGGCGGAGGGGCCATGTCGTGCAGGATGTTTCGATGACCGATTGGGAATTGTGGGCTTGCGCGCACCAGATGCGAAAGCAACATGGCAACGAAGCGCTGACAAAAGCGGCCGAGCGCCTCGATGCGCTCTACGAAGCCGATGATCGCGAGGGCTATGGCATCTGGTGCCAAATCGTGACCCGCATCGCCAAGCTGGGGCCAATGATCGAAGATGGCACCACCTGCCACTGATCCTTCGATTGCAATTGCCTCACCGTGGGGCGCTTGGGCTCTAGCACCTCGACAAATCCGGACTACCATTTGACGGGAGCAACAAGATCAACTCGACCCTGACAATTAAAGCGGCGTCACGGCAGCGCTGAAACGCTTGGGTTTGTTGAAGGACATGGGGCTTTTATTCGAGGCTTGGCGCGATTTTATCGTCCATCACCGTGGAATCTGGTCGCAAAACATGGTATTTATCGATGCTCAATTTATTGCCTTTGGACATTGGCGATGACCGAGAAGCCGAACCTGAACGAGCTGCAAGAGTTGCGCGATCGTATCGCGGATCTCGAAGCCGCGCGCCACAAGCCGGTCAAAGTTGAGGTCGAAGGTTTTGAAGGCTTGCGTCAGCTCAGCCACGCCATCGAGACGCAGCAACTCGATCGTTTCGCACTACAGAACGCCACACCTGATCGTGTGTTCTGGGGCTGGTTCTGGGCGGTTATCATCGCCGTCATAGGCGTCGTGGCCTACAGTCTGATTCGGTACTGAAGGCTACTTTTTGGGGTTTTCGTCGGTGCCTATCGCTGAACGGATTCCGTCAGCTAGCTGGCCGAAGTATCCCCGTTCATCCTTCCCAATCACGTTATCCAATGTCTCCTGCGGATTGGGCGTGATCGTCTGCCGAACGCGTTCGAACGCATCCTCGTGCCGTTCAAGCTCGCCGCCAACGTAGCGGCCGCCGGCACCAAAAACCTCGCCACGATCGCCGCGCAGTTCGTCGATCTGTTCGCGGGAGCGAAGATCAGGATCGACCGGCACGGGTGTTGATCCAACTTGCGAGATGCCGCCGGCGCCGAGGCGTGCAACCTGGGCCTGCGTGTTCGCGCTCGGTCGCGCGATGCCAGCGAGGCTCGGCTCGACAAAGCTCGGCTCCACGCCGGCGCGGATCTTGGCCTCCTCGGCCTTGATAAACTCCCCGATGTAAAAATCCCGCTCGGCGATCTCTGCCGGAGTGATTGCCTGGCCACGGGTGGGATTCCAGTCCGGCGTGATCCCCGGCATGGCGCGCTGCTCGCCAAGCACGAAGTTGACGAACGGCTGGGTGAGGTTCTCGCTCAACGAGACGCCGTTGCTGTCGCGCAGTGATGCTGCGTCCTCCAGACGGTTGGCGGTCTCGTAAGCCGTGCGGGCTTCCTGCGCGACCGAATTGGCGCGGGAGTAGGAGGCCGACAGGCTCGCCGAGCGGGCGGCGAGTTCGCTGCTCGAGCTGTTGCCGGTCGCCCGGTAAAAGCTGTCGCGTTGCTGCCCCCAGTTCTGGCTCTTGGCCTGCTGTTCGAGGAAGTCCTTCGCTTCCGAAAGGCCATTGCTGCCGGAAGCGGTGCCCGTCGTTGTCGATGTCTTGCTGCCACTCGTTGTGACGCCGACCCCGACCCGGCCTGATCCGGGACCGGCACTACCACCGCTCCCGCTGCCAGCACCGCCCGCGCCCAGGTTGCCGGGCCAACCTAGCCCCGAGCTGAAATTGCCGCTGAACATCGCCTGATTGGCGTAGGATTCGGCGAGGCTGCGCTCGAACCCGAAGCGGTTCTGCAGCGCGGTCGCAGCCTGATCGACCATCGAATAGGTCGTGCCGATCGTGTTGCGATCATCGGCACCAAACGAGGTCTCGAGGCCATTGCCAGCGCTCAGCGTGCGACGGAAATCCGCTGCCTGGGTATTGGCTGACGAGAATGACGCGGACGCACTGTTCGACAGGGTCTCGGCGCGGCTACGGGTCTCGCTTGCACTCCTGGTAAAGCTCGACTGCAACTCCTGCGACAGCTGCGGGGTGATTGGCAGCCGCGACATGGCACCGGTCGCATCGACGACGGCGCTTTCCGGATACTGTGTCGAGCGCGTTCCGTCCCCTTGCACCGACGTGAACGAAGAGACCCCCGAAGTATAGCTGCCCGCGGTGGTCCAGAGGTTCCCCTGCTTCATGTTGAACGCCTGGGTGTCGAACGAGCTGTTGCCGACAGCGATATTGCCGGTGCTGGCCTCGCGCGCGGCTTCCTCCGAAGCACTCTGCGACGGTGCCAGATAGCTCGTCGCCTGGCTCGATATCGCCAGCGCGCCTTTGGCGATGCCGGCGGCAAGGAACGGCACCGACGCAATCAGATAGCCGGCCAGGATGCCGATATCGTCGGTGACGCCGGCGATCCCGACATAGCTGGCCAGCGTCACGCCGCCGTCGCCGGCGGCGCCGACGGCCGCGACATCGGCACCCGCCTTCAGCATCAGGATCATGTGGAGGATGACGTAAAGCGGCCCCCAGGCTGCGAGATAGAAGAAGCCGGTGACATAGCCCTTCAGCGCCGAGACGCCGCCGCGCGGAAGGAGGAAGATCGGGAAGGCGATCGGGAACAGCGCGTAGAACACCACCGTCAGCACGATGTTCAGCAGCGGCACCCATTTCATCGCGGTGGCGCCGATCGAGTTGTAGGTGTTGCGCGTCTGGATCTCGGCGCGGGTCTGGGCATAGACGTCGACCGACGACGGCGAGCCACCCGATTGCATGGTGTGGAGCGATTGCGTCATCGCGTTGATGACGAGATGCTGGCGCAGCGTCTGCGAGGCTGTTCGCGAGACGTTGGTCAGATAATCATAGGCAATCGGCAGATCGGCGAGGAGCTTGGTCCGCGCCGCTGCTCCCAACAGGCGCGGGTAGAGCTGAATGCCAAGCGTCGTCTCGAGCGGGGTCTGCATCGTGTCCCAGTTGGCAACGAAGCGGTCATAGGCGATCCGGCAGGTGACGATTTCGGCGGTCACCGTGCCGCCAGGATCTCGCGTCAGCCACTTCTGCGAGCGCGCGACTGACCCCGGACCCATGGCGGCGAGGAGGTCGTCCGATCGCGACAGCGCGTCGATCGACTTCTGCCCAAGGAGGATGTCGTAGAAGACGCACAGCCGAAAATGCTCGTCGAGGTTGGCGGCGAACTCGGGATCGTTGATTCGGACATTCTGGGTCGCCTCGAGAAGCCGGGCGCCATAGATAATGCCATTCTGCGAATAGTTGAGGTCATTGGGCAGCCCGAACACCAGCTCGGCACCGGTGGTGAGATAGTCCGAGATCTGGCTGGTGAACCCGGCGACCAGGCCAAGGCCCAGTGGCACATTGGCGACGGCCGAGGGTGCCAGCGCCGGGTTGATGCGATCGGTGACCTGGATATCGACCCGCGGCACCATCAGGACAAGGTACATAAGCGTCGCGCCAAGAAACCAGTTGATCCAGGCACGCCAGTTGGCGTCGAACGCCACTATCGTCGTCGACATGATCAGGCCCATGACCATCACGACCTGGATCAGCGAGATATAACCGCCGTCGCCGGTCCAGGCGGCGACGGCGTTCATCACGTTGACGACATACTCGCCGCCGCCAATCGTGAAAACCTCGATCATGCTGCAGATCCCCCCGCGCTAGTTGAGGCCGCGGCCGGCGATGGCGCGGCTCCAGTCAAAGCTCGCCGACATCGAGGGGGACATGCTCGATTGGAGGACGCTCTCGATATAGCCGGTGCGCTGGATGATCTGCATGATCGCCGACACCCGGACCTGGGTGTTGGCTTGCCGATCGAGCAAGGTACGGCGGGCGTTCGCCAGCTGCGCCTGCCACTGCGCGATGCGGTCCTGATCAGCGCCGATGAACGCCGACTTCGTCTTGCCAAGCTCGCTGGTCAGCTGGTCTAGGATGGCGAACAGCAGATCGACCGAGGTAATTTCAGCGAGCGTGGCACGGTCGTCGCTGGCGATGCCGCGGCTGTAGGCGGCCTGCACCGTCAGGATCTTGTAGAGCGGCAGCGATGCGACCTGCAGCAGTTCGACCGCCGGCGCCGGGACGGCGGTATCGTCGATCGTGGCCTGCACCATCTGGTCAAGCAACAGCGCAACGCGGGTGCGCAGCGCCGACGACACCGGCACCGACAGGGTAACCAGCGTCGGGTTAAGACAGGCGTCATCGACCTCGCCCGGATCGCACTGCCAGATCTGGACGGGCGTGCCGGCAGTGGTGCCATCGAGAAGGGCTGTCACCAGCGTCGACGAGGTGTCGCCCTCGATCGGGTTGAAGCTGCCCGGGCCGCTATCGGTTGCCGGGACATAGATGATCGTGCCGACCATCGTCATGACATATTGGGCAAGCTCGCGGTCGAGTGTGCCGCCAGGCGCAAAGAACGCCGATTTCTTGAGGACGTGCCAGGTATAGTTGCGCGGCACGCCGGTGTTGACGTCCGCCCATTCGGGGTCGCCGGCAACGCCAGCAAGCGTCGACGTTCGCTCGCCCTTGTTGCCGCAGCCATGCTTTGACGCCGCCCAATCGGTGAAGACGCCCGTTGAACTACCGATCGACTCGCAGATCGAGCGGTCGGCCATGTCGGACTTGGGCCACAGGCCGCCAACGAGTGCCTGGGCGGTCTCGCAGCTGTTGATGTTGGCGTTATTCATCAGCTGCGCTGCCTGGCGCATCTCTTCCATGATCTTCGAGCACTCGGGGCAGACGGTGTCGATCGCCAGCTTGAAGGCGAACCCGACCGCGTTGTTGGCGACCGACTTCAGGAGCGCGATGATCTCGGCCGAATTGACGAACGAGAAGCTGCCGGCAAACAGATCGATTCCACCGCAACCCGCCCGCGCCGATGGCAGCTGGAGGTTGGCGAGGTTGGTGGTGCGCTGGGGAAACCGTGTCCAGACGTTGCCGAGGCTGTAATAGCCGGCGCGCTGGCCATCGAAGGCAGTCGGCCCGGTGACGTTGGCGGCAGCGCCCATGTCATCGAAATAGCTGTCCATCGCGCCGGCAACGCTCGCCTGTGCGGCCGTCGTCGACAGCGGCAAGGCGACGAGGTTGACGACCGCAATCATCGCGCCGGCGCTGATCAGCTGGACGCCAAAGGCACAGACGCGCTCGAACCACGAAAGGCGAGATCGCTCGCCACCGCTTTCGGGCGAAGTGTTCAGACCACTCATGAGCGTCCTCCGATCGACTGCGGGCTGGAAATGAGAAAGCTGTCGGCGCCAAGGGGCCGCGCCGGCGGCGCGATGGCGAAAACTGCAAGAAGGACGGCGGCCAGCACACCAACCGATGCCTCGAGCACACGAGCCCATGGTCCGCGCTGTCCGCCAATGATGTCGACATCCACATTGGGCTCAGCGCTCTTGTCGCCCCGCGCAATCGCAGCCGCTGATGGCCTGCTATCAGTAGTCACGGCCGGGTTCCGTCTGGGTGAGCGTGTAGATCCGATCCATGAGTTCGTCGGCGGCCATGACGCCGTAGCCGATCGGCACGGCCTTGCGTGTCACGCTGTCGAACAGCACGATCGCTGGCGTCACCTTGGAATTCAGCCCCATGCGCTCACGCTGGCCGCTGTCGACGACGTAGCGCGGGAAGACGTCCGACGGACCGCCATCGGTCGAGATCGCCTTGACGGCGATCTGGTGGCTGTCGGCGACGGACTTCAGAATCGGACTCATGATGCCGCACGGCGCGCAGTTCTGCGCAAAGAAATAGAACAGGCCGTAGCGCTGGCCGAGGTGGACCAGCGCGGCATCGCGATCGGCCTTGCGGTCATCGAGCCACTGGCGCTTGCCCAGCGTCGAAATCGGCCGAACCTGGGTGTAATCAAGGCTCGGGTCCTGCCAGACGGCGCGCTGCCAGACATCGGCGAACAGCGACGAGCGGTCGAGTTGCTCGCGCTGGAAGCGGATGTAGGACTGGACGTTGTCGGGTGTCGGCTCGAGAATGGCGCGGGCCTTCAACTCGCGCAGTTCGGCGGTCACCGCATCGAGGCGCTCGGCGGCCGTCGAAGGTGCTTGGGCTGGCGGCGAGGCAGGCGTGGCTTCGGCCTTGGGTTTGGGCTTTGGCTTGGCGCAATAGAACCAGCTGCCAAGCTTGCGCTCGGCGCAGTAAAAGGCATCGGGCCGCGAGGGATCCTCGATCTGGCCAAACCCTTCGGCAGCGACATGCGCGGGGGCAAAGGTCGATAACAGCAGACTGGCAATCAGTCCCGGCAAGGCGCGCTTAATCGTCATCGGGCAACCTCTTGCTTGCGAGGGAGAACAACAGCGAGATTTCGAGGGCACCATGGCCCTCGTCGACGAGGCGGATCAGCGAGGTGAAGGACGCCAACATCAGGTCCTGACCGGCGGTGGTGACGGTGATGTGGTCGGCATCCACTGGATCGACTGCGACCCAGTTGCGCTCCACCATCCGGGTGTAGATCGTCCGCACATCCTCGCGCGGCGCATGGCAACGGAAATAATCCGAGAAGTGCTCGCCCAGCGCCGGAAGGCCGCCACCTCCGTCGCGCATTAGCATAATCCCCATGCCCAGTTCCCCGATAGTCACACCGGAGAGGACAGCAAAGTCGGGAAGAGGCATGGCGGTACTCACGGTCCATTGGCTGCGTAAAAGGCGGCGATCTTGGCCTGCATCTCGGTGATGACATCGAGGTCGGCGGGGATCTGCGCGGCCTCGGTGAACTCGGCATAGACTTCCGAAAAATCCATCAACGACAGGTCGAGCTGCTGGAATTCGGTGATGGTGAAGCCGGCGCACTGCTCGGTTTTCGGGTCACCCCAGGACTTGCCGATCTGGGGCCGGCCCTGCTCCTGGAGGATCCGGCTGATCTTCGAGACGAAGCAGCAATGCGCTTCCTTCTTGCGCAAACAGATGCCGAGGAACTTCTGGTCGCAATAGGTGCCGAAATAGGTGCAAAGACCTTGCTCGCGTTGACCTTTCAGGATCTGATCCTCGCCGTTGCAGCCACCGAGCAGCGGAAAGCCGCGGGGCACGCAGCAGTTTGTGAGACCAAAGATCGTCTTGGAGCAGGTCAGCCGGTTGCCCTTGAAGATCTCGAGGGTGTTCTCGTCAAACTCCTTGCCGGCCTGCGAAATCGAGTTGAGCGCGACGAGCGCATCCTTGAACTCGGTGTTGGGCGTCCGGTCTACGCGATCGCACTCGCCGTTGATGCAATAGACATCTGCATCGCAGATCTGCTGGTTGGTCGCCGGCACCGGGGGGATCGGGCACGCATAAACCCGGTCGACGGTCAGGCATGGCAGTTCACCGGTAATGCATTGCTCGCGAACAAAGGTGCAGCCGAGCGCATCAAGTTCGCTGCAATCCGACATTGGGACCAGCGGACCCGTGCACTGATACGTGCGGTCCCACGCCCAGCATGGCTGGGTTACCGCGACGCCGCTGACGATGCGGGTGACCGGGGTGCTGTCGGTGCAGACATCGGGGTCAGGCGTGCAGTTGGCGTCCGCCTTCCAGGTGGCGCAGGCGCTGTCGTTGACCGTCGAGCCAACATACGCATTCTCGGACGACAGCAGGGTGCCGCCGGGGACGGGCGAGGAACAGGATAGCTGCGTGACGGGCTCGCCCGGCTCGGCGCAGCCAAAGCCCGGCGGGCCAAAGAACAGCAGGCAAGCGCCAGGCCGGGAGCCGGTGTAGGTGCAGGTGCCCGGGTAATAGCCGGCAAAGGTCGCACAATCGTCGGTGCCGTTGGTTGCGGCATTGAGTTCGCTGCACTCGTATTTGTGAACCATCTGGAACTGATGATCGAGCGTGACCTGGCAGGTCTGGGGACCGGCGCCGGGGTCCTGGACGTAGCCAGAGTTGCAGGTCTGCTCATATGTCCCGGGAGAGACCGCGGCACTGGGGATTGGAACGCAAGTGCCCTGCGCGCCGCCAGCGCTGAACCCCGAGACGTAGCTGTACGGATCGGCGTTGACCGCCTTGCCGGTCGCAACAGTTGCGTCGATCTCGCTTGTCGGGAACGTCGCGCGATTGGCAAGAGATTGCGTGACGGCCTGATAGCCGACTGAGCCCGGTGCTTGCGCCGCGGCTGCTGGCTCGAGCGTTGTTGGGCTCGCGTAATATGACGCCTCGGCGGGGTTGGCGACATAGTTGGGGAGATTGGCGGCATTGGGCGCCGTCGTCGACGCGCTCATCGCGCCCGGTTGAAGCCCGGTGCCGAAGCTCTTGCCGTCGGTCTTGGCCGCTTGGGTCGGGGTCTGGCTGCTTCCGGCCACCGGCAAACACATAATCGCCACCGCCAGCAGCAGGCGCGGGAACGAAGAGGGCAGTACCCGCACTAGCGAGCGCCTGGCAACGAAGCGGTGGCGTTGCGCGCGGCATTGAGGCGCTGGAGATAGACACGCGATGCCGAAGCGCCTGGGCCGCCGCCGGCGCGAAAGGTTTCGAGGGCGAAGCCGGCGGTGACGTTGCCGTCCATGCGATCATGTGGCGGCAGCGGGGTCTTGCACGAAAAGCCTTCGCACATCGCGATATCGCTGGTGGTGACGACATAGGCGGGGACGGCGGTGACATTGAAGGCGCGGAACAGCCGGGGATCGATGCCGATGCCCTTTGTGCTCTGGCCCTTGTCGACCACCTTGACCATGGCGGCGCCAAACGCCTTGACGCTGTTGTTCTGAAAGCCGCGAAAAACGATGAAGCCGCCAGCATTCGAGACGTCGCGGATCATCGCGCGCAGGGCTCCGACCGGCATCGACATGCTGGCAAAGGCGATGAAGCGCGGGCCGTTGGCATTCGCCGGCCCGGCGCGCGCCGTCCCTGCGTCGGCGACCATCTGATCGAAATCGAAGATGCCCAGAGCAGGCTTGCCGATCGTCGGGGTCGGCACGCGAAGCTGGTTCGCCTGGGCGGCGCGGCGGGTCAGCAGCGCCTCGTCGCGCAGGGCCTCGCCGCGTCGGGTGACCTCATCGGCGAAGGCCCGCGCATCCTTTGACTGTGCCTTGGCGGCATCGCGCAACCGGCCAGCCTCGACGCCCTCGACCGTCTGCGAAAAACTTTCGACAGCCCAGGTAACGCTGAGGCCGATGGCGGTGAGGATGAGAAGCTCGAGCCGCATCACAGCACGCAGCAGTTGCGTTTGCGCCAGACGAGATAGCCCATGTCCTCCCCAATGACGGGGATCATCTGGCCAGTGCCGGGAAGGACGGTGGCCCCGCCGACAGGGGGACAAGCCATCGGGCCAAAGCCCGGCACGGGGTTGGTCGCCTGGAAGCGATATTGCGACTTCTGCATGATCGGCATTGGGTATTTGCCGCAGAGGCCAACGCCGCCGGCCGAACCCCAGAGAATGCCCTGGCGGTGCAGCTTGAAGGCGAAGCGATCCAGCGCAAGCCGGCTGCCCTGGACATGGCCGTATTGGGCCGCGACGTTGCCGTTCAAAGGATACATCGTGCCCTGGCAGCCGGCGCACCAGAACAGCGGATCGAGCGGCAAGCCCACGGTCGAGGCAACGCAGTCGGCAGCGCAGGCGGCAACCGCCAGCGGGTTCGAGAACACCACGGCCTCGGGGTTGATGATCAGCGTCAGCTCGCTGTCATGCCAGAGCGGGTCGATCTCGGTGATGTAGAGAAGGTCGATCGCGCCGGGCTCGAGACAGAGAAAATCGGCGACCAGCTCGAGCCAGTAGATGAGCGGATACATGTACCAGTGGACGTGCCAGGCGCCGGTCATCTGCTGCTTGCCGCCGACGGCCGACTGACCGGCCAGCGTCTTCTGGCCAATGTTGAACCCCGGATCGAGGCGCAGACCGCCGAGATTGACGAAGCACCAGGGCTTCATGGTGACGTCGGCGAGACGCACCGGCTCCCAGAAACCGACCGCGATACCGATGCGCGGCAAGGGATCGAGGCAGGCGCAGACCGGCAGTGCCGGGTTGGGGGTGTCGGGACGTGCCGAGGGCCAGATCTCGAGACCACCCACCGACAGCGGGAACAGGCATGACCAGCAGATATCGGTGATCGGGTTGACGAACCGCCCACCACAGGGGGCTGGCTGCGCGCGCGACGGCAGCGCCGCAAGCGCAACCGCCAGCGCGAGTGCCAGCATGATGAGCGAGCGGCGGATCATTGACAGGCGCGCTTGCCGCGCACTGGACGCTTGCCGCACACGGTGCGCAACGGCCGCACCCAGCGATCAAAGGGCAGGCCGAGCACGCGGCGCTCGCGGCGCAACCGCCGCAGCAGCGCTGCGTCATCGAGCACGCCAACCTCGGACCAGAGTCCGGCATGGACCGCGAGGAAGCGGAAATAGACAGGATCGGTGATACCGGGGATCACGACTGTCCTCCCTTCCCGCGCGCCGACGGCACGACGACTTCGGTCACCTTGAGGACGCGTCCCGCCTGCTCGACGACGGCCGGGACAGCGCGAATGCCGAACTTGCCCGTAAGCTCACCGCCCTGGTCGAAATAGAAGCGGCGCTGCGCCGCCTTCATCCGGTCGAACGGCGATCCCGCGATGAGAATCAACTTGGCGTTGAGCTGGGTCGTCGATTTGAGGGCCCAGGCGACTTGAACGGGGTCGTCGCCATTGAGGAAGATGAGGCTCTGGCGCAGCCCGACGGTGTCGAGCGGATTGATGCGGCGACCCCGCGGGATGATCAGCGTGCCCTTGTTGTCGCGAATATCGTCACCGACCGTGATCGTCGGGTCATAGGTCCATGACCGCGGCGCCGTTGCCGTGACGATGCCGACGACCGGCGGCGGTCGCTTGACCTTGGCGGTCGTTCGCTTCGCCAGATCCTTGTTCATCGCGGCGATCTTGCCCGAGGCCTCGGCGGCCCGGAGCTTGGCCTCGATTAAGGTCAGAACGTCAGGCTCGATAATCGCGAAGACAGCGCCTTGCTGGCCATAGTCCTTTGCCAGCACAGGGCCTGTGTTGGCGACGATGCCAAGCGCAGCCAGGCTTGTAAGACGCGCAAGGGAGGGCGGGCGAAGGCGCATCGCCGCTACAGCACCGGGGTTCCGGTGCCGACGATGCGATCGCGGCAGATCCAGCCAATCAGCGCGTAGCGGCTGTCAAAGCCATCCTTGTGCGGTGTGCCGGCGAAATAGCAGCCATGAGGGATGATGCCGACAGGGCCGAGCGCCAGCGGCTCGCCTTTGCGCGAATGCGTCTTGGCGACAGCGACTGCATGGCCGTTGACGAAAAAGGTTCGGCCGTCGCGGGTAACGGTGTCACCGCCGACGCCATAGACCAGCTTGCCGAACAGCTGGGGCTTGCTGCCGAAATTGCGGGTCAGCACATTCGAAGCCGGCGGGCGGAAGAAGATCAGCGCGCCGCGCGTGGGCGGTGCTTTGGTTTCGAGGACGAAAGCCCAGTTGGGCAGCGACGGCGAGGTGTTGATGAGAAAGGCATGGCTCGCCTTCCACGCACTGATGCCCTGGAACAGCGCGATGCCGCCGAACACGAGAACGACGCCGGCGTAGATCCGCGCGCGTCGCGGTCGAGCCGGGTTGCGGGCACCGGCGCCGATCGGCGTCAACAGCGGTGCAGCTGGATCAACGGCCATCGGAACCCCCAGCGCTGGCAGGCGCTGCGGCCGGCGCTGGCTGCTTTGCCATCGATTCCTGGACGGCATTGGCGACGGCGCCGGTCATGTCGGGGACAGAGTTGCCGACAACCGCCTCGGAGACGAGGACCGTTGCGCCGCTCCGCGATAGCGACTGCATCGCCGCATCGGTCGCAGCCAGATAGGCTTTGGTGCGGGCAGCTGCCTGCTCGGGCGAAGAGCCGTTGCGCGCTTCGGCGGCGACGAAGTTCTTGATGATCGTCGAGAGACTGACCGACACGATGCGCCGATCGCGCAGCTCGAGAAGCTCGCGCGTTGCCCAGAAGGCCCAGGTCGACAGAAGCAGGAACGCCGCAACGATTGCGAGATCGCGCGGGGTGAAGCCAAGCAGCCGGGACGAGCTGCTGGTGTCGCTTTCTGGCACGGCGTCGACTGTCACGGGCGCGGGTTTGGTCATGGCCGGGGTGCCTCGGCCAGTTCGCGGCGGACGCGGCGGATAAAGCCGGGTGCGCGCAGCAGCGTGATGCCGATGAACAGCAGCATGAAGGTCTGGACGAGATAGTGTTCGAACAGCCCGCGGCGGCCGATGTCGGCCTCGACATAGCGTGAGGTCAGATTGTCGACCTGAAGGAAGAACGCATCCCACTGGCCGGCACTCAGCACGATGAAGAACACTACGGCGCAGCCAAGAACACCAAGAAGATTGCCGGCGAACCACCCGGTTGTGACGAGGCCGAGATAGGCAAGATCGGCAAGGCGCTGGCGCAGAGCCGAGCGGCGCGAACCGTCGTCGGCGCCGACGCCCACGGTGCTGCCGCGCGCGATTCCAAGGTCGAGCGGTACCGGCTCGCCCGACAGGACACGAACGTCATTCGGCGGCGATGGCATTGGAACCCTCCATTTCAGGGAACGCGATGCGTTCGACGGCTTCGGCCGTCGTCAGGCCCGCAGCGGTCATCTGCTCGATCAGCGCGAAGGTGGCGGGGGAGCTTGAGAAGATGGTCGCCGAATAGGGGTCGAGGACGAGCCGCCCGAGCGCCTGTGCTTCGGGCCCCTTGATGAAGACCTCTGAATATTCAGTGCCATTACGCTTCAGGGAACGGATCATCGTCTCGGTCCCGGCGTCCATCTCGAGCCGACCGAGGCGCTTGAAATCGGCGATGGTCTCGGGCTTTTGCTGAAGGACCAGCATCCAGTCGGAATTCTCGAGCGCTGCCTGCGCGCCTTCGGACTTATAATAGTCGTTCAGGGACTGGGTGGCGGTCGTCAGGCTCCCGCCGTATTTGCGGCAGGTGCGGGCGTAGGCCTCAACGAAATCGGCCATCGAGCCGCCCTTCAGCAGCTGCCAGGCCTCGTCGATGAGCAGCATCTTTTTGACGCTGCGCGGGGTCCGCGTCATCATCTGGGTGGTCATGAACATGATGGCGGTGAGGACGACGCCGCGCAGTTCCTCGCGCGACGCGAGGTCGGACAGTTCGAACACTGTGAAGTCGCTGTCGAGCTTCAGTGTCGCCTGACCGACAAAGAAGCGGCCATAGGTGCCGGTCGCTGTGAACGGCGACATCGCAATGCCGAGATTGGTCGCATCGATATTATCCATCGAGCGCAGATGAGAGGCGACGTGGTCGACCGATCCCTCGTTGCCATGCGCCTCCCAGACGGCGTTAACAGCGGCATCGATCAACCCGCGCTCGGTGTCGTTCAACTTGTCGATGAACCGCGCCATCTGGCCGACAATGGCTTTGAGCATCGCCATGCAGTCGAGCTTGTAATCCTCCTCGGCGGCGACCCGTTCGGCATCGATCATCGCGAAGGGGTTGAGGCAGAACCCCGACGCCATCGTGAACTCGATGAAAGCACCGCCCTGAATCTTGACGCTATTCATGAAGCTGCGACCATCGTCGATGACGACGACCTTGGCGCCGGCGCCGACCAGCGCCGCGCAGACCTCCTGCAGCAGTACCGATTTGCCCGAGCCCGACTTGCCCATGATCGTGACATTGTGGTTGCCGGCGCCATTCTCGAACGGCGACCAGAAGAACGGCTGCCCGCGGCGCCCGACGAGGAGCAGGTGCGGCGTTGAACCACCGAGATACTCGCCCTGCATCGGCGCGAGATTGGCGGCGGTGGACGAGAGCATGGTCCGGAAGCGCTTCAGCCGCATCATGTCGGCGCCAAGGCCATCGGCGAGGGTCATCGGCAGTGCGCAGAGGATGCCCTGGATCTGCAGGAAGCGTTCGTCGTTCAAATCCCACCCGGCCGAGCGGTACATCGATTTGACGGTACGTTCGTTGCGATCGCCCTCACCCAGTGGCGAGAAGGTGGTGACGCCATAAAAGACCTGGACGAGCTTGCGCCCTTCCTTGATCTGGATCTGGACGTCGCGCCATTCTTGCGACTTCTCCTGGATGCCGGGCATCCAGCGCGCGCCGCGGCTTTCGGCCAGACTCTGCGAGCGCACCGACTTGAAGCCTGCCTTGGCGATCGCGGCTTCCTCATCGGGATAGATCAGGCACAGCACCGTCGCGGTCGGGCAGGGCAACCGAAGCTTGTCGGAGAACATGTCCCCGATCAGTCGGGCGCTCTCCCAGGGCGTCCAGCGCGGTGGATAGTTGCGCACCCCGAAGTGACGGACATCGAAGGTATCGGGATAGACATCGCCGACCTCGGCCACGCCGTCGGGATCAAAGTTAGTGGGACGGAAGCGTTCGGTCCGCAGCAGCAGTCGGGCTTCCTCGACGACAATGTCGATGTCGCGCCGAACGACCTGCTCGTTGATCGGATCGAGTTCATTGTAACTGTGCTGGTCGATCTCGGACGCCGTCGTCGGCGAGGTCATGTCATCAACCAGTTCGATCAGATCGACCGGCGTGAAATGGATGACATCGACGCTGATCGACTTGAGGACGCCGGCAAGGCCGTCGCGCGTCGCCATCATCTCGGCATGGGTGGCGCTGCCAATCGGCACGCTGCATGAAATGATGACGCGGTGATTGCGCAGGTGGAAGGGCGCGTCCTTCGACAGCGATTGCCAGACGCCGCTGGCGAGATAGTCGGCACGGTGCCGACCGATGGTCTTGTAGATGCCGCCGGCCTTGTAGCGCGGCAGGAACCAGTCGCCGATCCGCCGCGACACACGCGGGCTGCCCCATGAGAGCACCTGCAGCTGAGCGCCGGCGGGCATGCCCTCCTGGAAGAACTGCCCGAGGATATCGGCAGTGCGCTCGTCGGCACCGACGAAGGGCGGCATTTCCATGATGAAGCCGATCGAGGCGGCGTTGATGAACAGGCCCTCGGCCGGCAGATAGGCCCGGTACGGCAGCCACTGCGACAGCGTATCGAGATGGATGACCGGACGCGGCGCATCGGGACTGGTCTCGTCGCCCGTCAACATGCTGGCGATCTTGTCGAGCCACTTCACTTCGGAGCATCCTTCAGGCTGCCGAGCGGCAAGGCGAACCCCGCCGGGGCTGCGGCCTTGGCTGCGTCGCGTCCGCTTTCGATGGCGCCGAGCAAAACCGGCGCGGCCATCGCCTTGACCCGACTCTGTGCGACCGCAGCATCGTTGGTCGCGGCATACACAGGCTGCCCGCCGGTCTTGCCGGGAACGGCAGACTGCTGGCTGGCGCGGGCAAGCGCAGCCTTGTTGAGATCCGCGGTAGAATCTCGCTGTGCGACCTCTGGTGTCGCCGTTGTCGAAGCCATCGATTGCGGGTTCTGGTAAGGCAGTTGGTAGGTCTTGCCCTTCCAGCGCATCGGTCGCGCGCCATAGGGTGCCGCTGCGGAAACCGCCGTCGTTGAAGGAGCGGCTACCGAAGCTTGTACCGCCACTGCTGAGCCGGATGGCGGTACAGCGCGACGAGTCGGCGAAACTGATGCCGGCGTTGCGGCTTTCGCCCGGGCCACGATCACGTCGGGCGTATCGAAATTTTCGGCCGGCGCGCGGGGGTCGAGATAGCGCACGCGCGGTGCGGTCAAACCCGAAGCTGCCTCTGCCAGCGAAATGGGGCTCGCGAAACGCGATACGACCGGTTCGGGAACTCGAGACATGGGCGTGGTCGCGACGGCGGCAGCGGCGCCGGGTTCGGGTGGCTTGCGGCCGGCCTGCGCTGCCCGGGCGGCGACGATCTCGTCGAGCGTCGCGAGCGCCGATGGCGCGGCGGAACTGGTGGGAATGACGCCTGCAGCGCGCAGCGCGGGCACACCGCGCGGATTGGCGGACTTGCCACCGAGCGCCTCGGCCCAGGCGCCGTTTTCAACAACGGCGTGCGCAGCCGACTGCTCGCGGTAGATCCCGTCGGCATCGATGTGCGCAGGAAAGACGACGCGAAGCACCCGGTCGGAGGTTCGCAGCGGTGCGGTGCCATCGGCAAGGACCGGTCCGGCAATGCCGCGCGGAACACTCTGGCCCTCGATGCCGGGCTCGCCGATCGAACGAAACGAGCCGAGACCTGCGATAGCGGCCGCATCGATCGTCGACATCGGGGCGCAAGTGCCGCCAGGGGCTGCGCACTGGAACTCACCCTTGATGTTGCCGCCCGTCATGCACGCCGACAGGCTGAGCGCGAGAAGCGACGGGGCTAATATGGAGCGGTTCACCAGTATCTCCCTGAGAATATGACATCGACACAGGCGGCGATCGCGGCGGCGGTGATGACCCAGAACGGCCGCACGACGATGCCGACGCTGGCTGCTGCGAGGATGATCTGAGTCATGCGGCGGGGCCGCCGCGGAGCCAGGCGGCAAGGACAGGTGCCGGCCGGAAGCCTTCAAGAACAGCGCCGTCAGCGCGGACGACGACCGGCGTGCCGTTGAAGCCATGCGTGCGGGCAAAGGCTTCGTTGGCATCGAGACCCGAGGTGTCACACTTCGGGCTCTGCGGGGTCTCGCCGGCATAGGCGGCGTGCAGCGCCGAGACTGGGCTCTTCGAGCAATAGACGGCTTCACTCAAAGATCGGCTGCCGAGCACCGAAATCGGTCGCTCTTCCACCCTGGCGCCGATTGTTCGAAGAACAGTCGAAAGCTGGCTGCAATAACTGCACCGGAAATCCGAGAAAACCACAGCTTTGGGGCCATTGGTGGGCCCCCAGGCAATTGCGCCGGCATGCGGAAGCGAGGATAGTTGGACTTGGCGCGTTGCAGGCGGCCGGGCCTTTCCCTCTTCATTCTGATGCCCAGCTTTCTGCGGCGCGCCAGCCAGCAGGGTGTCGGGGTTGAGTTCGAGGAGGCGCGCTGCCGTCAGGTCGGTGCGCGTCTCCATGTCATAGACGCGGCCGATGATGAGATAGCGGGCTTGCTTGTCGGTGTAGAAAAGCGTCGTGCCAGCGGCGACCTCGCAGACGCCTGCGAGCTTGTTGCAATCGATGGCGCTGACCTGCGTCTTGGGCAAGCGCTTGGCGAGCGCCGCCTTGACGTCGTCGGCGTCGATACTGGTTCGAGCCGAGACCTGGCCGGACACAATCCCGCCGGCGACGACAGCGAAGGTCAGAACAGCGGTCGCGGCAAGACCTAGGCCGACCACCCGGGCGGTGGGCGACGAAAGGTTCAGGGTCATTGGGCACCTCTCACATAGACGCCATCGAGAAAGACGATCTCGACATCGATGCCCGTCGGCATCTCGATGACCGGTTGATATTGCTCGGCACGCTCGATCAGATATTTGCTGACCATGTCGGCGGATTGGGCGACGCCCTGGCCGAGTCCCGCTTGCGCCAGTTCGGCAGGCGACAGCTGCTGGCGCTCGCCGTTCACGGTCGTCTGGCTGTTCTGGAACAGGGCATTGGCGTTCGCTGAAAAGCCGCGGCCGAAGCCGCCGGCGATGCCGGCGATGAACGCCTGGGTGACGAGGCTGCCTTCGCGGCTGACGACCTTGCCGCGCACGCCAGTCTTGCCGGCGAACGAAATGAAACCTTTGACCTCACTGACCGCCACCCGGCCGCCGGGCTGATCGCAGGTCATCTTGGCGAGCTTGACGTAAACCTTCTCGGCCGAGAGATCGCCGCGGGCAGCGCCATTGACGACGCAGCCCTCGAGGCGGGTAGTCAGCAGCTTGCCATTGTTGACGACCGACCGCGCCGGGCCGGTGATGCGCAGGACAACCGGCAGCGGATCGGTCTGCGAATTAACACCGGCGCTGGCGTCGACGCCGACAATGACGCGCGCCGGGGCATAGGAATTGGGCGGCAGATAGTCGGGCGAAGCCTCGATGACCGTTGGCGGTGCATCGGGTCGCACGCCGACAAAGCCCTGCGCCTCGTCCTTGCCGGCGCCGCCTTTGGCGATGGCGGGTGCAAAGCTGATCGTCTTGACCTCAGCGACCGACGGCATGGCACCACCCGAGCCACCGGGACCACCAGGAGCCCCGCCGGGCTCACCACCGGCGCCTGCGACACGGAAGGGTTCGGCGGGCGGCTGTTGCCAACGCGCGGTGTTCCGACCGGCGGCAGCGCGACCAGCTGGGGCGCCTTCGCCGGCTTCATAGGCCTTGAGCCGCGCATCCTTGGCGCTGTTCTGTTCCTCGTAGATCTTGAACAGCCGCGCGCCGTCAGCCTTGATCTTCTCGTTTTCCTGCTGGAGCGCGGAGATCTTGGCGGCATTGCCATCGTAGCTCGGCTGCTTGGCTTCGATCGCCTTTACCCGCGCCGTGACGTCATCGATCTTGACCTCGGAAACCGCGCGCCATTCCTTCTGCGCCATGTTCTTGTTGACCATGTCGGCCGTCGATATCTTGATCTCCTGAGGGTCATCGACCTTGACGACCGCTTTGGTGTCACTGCGCGAGATGACGTAACTGCCGCCCGCCGCCAGAACGACCGAGCCCATGACGGCAAGGATCATGCGCTGTCGCTTGGCGACCTTGGCATTGACGCCGCCGAGCGGGTCGGCAGCCGAAGGCGCAGGCCCCCCGCTGGCGGCAGCCTTTTCCTCGTTGACTGGTGCCTTGTCTTCGGGAGCCCGGCCTCGCCGCGTTGGCATCCTCATCTTGCGCCTCCATTGCCGACGAGCCACGCCGAAGTTGCCTCTCCCGGGGCGAGGTCGGGCTTGGCGATGGTGACAGCGAGCGTGCCCTGTGGCGCGAGGTCTGCCTCGCGCAGCACGACAGGCGCAGTGCCGCGGTTCTCGATCCGAAGCGCCTTTCCGACAAAGGCGGCACCGCGATACTCGGCGATGAGGCGAACCGACAGCTGGCCCACCGACACCGCGGCGCTGCCGGGCTGGCGGATCTCGTAGCCGTCGATCGTCGCCATCGTCGCCATGGCCTTGATGAGCCGCATGGCGGTGGTCTGGACAGGCGTTTCTTCCTCCCACTCGCGCGCCTTGGTCTCGGTCAGCGCGGGATTGGTGACGAAGACCTGCTGCGCCTCGACACCGGCGACCTCGCAGACGAATTTGTAGACATAACCCTTCTTCGATGTGGCGAAGAAGTTGATCGTCTTGGCGGCATAGGTCTCGGGGACCGACAGATAGATGTCGCCGCGCGTCGGCTCATTGACCACCGAAAAGTCGTTGTAGGGGACGCCGGTCGCGACCTTGTTGAGCGACGCAAACTGGTCGCCAACGAGGCTGATCCGGGTCAGCTCCTTCTTTGACGCCGTGCATTCGACCCGCGCATTGTCGGCAGCCATGCGGAACTGGTCGGCCAGAACCGGCGAGGCAAGCGAGAGCGCGAGCAGCTCTAGGAACAAGAGTTGGCGGACGATCATGGGATCTCCTCGACGGCGGTGGGGACCAGCTCGCCGAATTCGATGAGGCTGAGGGTGAGGCCCGAGTAGGACCAGCGGAAGCGGAAGGTTTTCTTCGCCGAGGAAATCACCTTCTTGCCGACAAAGGTCGTCAGTGTGCCGGTGACTTCCGAGGTCATCTGCTTGGGATCGACCGTCATCCCGGTCATCGAAAACGCCTGGGAGACGTCGGAATCCTTCTGCTCAGTGACGATCTTGACGAGGGCAGCCTTGACCTTGCCATAGGCCGACGGGTGGACGACCTTGAGGACCTGGTTCATCCAGTATTCGAGCGCTTCGGGACTGCGGTTGAGGGCGATAGTCGCGGTGTCGCGTGTCACCATCTCGAGATATTCGGCGGTGACGCCGGCGGAGCTGATCGTCAGCGGTCGCGATAGGACCGGCTGAAGGATCACCTCGCGATCGCGGCTGACGAACATCATGATGATGACCATCATCAGCCCGATCAGCGTCAGCACGAGCACCGCCAGCATGTTGCGCTGCTTGAGCAATGCCTGTGCGCGGCCGTGCGAGATGTCGGCAAGCATCGGCCCTACCCCGCCAGCAAACGGCAATGCGAGGGCGGCGTCCGTTTCATGTCCATAAAGCTCGACGGCAAATGCCAATAGGCCAGATGAAGGAGCCAGGAGGTTGTGCGCCCTGCCTTTGCTTTTCTCAGAGCAAACCATCCGACGGCTGCCAAACCGACGCCTAGAAACAGATGCTGTGCGAGGATTCCCCAGGAAAACGGAACGACCATCGCGATGAACTCATCGAGGGTCCACAAGCCGATCAACTCCGGATCGTCGAGTCGCCGGGGAATCTGGTATTTGTCCGACATGTCTGGTCACCGCCCTCGTTTGCACCGCGGCCTAGATGACCGCGGTGACGGCGGCGGTGACGATCGGCACACCGGTGCCGACGCCGATCCCGACGCCAACCGGCACGGCGATCTGGCCGAGGCTGAAGCGGCCAGACGCCATGCCGATGATGCCACCGGCAAGACTGAGCACGGTGATGATCGCGCCGCCGGTGCCTTCAAGGTAATCGGTGAAGACCGTCAGGGCGGGCGCAAAGGTGGCATCGGCGCCAGCCATGGCGGCGACCGCCCCAAGGGCGGCGACGGCGCCGACGATGGCGAAATCGCCGATCTTGCCGAGCGCGGTGCGCGGCAGGGTTGTGATGGTCATGACATTGCTGCTCCTTCAAAAGCGCGGCCCAAACGGCCGCCCCTAGAAGCATCCCGAACGAGCGGGGGTGTCGCAAAACCAATCACCAGCCCCGCTGAAAAACACTGTATTTGCAGACTGAATATGCTGATGGAACGTAATTTTATTGCTTATATATCCAGTTGATGCCAAGTTTGACACGGTTTAATGCCAGTTCTGGCACCGATCTGTGCCACAATGACGCATCGAATCAGCAAAGTCGCGATAGTCGCGTGATGAACGATGGAGAACATCGCGGGATGGCCGAACCCAAACATCGTTGGACGATCGTCAAGTTGCCCAAATGCCCGGCGCTGATCGAGGTTGCGAGCGCTGCGATCAATTGCGTGTCGATCAAGCAGCAACGCCTCGTCACGGCGCGGACCGCCGCCGTCGCCGGCTTCGACCAGATCCTCGATGATGACCGAATGAAGATCATTATTTTACTGAAATTATTTGATAAAATGACGTTCAGAGCCGACGGCGAGATTCATGTCGGCTTCATTCCAGAGGAGCTGCGACTCCTGCATGAATGCCGCAAGACGCTTGAAGCCTTGCGCCTCGACAAGCTCAATCGGCAGCAGACGATCATTCTGGGGCTGCTTCGCAACGCACGCCGCGAACTCGACTAGTCGCCTCCTGGACCGTACCGACACGCGCCTGGCACAGGCGATTGTCGTATTGAATAATATTATATACGATAGACTGGCTGTTAGAGTGTACGAAACCATGCCGTACTCGAAGAAAAGCGCCACTGACGATGCGACGGACGCGAGGAAACAGCCGGTCGATGTCGCGCCGCGTCCGCGGGTGATCAAGTCAAACCGCGAACTCGCGAGAGAAGCTGGCGTGAGCCTGCGGACCTTCTACCGCATGCGCAACGAGGGCAACCGGTGTCGCAGTCAAAAGCCTGCTGCCCGGCTGACGGCGCAAATCCTCGCCGAACTCGGTCATCCCGAATTGCTCGGCACCGATGCCCATCACTATTTCGAGGACTTCCTTGCCGAGTTCGCCAAGCGCATGGCAGCCCTTCATGATGAATCGCCGCAAGCCATCGAGGTCCGCCTTGCCCGCCATAATGCCCGGATGGTGGTGGACGCTTTGCAGCGCTGGCAGGCACGCCGTGCCAAGATCTATGAGGACATGTTACGACAAGACAAAACCGACCTGTTTGGATTTCGCGGTTAGTTTGTTATACTGTGATACTGTATCGATAGGACAAACTTGATCAGCAGTTGAATGATTCATATCGTAAATAATTGGTGTTTTTCTTGAAGGGGCGCACCATGCATTGTCGCGAGATCAATCAGCATGTCGAAGCCCTGCGAACGGCGACCGATTTTGATATGCTGCGCCAAAGACTGATCGCGGCAAAGCAGGGGCTGGGCTTCGATCATTTTTCGGTCATCCAGGGCAACAGCAGCCTGACCGATGGCGCCATCATCCTCATTCAGGACTATCCTGACGCCTTCATCAACCTTCTTGCCGACACCCTTCTCTATCGTCACAGCCCGATCCTGCGCGCCGTCGGCCGGGTCTCGCGCCCCTTCCGCTGGAGCGAACTCGAGGCAATCCTCGAACTCTCGGCAGACCAACAGGCTTATCTCGGCCTCGCCGCCGACCATGGTCTCGTCCATGGCTATACGATTCCGATGCATATTCCCGGAGAGCCCTCAGGGCTGGTCAGCTTCGCCAGCCGCGATGACAACCCGATCAACGAACGCCTGCTACCCCCGGCGCAATTCATCGCCAGCCATGGATTCGATGCCGCGCGGCGCTTGCTCCGGAAAGTCCGAACGAACGGTGCCATCGAGGGCCTCGACGCGATCGACCGCGAGGTCATCCTGCTGCTCGCCCGCGGCAAGACCAAATGGACAATCGCCCGTAAACTCGGCGTCAGCGAAGCCAGCGTCAGCGAGGCGATTCTTCGGGCCCGCCGCCACTACCGGGTTGGATCACACACCGAGATGGTCGTCCGCGCGCTCTATGACCGGACGATCGGCTTCGAAGACGTTTTGCGATGAAACCTACTGAGCCGTCCAAAATTGCAAAAGGGAGCCGCCGCCGCAAAGGTGTGTTGCTACCGCGCAGTGAGATCGTCCCGGACAACTGGCCAGGGTGTCGAGCCAATTCCGATCGGAAGAACGACCGGGTATGACAACAACAAGAAAGCGCTACAGCGCTGATTTCAAGGCCTAAGTTGCGCTGGAGGCGATCCGCGGGGACCTGACGCGGGCGGCGCTGGGCACCGCGCAAGGCCACCCTCCCCCGCAGCAAAAGGTCACTGTTGCAGGGGGACGGCGCGTCGCATGAATTCTTCAAAAAGAGGCACGGTAAAGGCCGTCTGGCCGTAGCCAGGCGTGTAGATCATCCCCTTGGCGATCAGTGACGCCCGCAGCGGCCCGAAGGAAGATGGCTTACGACCTAGCACATCGGCGATCGCTGTCGAACTGCAAGGCTCGGTCCCAAGCTCTGCCATCGCCCGCAGGTAACGTTTCTCGGCCGGCGTCAGTCGATCAAAGCGGACGCGGAAGAAACTGTCATCAAGTTCGGCAATCGCGGTTGGATAGGCGAGGTCGACATCCGCGCGGGTGATGGGGCAGGTTTCGGCCGCATCCCATGCCTGTTTCCCCCATTCCTGCAGAAAATAGGGATAGTTGCGCGTAACCTCGAGGATCCGTGCCAATGCGTCAGGCGTGATGCTGCAGTCTTCATCCTCGATCGGCCGTATGATCGCAGCCGATGCAGCGGCATCGGAGAGCGGCCCGATGGTTTTGAACAGGAACAGCCGTTCGGCATAGGATTTGGCGCGTCCCATCTGCCCGGGCAATTGTGGCAACCCTGCGGCGACGATGGTGATCGGGCGTTCGTTCTGGCGCGCGCGGTGAAGCGCCGTGATCAGCGCGCCGAGCTCGCGCTCAGGAACATACTGAAGTTCGTCGATAAACAGGATCATTGCCGTACCGCGCTCGGCGGCAGCACGGCCCACAATGTCGAGAAGATCGATGAGGTCGGTATCGAGATCGCCGTTGTCCGCAACCCCTATGTCGCCAAGATTGATCGACGCTTCGAGCTCGCCATAGCTCAGCTTGAACGCCTTAACGAAGCGTGCGAGGGCGCCGAGGCCCTTCTTGGCAACCGTCAACGCGGCCTGCCCCCGATCAAGCTTGAGCAAGGCGGTGCGAAGGGCTGGCACAAGGATCGCCGGGAGTGTCTGGCCCTCGGGGGCTTCGATTGGAACACAGTGCAAGCCGGCGCCTTCCGCTGCGCGGCGCATTTCGTTCAGCAAGACGGTTTTGCCGACGCCGCGCAGGCCGATGAGGATGTAGCTTTGGGCGTGACGACCGGCCCTAATACGATCCAGGGCTATGGCGACGCCTTCAAGGATATCGGCTCGACCGGCGAGTTCCGGCGGTCTTGAGCCAGCACCAGGAGCGAAAGGGTTGCGGCGCGGATCCATGTGAAGTGATTTAGCAAGTTATACTGGAATCGCATAGAACATTATAAATCTGGTAGAAGATGCCGGCAAGGACAGCCTGGCTGGTCCCCGTTGCCCCGACCAGCCGTGCGCCGCTGCGGCTGGCATTCCCGGCCGACGTTACCGATCGCTGGTTCCCGAACCTCTATCCTGCAAACGCCGGATCGCGATCATGATCGAGAAAACCATCGAGCTCATCCTGTGATTCAAGCCGATGTCGTGCCGCTCCTTGGCATGTTCGGGAAATTTTGATTCCAGATAAATTATTGATTTCGTTTATTTTTAGTCGTTTTCGAAACCGTTCGAACCCTGCCGCTTTCGGAATATAGTTTTCCTATGAGACTGTCTGAACTGTAGGGATCTACTCAACTCCTGCGCCAAAAAGTATTAGTCCCAATCGTAGCGAGGGTCTTAATATAGCCCCACACTCACGTTGTGAAAGAAGACATGCCCGTCGAACAGCAAGTGCCAGTATATCGGTTGCGGCTGCTAGGCGACGTTGCTCTGGTCGAGATCGCTTCGGGCAAGAGATTGCCTCTGCGACGCCACAGCCTCGCCTTGCTGGTGATGCTGGCGTTAGCAAGCGGACGCGAGGTTAGTCGCACCACAGTGGCTGATCTGGTTTGGGCCGGACGGAACAGAGCCAGCGCGCTGGGCAGCTTGCGTCAGTGCATCATGCAACTTGATGAAGCCTGTGGCGGACAATCACCTGTCGAGCGCGGTCGGCACTTATTGCGGCTTGCGCCTGTAATCGTGACGGATCTCGACATGTTGCGAACCACCGACAACGCTTCCGCGGCTGCAGTTGCGCAAGCTGCTGCCGGCGGTCCGCTTCTGAGCGGCATCGAGTTAAACGAGAAGCTCGGTGCCTGGCTGGCCGAACGCCGGCTCTGGCTGGCGGCATTGTTGGCACAGGGTGGGTCGGCGT
>JBMOGG010000011.1:0-35687 GCA_049318505.1 Sphingomonas sp. | reverse complement strand
AGGCGTCAGCTCCTGAGCTCAACTCGAGCAAGTTGATTGGAACGTCCGGAATCGCGCAGCAGGAGGGGCGTTTGATGGTTTCACTGCCTAATCGAGCGATCGGAGGAGAACTTCGACCAGCGCCCGATAGGCGTCAGGCTCGGCGAAGCTGTGCGAAGCGCTGTCAACCCTTTCGACGGTGATCGACGGATCGTTCCGCCACACATCGGCAAACGCAATCGCGGTGGCATCGCGCGTGGCCAGCAGGATCGTCGTCGGGATCGCCGATGCTTCCAGCGCGCGGACCGTCTTGTCAGCCAGACTGTCGGGCTGGGCAGGCTTGGCGGCTGCCAGGCGACCCAGACCCTTGGCGAGTTTGCCCATGTCGATCTTGCCGGTCAGCAAAGCCTTCCACGCTTCGGGATCGCGCAGGCGGCGGGTATAGCGATCCTTGATTGCAGCTGCTGGCGGCATCTCGCCCGACGACGGAATGACCCAAGGGTTGGCAAGCACACGGGCATCGACCGGCGACGCGTGCAGCGCGAGTGCTGTCGCGGCGTCGCAGTTGCCGAACGCGACGATCCGGGTCAGCTGCGGGCATTCGCCGCGAAACGTCTCAAGCGCCGTGAAGATATCGGGCCCAGTGAACCGAAAACCACGGTTTTCGCCGTCGCTGTCTCCGACGCCGCGCCGGTCGAAGCGAAACACGGGATAGCCCTTTGTCGCGATGCTCGCCGCGAGCTCCGCCATGCCGCGATGCGCGCCACTGCGGATTTCATTGCCGCCAGAGACGATCAGAAGCCCCGCCCTGCCTGCTGCCAGGTCGAGTGTGCCGACGAGTGTCGCCCCTTCGCACGAAAAGCTCAGCGCACGCCGCATGACGTCATCCATTCGCAGATATCGCCCACAGCAGCGGCAGCCAGTGCAGGGTCGTGATCGGGCTCCGCGCGCCGCCATAACGGCGTGCCGCTCAGCCGCGTATCGGCGTCCCCGGCGTCGTCTTCCAATCGGACAGTGCGAATTGTTCCACTCTGGGACGGTGTTGCCGCCTCGAGCGCGGCAAACAGCGCGGGGTGGATGACGTTACCTGCCAACGCCGTCGGCTGCATGCGGGCGCCAGCATCGAGCTCGCCGGCGTTCATGCCGCCCGTCATCGCCGTTGCGCGGATCATGTCGCGGAGCAACCGTGCGCCGGTTTCGGGCGATAGCCGCCAGTGCAGATCGGTTCTGGCGACTCCGTCGAGCAGGGTGCCGCCGCGCACGGCGACAGTCAGTGCGGGTGCAGGCAGGGCCCCGATCGCCGCATGCCAGTCGGCAAGCCGCGCATCGACCGTTGCCACCGGGCTATCGTTTACGCCGGGAAGGTCTGGAAGAATCGAGGCAATACCGTTGATGGCCAGCCCGCGCATGACTTCGGCCAGGAAATGCCTTGTCCGGTTCGCTTCCTCGAACAGCGGCGGCAAGACGAGCACCAGCCGGGCATCTTCTGGCCCTAGCCGCAGCATTGCCTCGCGTCCCCCACGCCAGGCATAGTCCTCGATCACGCGTGAACCTTGCTCGCGGCAAAGGCGCACAGCGCACCAAAGGTCGCCAGCATGTCGCCGTCGACGTCGTCATCGTCGATGATGATGCCCAGACGGTCCTCGATTTCGGTGAACAGACCCGCGACTGCCATCGAGTCGAGTTCGGGGAGCGATCCGAACAGCTCGGTGTTGGCGTCGAAGGCATCGACACGCGCCTGCGACAGCCCGAGCACATCACGCAGAACGCTGCGTACCACCCGTTCGACCCTTGCCGCCTCGCTCATGCCGTCCCCTACCAGTGTGGAGTGTTACGCGCGGTTAGCCGTTGCGTCATCGCCCGACAAGCGCGTGCAGACCGACCTTGAGGGCACCGCATAGCCCGGCGGGCTTGCGCGGGTTGTAGAGCTCGACCCGCATCCGCATGACACGCGTGTCCATCCAGTCGGCCTTGTAGCGATCGTCGCCGGTGCCAAAGTCGATGAGGGGCACATGATCCTGGTCGATTGCGCGCTCGAACATCGCCTTTGACAGGATTGTGCCCGGCGAAAGCTCGGCGACGTCCTCGCGGTGTGCCAGCTTGTGGATGATCGCCATGCCGCCCGAATTATGACTTTCGACGGTCCACAATTGCGCAGCGACAGCACGGCCCTCGATGCGCGCAATGCCCAGCCGCAACGCGCCTACCGCGCCTTCGTCTTCGGCCATGGCGCGCACGAAATCCAGCGAGCCCTCTTCGGGTTTCCAGCTGTCGGCGTAAATGCTTTCATAGTCGGACCAGGCGTCTTGGTTGAAATGGTCGTGGATCGTGAGGTCCATCGGCGTTTTGGTGGCCTTGCGTCTGGCCGTCGAGCGCAGCTGGCTGGGACGTTCCGCCCAGAAATTCGCAAAGCTCTTGCCGCTGACGTCGATGCTCCAGTTCGCGGTTTGGGGTTTAACATGCACAATCCAGCCGGCGTGGGAAAATCCCTTCCGTAATAGCTCCGCATCGGCCGTTGGCACATGATCCAGCGTAATGGCGGCGAGGTGCGGCCGAAGGCAGCGGGCAATGGCAACCATGACGGCGCGGGCGGTGGCGTCTGTCGACGTGCCAGTGATGATGGGGCGAAAGGCCAGCGTGTACCAACTCGCCAGCCCTTCCGCGGCACTGCCGGTTTGCGCAAGGAACAGCCAGGCGTCGCTACCGTCGGCCCGCGCGCGGACGATTAACGGGCGGTCGCCCGACGGACAAAACGCCCATGTCCGGCGGAACCAGTCGAGCCGTTCGAACAGCGGGCGGCCAGCTTTGCGATCGAGCGACCCCTTGGCGACACGCTCGACTTCGTCGAAGTCACGAAATATTTCACCCTTCACCCGCATAGGGTTATCCCCGCCGCTGTGCGCATGTTGCTGGAGCCTGTTACGGGTGCAAGTCCCTGATTCAAAGCCTTACCCGATCGACCATGTCGCCCTTTCAGGGCGGCGTGATGCACCCGCTTTGGTTACCAAAACGGTAACCATGAGCTATGCTGCGTTTGAACAGGCGGTGGGCGCACTGGCGGCCGCCTTGCAAGCGCACGCGCCAGAGGGAGGGGCGCGGGTGGCGACCTGGCTGCCCAAGACGGTCGAGGCATGCCTGATGCCACTCGCCGCACCGCGCGCCGGGCTGGTCCACGTGCCGGTCAATCCTGTACTGAAGCGGGCGCAGGTCGCGCATATCCTGGCCGACAGCGCGGCATCGCTGCTGCTGACCAGTGCCGCGCGCGCGGCGACGCTCAAGCCCGGCGATGTGCCCGAAGGATGTATCGTGTGGCTGGAAGAGGATTCCCGCGAAAAGCTGAGGCCTCTTCCTCCCTCGGCCGCCGATCCCGACACTCTGGCAGCCATCCTCTACACCTCGGGCTCGACCGGCCATCCTAAAGGGGTGATGCTCAGCCATACAAATCTCTGGCTCGGTGCCGTCAGCGTAGCGCACTATCTGGGCCTGCAGCCCGATGACCGGACCCTCGCCGTCCTGCCACTCGGCTTCGATTACGGCCAGAACCAGCTGTTCTCGACATGGAAAGCGGGTGGCGCGGTCTACCCGTTCGATTTCCTGATGGCCAAAGACGTCTGGCGCGCGATCGAACGCCAGGGAATCACCACGATTGCCGCCGTCCCGCCGCTCTGGCTCCAGCTTGTCGAGGCCAACGCCCCGGCGGCACAATCCATCCGTCGGATCACCAACTCGGGCGGTGCACTGACGCCCGCGCTCATCGACCGCTTGCGTCTGCGGGTGCCGAACGCTGATATCTACCCCATGTACGGCCTCACCGAAGCTTTCCGCTCGACCTATCTGCCACCCGCGCTGGTGGCATCGCATCCTGCATCGATGGGCCGCGCCATTCCCTTTGCCGAAGTCATGGCCGTCGCGCCCGATGGCACTGAAGCGTCGCCTGGCCAGCCCGGCGAACTGGTGCATGCCGGACCACTGGTTGCGCAGGGATATTGGCGGGACGCCGAGCGCACCACCGCGCGGTTCAAGCCTGCGCCGGCCTGGTCGACCAGCGGCGGGACGGCCGTCTGGTCGGGGGACACGGTAACATGCGATGTCGAAGGGCTTTTCTACTTCGTCGGCCGCGACGATGAGATGATCAAGACCAGCGGCCACCGGATCAGCCCGCTCGAGATCGAGGAGGCAGCCCTCGCCAGTGGCGTCGTGGCCGAGGCCGTCGCCCATGCGATCCCCGATCCCGCAACAGGGCAGGCCACGCGGCTGGTCGTGCGCGGGACCGGTGACACCGACATGCTGACCGCGTATCTGAAGCGCGAGCTGCCGTCGCATATGCAGCCCAAAACGATCGACTGGCGTGCCGAATTTCCCCGTAATGCCAATGAGAAGATCGACAGGTCGGCGATCCGGGGCGAAGCCCAGTGAAACCCTTCGGTGCCATTCCACCCTGGTGGGACGCTGCCCGCATGGCCCGCGCCCTTGAGACAGCTGGCGATGCATCGCCCTGTTTCGTCTATGATCTGGGTATTGTCCGCGACAAGGTTGCCACGTTGCGCGCGGCGCTGCCCGGCGGGGTCGGCATTCACTATGCCGTCAAGGCGAACCCGCACCCACAAGTCATCGCCGCGCTTGCCGCGCTCGTCGATGGCCTCGACATCGCCTCAGGCGGCGAGCTGGCGCAGGTCGAGCGCGCGGCGCCGGGCGCGCATGTGTCCTTTGCCGGTCCCGGCAAGCGCGACGACGAGATCGAAGCGGCCATTCGCGGCGGCGTGACGTTAAACCTCGAGTCCGAAGGTGAGGCGACCCGCGCCCTGGCCGCAGCCGATCGCCTTGGCATCGTTCCCAAACTTGCCATCCGCGTGAATCCCGATTTTGCGCTGAAGGGCAGCGGCATGAAGATGGGCGGGGGCGCTGCGGCTTTCGGGGTTGATGCCGAGCGGGTTGCCTCGCTTGTCCGCCGCCTGATCGATAAGGGGGCCGACTGGCAGGGGTTTCACATCTTTGCCGGGAGCCAGGCCCTCGACAGCGAAGCCATTGCAGCAACGCAAGCAGCGACAGTCGCGCTCGCCGGCCGGCTGGCAACAGAAGTCGGCAAGCTGCCGCCCCTGGTCAACCTGGGCGGGGGCTTTGGCATTCCTTATTTCGCGAACGATGCAACGGTTGATGTCACTTTGGTCGGCGCGCATCTCGGTGAGGTCCTGGCGACGCGGCCCGCAAGCCTTGCCGGTACCCGCTTCGTCGTCGAACTTGGACGCTGGCTTGTCGGCGAGTGCGGCGTCTATCTGACCCGCATTATCGACCGAAAGGACAGCCGCGGCGAAACCTTCCTCGTCACCGACGGTGGGCTCCATCATCAGCTCGCCGCAAGTGGCAATTTCGGCACCGTCGTCCGACGCAACTATCCGATCGCTGTGGCAACGTCCTTTGCCAAACCCGCGACCGAAACCGTGAACGTCGTGGGGTGCCTGTGCACACCGCTCGACAAGCTCGGTGAAAGCGTGTCGTTGCCCTTGGCTGACGTAGGTGACGTCATCGCCGTTTTCATGGCGGGTGCCTATGGTGCCAGTGCCAGCCCGACCGCCTTTCTCGGCCATGGCCCGGCGGTGGAATGCCTGATCGGCTGACGGCTGAAGCGACCGTCCAAAGCTGATCGTGACGGGACCAGTCCTAACGCAATATTCACCTCTTACGCCTTAGATGGACAGGCTTTTTCGAGGTGACGCGCGACCGGAAGGGTTCGGTGCGCGGCCAACCTCGCCGAACGTGCAAGGGATTTTGGGTTATGCGAAGCACGCGCTCGTCGCTTTTCCTCGGGGCAGGGCTTGCCGCCATGGCGCTGACCAGCTGCGCCGGCGGAACGGGCAAGGGCCCCCAGCTGCCGCCGGCCAGTTTCGTCCAGCAGATCGAAGGCCCGGGCGAGGAATATGTCATCGGGCCACTCGACCAGATCACGATCTTCGTCTGGCGCAACCCGGAGTTGGGCGCCAAGGTTCAGGTGCGGCCCGACGGGCGCATCACGACCCCGCTGATCTCCGACATGCCCGCCGTCGGCAAGACCGCCGCGCAGCTTCAGGACGATTTGCGCGAACAGCTGTCGCGCTACGTCAAGGATCCGATCGTCTCGGTCATCGTCGACAATTTCTCGGGTACCTATTCGCAGCAGGTGCGCGTCGTCGGCGCGACCGAAAAACCGGCGTCGATCCCGTTCCGCGCCAACATGACCCTGCTCGACGCGATGATCGCCGTCGGGGGCCTCAGCGAATATGCTGCCGGGGACCGCGCGCGCCTCGTCCGTTTCGACAAGGGCACGGGCAAGCAGACCGAATATGCGCTGCGCATCGGTCGCTTGCTCAAGCAGGGCGATTCGAAGGCGAACGTCCGGCTTCAGCCCGGTGACGTCATCATCATCCCGACCAGCGCGTTCTGAGGGCTGAGGCGTTGGGCAATATATACGACGAAGCGCTGGTTGTGCTCCATGGCATTTGGCGCCGCCGCTGGCTCGCGCTCGGCGTGGCCTGGGGCGTGGGCCTGCTCGGCTGGCTCGTCGTCAGCCTGTTTCCGAACACCTACAAAAGCGAAGCGCGCATCTACGTGCAGGCAGCGTCGCTGTTGCCCGACAAGGTCGGCATGTCGGCGGGCGAGCAGAAGGCCAACATTGAAACTGTCCGCCAGTTGCTGACCTCGATTGATAACCTGCAAAAGGTCGTGCGCAGCACCGACCTTGCCAATCACGTGTCGAGCGACGCCGAGATCATAGCCAAGGCAGGCGTCTTGCAAAAGGCGATCACCATCGTCGCGGAGCAGGACAATCTGTTCAAGATAAGCGCGGTGGTCGCCGAAGGCAGCATGTCCGACGCCCAGAACGCCAAGCTGTCGAAGGCCGTCGTGCAAAAGCTGGTCGACCTGTTCGTCGACGGTAATCTGCGGGATGGTCGGACGGAAACGGGCACGAGCCTGAAGTTCCTCGACGCCCAGATCGAGCAACGTGGCCAGCAGCTCGCACAGGTCGAGGCGCGACGCGCCACATTCGAATCGAAATATCTTAGTGCCTTGCCCGGTGGCGGTTCCATTGCTGAGCGCGTCGCGCTTGCGCGCAGCGAGCTTTCGCGCGTGTCGTCGGACTATACCGCAGCGGCCAGCGGGCTTGCCGCCGTCAATGGCCAGTTGGCGGGTATCCCTGCGACAACGTCGACGCCCGGTTCGGTCATCAACAGCGTCGATGGGCGCGTGGCACAAATCCAGGGGCAGATCGCCGACGGTCAGGCGCGCGGCTGGACGGATAATCATCCCGACATGATCGTCTTGCGCGGACAGCTGGCTCGCGCACAGGTGACGGGCGGGGGCGGCGCACGCATGACGCCCGGTACGTCGTCACAGAATCCGATGTACGTGACCCTGCGCTCGATGCAGGCCGAAAAACAGGCGACGGCGAGCGCCCTTGCTGCGCGCAAGGCACAGCTCGAAGGGGAGATCAACCGCATCCTGTCGCTTCAGGCCTCGGATCCGGAGTTCAGCGCCGCACAAAACGGCCTCGACCGCGACTATCAGGCGCTGAAGACGCAATATGACAAGCTGCTCGCCAACCGCGAGGACCTGCGCCTGCGCGGCCAGGTTCAGGCTCAGACTTCGCCGGTGAAGTTCAATGTTATTGATCCGCCCTCGGCGCCTTCGGTGCCGTCTTCGCCCAACCGGCCCCTGCTGCTGACGCTTGTGCTGCTCGCGGCGCTGGGGGCAGGCGTCGGTACCGCGTTCGGCTATGGCCAGCTGCAGACCACCTATCCGACCGCGACACGCCTCGAACGCGCCAGCGGCTTACCTGTCATCGGTACGATTACCGAGGTCATCCCCCCGTCAGAACGTATCGTCCGCCGCAAGCGGCAAAAGCAGTTCGCGGGCGGAACCGCTGCGCTCGTGGGCGTCTGGGCGTTGCTGATGGTCGTCGAGTTTGTCCAGCGGAGCATGGTGGCGTGAGCGAGGCAATGATGAGCAACGACAATCGCCGCGTCGAGCCAGCTTCACTGATCGAGCGGGCAGCTGAGGTCTATGATTTCGGTGCCGCGCTGAGGGGGCGGGGGGGCATCACACCGCCTTTGGAAAAGCGATCACAACCTGCCGCCGCTACGGCCGTGACTGCCACCGTCCAGCCTGTGCCCGAGACGCGGACCGCGCCTGCCTGCGCCGGGGCGGCGCATGTTGGTCCGGTCGCCGCCGTCGACCGAAGTCTTTTGCGCGACAATGGCTTTATCATTCCGGATTCCACCATTGACACGCTCGCCGAGGAATTCCGGCTCGTTAAGCGTCAACTCTTGCTCCGTACGGGGGCTCAACCGAGTGAGCGGACGCCGAAGGACCGCATGGTCCTCGTCTGCTCGGCACAGCCCAATGAGGGCAAGACCTTCTGCGCGGTCAACCTGGCGCTCAGCCTGGCCAGCGAGCGCGACAACGAAGTCCTGCTCGTCGACGCCGATGTCGCCAAGCCTGAGGTGCTCGCGACGCTCGGGTTGCCCGGCTCGGCAGGCCTTATTGACGCTATCGCGGACATAAATCTCGACGTCGAGCGGCTCATCATCCAGACGGATATCCCCAAGCTGTCGGTTCTTCCCGCAGGAAAGGCGACAAACGACGACACCGAACTGCTGTCGTCGGTGCGCGCGGCAGAGCTCATCGCAGGTCTGGCCAGCGCGAATGAACGGCGCATCGTAATCATCGATTCGGCCCCTGCGCTCGCGGCATCGCCTGCAGCCGTGCTTGCGCACCGCGTGGGGCGCATCCTGATGGTCGTCCGTGCCGACCGCACGAAGGAATCGGACCTTCAGGAAGCCATCGCGCTGCTCGATGGCTGCAACGACATTTCGCTGCTCCTCAATGGGGCGAGTTTCTTTGGAACCAACAAGACCTACGGGTCATATTACGGATCGGATCAGTCATGATGCGAAGCCTGCCCATTGCGATGCTCGCCGGAGTCATCGTCTTTGCGCCATCGGCCGAAGCGAAAAAGCGGACCGAGCTTCACCCATATCTCCAGATCGACCAGACGGCGTTGGCCGATTTGACGAATGGTGGCCCCGTTTCGACCTATTCCTCGATCGCGGCTGGCATTGACGCCAGTACGAGTACGTCGCGTGCCGATGCGCAGATCAGCGCGCAATATCAGTATCGCAAGGGTTTGGGCCGCAACGCGGACGATTCCCATGTGATCTCCGGGCTCGCGCGCGGCCGTTTTGACATCGTACCGAACCTGCTCAGCTTGGAAAGTGGCGCGCTCGCCACGCGGACGCGCACCGACATTCGCGGCACTGCGCTCAATCCCGGGCTCGGCGATCCGCCGAACGTCAGCCAGCTCTATTCGGCCTATGTCGGCCCCTCGCTCTCGACCAATGTCGGCGCGCTCAACGTCAACGGCTTCTACCGGCTCGGCTACACCAAGGTAGAGACCGAGACGCCGACCTTCCTCCCGAGTGGCAGCCCGACGATCGGGTCGTTCGATAATGCGATGCGGCATTCCGCGGGCCTGAGCGTTGGCATGAAGAGCGGGCTGCTGCCCTTTGGCTGGACGGTGTCGGGCGGTTATTCGCGAGAGGACGCAAGCCAGCTCGACCAGCGTTATGAGGGCAAGTTCGCGCGCGCCGACATTGTCGTGCCGCTGACCCCGACGTTCGCCGTCACCGGCGGCGCGGGCTATGAAAAAATCTCCGCCAGTCAGCGCGACCCGGTGCTCGATGCCAGCGGGAACCCGGTTGTGACGCCGGACGGCCGTTATGTCACCGACCCGGCGTCGCCGCGTCGCCTTTCTTACGATACGTCGGGCTTCATCTGGGATACCGGCGTCTTGTGGCGCCCCAGTCGCCGGACCTCGCTCGAGGCGAAGGTCGGCCGCCGCTATGGCGGCATGACCTATACCGGCGATCTCAGCTGGCAGATCAGCGAAAACGAATCTTTCCAGGTCGGCGCCTATGACGGCATCACGACGTTTGGCCAACAGGTTGGCGGCGCACTGTCGCGGGTGCCGACGCGTTTTGTCGTGTCGCGCGATCCGTTCAGCAACCAGTTCGGCGGCTGCGTGTTCGGCGGGGAGGGCCAGGGCGCGGGCGCCTGCCTGTCGCCGGCGCTGCAATCGGTGTCACAGGGCGTCTATCGCAGCCGCGGCGTCGGGGCGATCTATCGCAAAACCAGCGGTCCCCTCAGTTGGGGGATCGCGGCTGGCTATGCGCAGCGCAAATTCTTCGCCCCGCCGGTCGCAGGCTTTGCAACCAACGGCACGACCGACGCCAGCATCTATGCCCAAGGCGGCGTGACATATCAGATCGACGACGTGTCGATTATCGACACCTCGACCTATATCAACTGGTTTGATGCAGGCGTGGCAGGCGCGCCGCGGGTGCTGGGCGTCGGTGGCACGGCGAGCTATCGCCACAACTTCGGTCCGCGTCTCTCAGGCGCTGTCGCGTTCGGGCTATACTACAACAGCATCGAAGGGGTCGAATCGAGCCTTGTCGGTGCAGCGCAGCTCGGCGCGCGGTACACGTTTTAGGGGCAGGGCGTTTACGCAATGAGTTACACCGATCATTACGGCCTGACCGCAGCGCCCTTCGCGCTGACGCCCGACCCGCGATTCTGGTTCGAAAGCAGCACGCACAAAAAGGCGATGGCGTATCTGGGCTATGGCCTGCAGCAGGCAGAAGGCTTCATCGTCGTGACCGGCGAAGTCGGCGCCGGCAAAACGACGCTGGTCGGCTTGCTCATGGAGCGGCTCGATCCGGCGCGGGTGGCCGTAGTCAAGCTCGTTTCGACCCAGGTCGAAGGCGATGATGTCCTCCGCCTTGCGGCGCAAGGTTTCGACGTGCCGACCGAAGGCGTCGCAAAGGCGCAGCTGCTCGACCGCATCGAACGCTATCTCGTCGATCGCGCGCGCGAGGGGCGCAAGACGTTGCTGATCGTCGACGAGGCCCAGAACCTGCCGGTCTCGGCGCTCGAAGAGCTCAGGATGCTGTCGAATTTCCAGTCGGGAAGCCGCCCGCTGCTGCAGATCTTGCTGCTGGGCCAGCCTGAATTCCGCGAGCGCCTCGCGTCGCCTGTCCTCGAGCAGCTACGCCAGCGCGTGATCGCGACGCACCACCTCGCGGGCATGAACGCTGAGGAAATACTGCCCTATCTCGAACACCGCCTTGCTGTTGCAGGATGGACCGGCCGTCCGCGCGTGCGGCCCGATGCGGCGCTCGCGCTGCATGCGGCCTCGGCCGGCATCCCGCGCCGGGTCAACCAGCTTGCGACCCGGATATTGCTGCTCGCATCAATCGAAGGCGCCGAAGAGATCGACGCGCGCCTGGTCGATACGGTCGTCGCCGATTTTGGGGCCAAACTGGAGGCCGCGAAACCTTCACCAATCACCGCATCCGCGCTTGCAGAGGTGATCGACGTGGCGACAGCAAAAGCCGAACCGGCCGACTCCAGCCTCCACCGGGACGACGTCTTGCTCGCCCTCTCCCAGTCCGACTTGCGTGCAGAAAAACTTGCAGCCCGTATCGCCCTGCTCGAAAGCCAGTTCGAGGCACAGGAAGCGGCAATGCGCCGCGTACTGACGCTGATGATCGACTGGGTCGAGCGCGACGAAACCGTCCAGCAGGATTTCCCGCGCGCGCGTCCAGCCTGACTTCACTAGAGAAGTCGCCATGCTCAACGCGCTCTCGGTCGATGTCGAGGACTGGTACATGGTCGGCGCGTTCGAGCGCACAATTTCGCGCGCCGACTGGCCGACGAAGGAAGTGCGCGTCGAACGCAACACGGACGCCGTGCTCGCCCTTTTCGACACTGCAGGGGTCAAGGCGACCTTCTTCACGCTTGGGTGTATTGCACAGGCGCATCCTGCACTGATCCGCCGCATCTTCGATGCCGGGCATGAAGTCGCCAGTCATGGCTGGGATCATGTCCGCGTCTTTACCATGAGCCCGGCACAGTTTCGCGCCGACATCGACCGCGCGCGCAAGGCGCTGGAGGACGCAAGCGGTGTCGCCGTAACCGGCTACCGCGCGCCCAGCTTCTCGATCGACCTGCGCACGCCCTGGGCGCACGAGATCCTTGCCGAGACCGGCTATGGCTATTCGTCGAGCGTCGCGCCGTTGCAGCACGATCATTATGGCTGGCGCGAGGCGCCGCCGTTCGCCTTCCGGCCCGTTGCCGACAGCGCGCTGATCGAGCTTCCCGTCAGCGTTGTCGATCTCGCCGGAAAGAAGTTCGGCGCGGGCGGCGGCTTTTTCCGCCTTTTTCCTTATGCTCTCTCGCGCCACGCTGTCACGCGGGTGAACAAGCAGGGCAGGCCGGCAACATTCTATTTCCATCCATGGGATATGGATCCCGGCCAGCCGTTCGTGGCCGACGCGCCGCTGCGCTCAAAACTGCGCCACTATACCAATCTTTCGGCAATGGCCGGCAAGCTGCGACGGCTGGCCAGCGATTTTGCCTGGGGCCGTTATGATGCCGTGGTCTCGCACGAACGCGCCCGGCTGGGCTGATGAGGGTTCGCCTCGCCACCTACGACGATGAAGCGGCGATCGCGGGATATGTGGCGGCGCATGCCGGTGTGACGGCATTTCACCGGCTGGAATGGTGTCGGGCGGTCGCCCGAGGCTGCGGGCAGACGGCGCATGTGCTGCTGGCCGAGGATACCCAAGGCTTGGGGCAAAGGGAAATTAGGGGCATCCTCCCTCTCACCGAACTGCACTCCCCGCTGTTCGGTCGCGCACTTGCCTCAAGCGGCTTTGCAGTCGGTGGCGGCATCGTGTGCGATAGCGACGAAGCCGGTGAAGCGCTCGCCGCTGAAGCCCTGAGACTGGCCTCCCGGCTTTCCTGTCCTGGCGTCGAACTCAGGGGTGGCTATCTGCCTGTCGGATGGGACCGCGACGAAGCAAGCTATCTTGGTTTCACGCGCCCGCTCGCCGCCGATGACGAGGCCGAATTGCTCGCCATTCCCCGAAAGCAGCGCGCCGAAGTGCGCAAAGCACTAGGATTTGATCTCACGGTCGACGTCGGTGACCGCGACGCGCACTATGGTGTTTATGCGACCAGCGTGCGTAACCTTGGTACGCCGGTGTTCCCCAAATCCCTGTTCGCCGAAGTCTTGGACGCGTTTGGCGACGACGCCGACATTTTGACGGTCCGCAAGGACGGGGTCCCGCTGGCCAGCGTCTTGAGCCTTTATCACCGCGCGATCGTCATGCCCTATTGGGGCGGCGGCACGGCAGCGGCCCGCACCTGGCGGGCGAACGACATGATGTATTTCGCGCTGATGCGCCACGCACGCGGGCGCGGCTGTACCGCTTTTGACTTTGGCCGGTCCAAGACCGGCACGGGTGCCGCGCAGTTCAAACACAATTGGGGATTCGAGGGTCAACCCCTTGTCTATGCTTCGAGAACACTCGATGGCCGGCCCAAGCGCAGCGTCAATCCGCTCGATCCTAAATATAGTCTTCAGGTCAAACTTTGGTCGAAACTTCCGCTGGCCATCGCCAACCGCCTGGGCCCCATGATAGCTCGGGGGTTGGGGTGAGCCGAACCGAAATACTCTTCCTCGCCCACCGTTTGCCCTGGCCGCCAGATCGTGGCGACCGCATCCGCTCTTGGCACATGCTGGAGGCGCTGGCGAAGCTGCGGCCCGTCCATGTCATCACGCCCATCGACAGTGCCGAGGACCGCCAGCACATCGCCAAGGTCGAAACCGTCGCCGCCAGCGTGACGACGGCGCTGCGCCCCGCCTCAAAGGGCGGCGCGGTCGCGCGCGCTCTGCTCACTGGCCGTCCCGCGTCGGTCGAACTCTTCTCGCTGCCCATGCTGCATCTGGCGGTAAGCCAGCGGCTTGCGCAGGGAAAGATTGCGACGATCTTCGCCTTTTCCGGGCAGATGGCGCATTATGTGCCGCAAGGGACGGGCGCGCGTTTCATCATGGATTTTGTCGATATGGATTCGGCCAAATTCGCCCAACAGGGTGCAGATGCCCGGGGGCTGGCGGGCATCGCGCTGCGCCATGAGGCCAAACGCCTGCTCGCCTTTGAGACGGCGGCGGCAAGGGCCGCCCATGCGTCGCTCTTTGTCAGCACCGCGGAAGCGGCCCTTTTCACCTCGGCGACCGGCCTTCCCGCGCTTGCGATCGAAAATGGTGTCGACGCCGCGCACTTTGCGCCCCAAAGTGTTGAGCCCGCCCAGGCGCCGCATCCGCTGATCGTCTTTACCGGCCAGATGGACTATGCACCGAATGTCGAGGCCGTGAAATCCTTCGTCCGAGACGTCCTGCCGCTGCTCCCCGCCGCCAGTTTCGCAATCGTTGGCCGGGCGCCGACCGCGGCGGTGCGCGCGCTCGCCGCACCCAATGTCATCGTCACCGGGGAAGTCGCCGATACGCGGCCTTGGCTCGCGGCAGCCGACGTCGTCGTGGCGCCACTCGCTTTGGCACGCGGCATCCAGAACAAGGTGCTCGAGGCAATGGCGATGGGCAAAGCTGTCGTCGCGTCACCCGCTGCGGCCGCAGGGATCGATACCGAAATAGGCGCCGAACTGCTGGTCGCTGAGACGCCATCGGCTCAGGCAGCGCTGATAACTGCGCTTCTCACAGATCCGATCCACGCCCAGACGGTCGGAGCGGCGGCGCGTACCCGGGTTTGCGGACGCTACAGCTGGGCCGCGCGCCTTGCGCCACTGGCGGAGCTGGTCGCATGACGCGGGATACCGCAAATCCCCTCGTCTTGGGGAAGGAGGTTGGGGAGCCGCAATCTGTCTCCAAAGCCGTTTGGCGACGACCGCTCCTCGCTTTGGCTTTCGCCGTTACCGCGCTGCTGACAATCTTCGGCAGCGACGCTGCAGATATGGCCGCACTCTGGTGGAACATCTCGACCTACCAGCACTGCCTGTATATTCTGCCGATCATCGGCTGGCTCCTGTGGCTGCGGCGTGCGGAAGTCGCGCAGGTCGCGCCTGCCGGCTGGCTGCCTGGGCTGGTCCTGGTCTTCGGCGCGGCACTGGTCTGGCTGGGCGGTGAGGCCGGCGGCGTGGCGATTGTCCGGCATGTGGGGCTGATCCTGATGCTCCAGTCCTGCGTTGTCGCGACCCTGGGGCCTGCGGTCACAAGGGCTATCCTCTTTCCCTTATTCTACCTGATCTTTCTGGTACCGTTCGGTGACGAATTCACCGCTCTGATGCAGACGCTTACAGCCAGAATGACCATGGCCTTGCTGGATGTCACCGGCGTACCGGCCAGCATCGACGGGGTGTTCATCACGACCCGTGCCGGCTGGTTCGAAGTGGCCGAGGCCTGCGCAGGGGTGAAGTTCCTCGTCGCGATGGTTGCCTATGGCGCACTTGTCGCAAATGTCTGTTTCCGTTCACCGTTGCGCCGCACATTGTTCATGGCGGCCGCCATCATCATTCCCGTGCTCGCCAATGGCGTCCGCGCCTGGGCAACGATCTTTGCCGCCGAAGCTGTGGGCGTGAAGGCCGCGACAGGGTTCGACCACATCGTTTATGGTTGGGTGTTCTTCGCGCTCGTCACCATCGCGATCATGGGTGCGGCCTGGCCATTTTTCGACAGGCGTCTTGGCGAGGACTGGCTGGGCGGCAGGGTCTTTGCTGTCTGGAAGCCTGTGACACCAGCACTGGTCTTGGCGCCGCTCGTCATTGGGGTCGCTGCGCTGCCAGCGATGTGGGACGACATCGCGTCCACTGCAGGACGCAGCGCCCTACCGGCGGCGGTCGACTTGCTGGTCATACCAGGCTGGACCCGTGTTGGCGACCAACCAGCAACGCCGTGGACGCCGCGCTTCGACGGAGCCGACCATCGGCTGTTCGGTCGCTATGGCAACGCGGCCGGTCAGCGCGTCGACATCGGCATTGCGCTCTACGGGTGGCAGGAGCGCGGCCGCGAGCTTGTCGCTTTCGGCCAGGGGGCCGCCGATCCTGCCAGCCATTGGGCCTGGGCGGCCGACTTACCGGCGCTTGCCGGCGGTAAATCTGAGCGGCTGATGGGCCCTGGCAAAGCCGAGCGCGAGGCTGCGACCTTCTGGGTCGTCGGCGGCGTGGCCATGCAGGGGCGTACGGGCGTGAAGCTCGCCACGCTCAGGGCACGGCTGACCGGCAGCGACCAGTCCGCCGCGACCTTGGTCGTATCGGCAGAGGGGAAGGGCGCGCACGACGCGCTGGTTGCCTTCGTCGGCGATATGGGCGATCCACAGCGGCGCGTGGCCGCCATGCTCGCCCAGGCAAAGGGGCGCTAGTCTTCATGTGCGGCATTGCCGGCATCTTCCACCTGAGCACGCCCAAGCCGGTCGACCCCGCGCGCGTCGTGGCCATGACCGATGCCATGGTACACCGGGGGCCCGATGGCGGTGGCGTGTGGACCGCGCGAGGGGTCGGCCTCGGCCACCGCCGTTTGTCGATCATCGATTTGGGCGGCGGCGCCCAGCCCATGCTCAGTGCCGACGAACAGATTGTCGTCGTTTTCAACGGCGAGATCTATAATTTCGCCGAGGTCCGCCGCGAGCTTCAGGCCCGCGGCGCTGTCTTTCGGACCAATAGCGACACCGAAGTGCTGATTCATGGCTGGCGGGCCTGGGGTCCCGAGTTGCTCTCGCGCCTCAACGGCATGTTCGCCTTTGCGCTGCTCGATGTGGCGCGACAGTGCCTGTTCCTGGCCCGTGACCGGCTGGGCGTGAAGCCACTATACTTTGTACCGCTGGCTGATGGGAGTATTGCTTTTTCTTCGGAACTCAAAGGCTTGCTCGCCAATCCAGCCGTCCGTCGCGAACTCAATCCGCAGGCGATCGAGGATTTTTTCGCGCTCGGCTACGTGCCTGACGACAGCTGCTGGATCGACGGCGTCCGGAAACTTCCCGCCGCCAGCTTTCTGCTGCTCGAACGTGGCAAGGCGTTTCCCGCGCCCCAAAGCTGGTGGGATGTCGATTTCTCTCAACGTGCCAAGGGATCGGTCGCCGATCTCGAAGCGGAGATGCGGCATCACCTGCGTGCCGCCGTCGCCTCGCGCATGGTGGCCGATGTGCCACTTGGCGCCTTCCTGTCGGGCGGGGTTGATTCGTCGAGCGTCGTAGCCTTTATGGCAGAGGCGTCGACCCAGCCGGTCCAGACCTGCGCGATCGGCTTCGACAGCGCGGCGCATGATGAAACCCGCTATGCCGCCGAAATCGCGAACCGCTTTGCCTGCAACCACCGCAGCCGCATCGTCGCGTCCGACGATTACGCGGCCGCCGACACGGTGGCGCGCATGTTCGACGAACCCTTTGCCGACGCCTCGGCGCTCGCCACTTGGCGCGTCAGCCAGCTCGCCCGCGAGACCGTCACCGTGGCGCTGTCGGGCGACGGCGGCGATGAGATCTTTGCCGGCTACCGCCGCTACAAATTCCAGCATTCCGAGGAGCGCGTGCGCAGCTTTGTCCCGCAGAACTGGCGCGAGCCGGTCTTCGGCGGCCTTGCCCGCGTCTACCCCAAGGCCGACTGGGCGCCCCAGATATTCCGGGCCAAGTCAACCTTTGCGGCGCTCGCCCTCGGCGGGGATGAGGCCTATGCGCGGGCCGTGGGCGTCACGCTGCCCGAAGAACGTGCCACGCTCTTTTCGGCGCGTTTCACGCGCAGCCTGCAGGGCCACCGCGCCGAGGACCGTTATATCGCTGCGATGGCCGGCGCCCCGGCGCGCGACGCCCTCGACCGCGCGCAATATGCCGATCTCAAGATCTGGCTGCCCGGCGATATCCTGACCAAGGTCGATCGCACCAGCATGGCCGTCAGTCTTGAGGCGCGCGAGCCGCTGCTCGACCACCGCCTCGTCGAATTTGCCGCCACACTTCCCGTCTCGACGCGCCTGCGCCGGGGAGAGGGGAAATGGCTGATGAAGCGCACGATGCGCGGCGTCCTTCCCGATGACATCCTCTACCGGCGCAAGATGGGGTTCGTGACCCCGGTATCCGCATGGTTCCGTGGCCCGCTTTCGGGCGAGGCGCAGCGGCTGGCGGGCCTGGCCGACACCGGCTGGTTCGAACGGGCGACCCTTGAGCGCGTCGCCGCGGACCACATTGCCGGAAAGCGCGACCACGGACGCCTCTTGTGGCAGCTTGCGATGTTCGAAAAGGCGCTGGCGCTGCTTGGCTAGTAATCGGCGCGGATGAAGTACAAGCCGTCGGGCGGGGCGTTGAGGCCAAGCCGGGTGCGGTCCTTTGCTTCAAGCGCTGCCTGAAGATCGTCTGCCGACCATTTTCCGCGCCCGACCAGCGACAGGCAACCGACCATCGACCGGACCTGATGGTGCAGGAACGACCGCGCGCTCGCATGCACGGTGATCGCGCTCCCTTCACGCACGACGTCAAGCCGGTCGAGCGTCCGCACCGGCGAGTCGGCCTGGCAATGTACCGATCGAAACGTCGTGAAATCATGCCGTCCCACCAGCCGTTGCGCCGCCTTGTGCATCGCCTCGGCATCGAGCGCGACCGGTAGCCGCCATGCAAGCCCGCTTTCGAATGTAAGGGGTGGTCGTCGATTTACGATCCGATATTCATAATGCCGCCCAAGACACTGGAAACGTGCGTGAAAGTCGTCAGAGACGACCGCGCACTCAAGGATCGAAACGGCGTTTGGTCGCAGCCCGGCATTGAGTGCTCCGAGCAGTCGAAAGGGCGTGATCGGCCGTTCAAGGTCAACATGCGCGACCATGCCGCGCGCGTGGACGCCGGCGTCGGTACGGCCTGCGGCATGAACCGCGCCCACTTCGCCAAAAGTCCGGCGCACGGCATCCTCGATCGCGCCCTGGACCGACGGGCCATGGGGCTGGCGCTGCCACCCCATATAAGGCCGACCGTCATATTCGACCGTCAGGCGAAATCGCGTCACGCCAGCACGGTGCCAACAGGAATAGCAAAGCCGCGCAACAGGTCTTCAGCACGCATCGCGGCACGGCCTGCACGCTGGACGACCGCCAGTCGTATCAATCCGACGTCGCAGCCGATGATCAGCCCTTCTTCGGCGACTAATCCCGCATCAGCGCCGCCCTCGATGACTTCGGCTTCCAGCACGCGAATGCGCTCTCCGCCATGTTCGAACCAAGCGCCCGGCGTGGGGGCAAAGGCACGAACGTGCCGCTCGACGGCCTGCGCACCCAGCGTAAAGTCTATGCGCGCTTCGGCCTTTTCGATCTTGGCCGCATAGGTCACGCCCGTTTCGGGCTGGACGACCGGCGGCGGTGTATTTGCGAGTGTCTGTACCAGGAGCCCGGCCCCCATGCGCGCCAGTTCTGCCGTAAGTTCGCCGCCCGTCTTCTGGTCGATCGACGTCACTGCCCGCGCCAGCATCGGCCCGGTATCGAGGCCAGCTTCCATCTGCATGATCGTGATGCCCGTCAGGCTGTCGCCGGCGAGGATGGCGCGCTGGATTGGCGCGGCGCCACGCCAGCGGGGCAGCAGCGACGCATGGACGTTGACGCAGCCCAGGAGGGGCGCTTCCAGCACTGGGCGCGGCAGGATCAGGCCATAGGCTGCGACCACCGCGATATCGGCACCGAGTGCCGCAAACCCGAATTGATCGACGGGCTCGCGCAGTTTTTCCGGCGTGCGAACGACCAGCCCCAGTTCTTCGGCGCGGACATGGACCGGCGATGGCGACATCGCCTTGCCCCGGCCTGCGCGCCGCGGCGGCTGGGTATAAACGGCCGCGATCTCGTGTCCTGCCGCAACCAACGCGTCGAGGCTGGGCACAGCGAAGTCGGGCGTCCCCATGAAAATAACGCGCAATGCCATATCGTTCGCCCTCAACCGATGGGACGTCGTTCCGTCGATGTCCGTTGTAAACTGCCGGTAATGTGAAGGACAGGCCTTCGACAAGCACCACATGAAGCGGCTATGTCTCGTTTATGGCCTCTCCCGAAATCGAAGCATTGTCTGCTGCACTTGCCCGGCTCCCCGGATTCGGGCCGCGATCGGCGCGGCGTGCGGTTCTCCATCTCCTCAAAAAGCGCGAAGGTGCGCTCGTGCCGCTGCTGCGCGCGCTGGAGGCCGTCGATCAGCGGCTTGCCGAATGTCAGATCTGCGGCAACATCGACACCAGCGATCCGTGTGGCATTTGTGCCGATCCGCGCCGCGATGACCGCAGCATTGCCGTGGTCGAGGAAGTCGCCGACCTCTGGGCCCTCGATCGCGGTCGGTTGTTCCCGGGCCGCTTTCACGTACTCGGCGGCCGGCTGTCGGCGCTCGACGGGATCCGGCCCGAAGACCTGACGATCGACCGGCTGGTCGCGCGTGTGGAAAAAGGCGGAGTCGACGAAGTCGTCCTGGCGATGAATGCCACCCTCGAGGGGCAAACGACCGCGCATTACATTGCCGACCGGCTGGAGGGGTTCCCCATCCGCCTGACGCAGCTGGCACATGGTCTTCCCGTGGGCGGTGAGCTCGATTATCTTGACGACGGCACGCTCGCACAGGCGCTTAGGGCGCGACGCCCAGTCGGCTAGGGGAGCGACATCATGGGCGTAACCGGCATTGGCGGCCTGTTCTTCCGATCGAAGGATCCCAAGGCGCTGGGGGCCTGGTACGCCAAACATCTGGGCGTCGGCGGCGGCGAATAGGGTCTGTGGGACCAGCAGACAGGGCAGACAGTCTTTTCGCCCTTCAAGGCCGATACCAACTCTTTCCCGGCACATCGCCAGTGGATGCTCAATTTGCGCGTCGACGGTATCGACACACTGCTCGACTCGTTACGCGCTTGCGGGGTCGATGTGCTGACCAATCCCGAATGGGATGCACCAGGGGTCGGTCACTTCGCGCGCATTCATGACCTCAAAGCTGATCCGATCGAGTTGTGGGAGCCCGGCTCGGGAGGCGTGATGCGGCGAGGGTGCTACTGGGCGACAGGCACGCCCCCCTTGATCACGCCATGCACGGTCTCGAGCACGCGTATGTCGGCGATCGGGTCGCCGTCGACCGCGATCAGATCGCCCCAGGCCCCCGGTTTCAGTGAGCCGATGCGGCCTTCCAGCCGCAGGGCGGCAGCTGCCTCCACCGTGGCCGCGCGGATCGCCTGCATCGGCGTCATGCCGTAGCGGACCATATAGGCAAACTGGCGAGCGCCCGTGCCATAGGGATAGACCCCGGCATCGGTCGCAAAACCCAGGCGGACCCCGGCCTTGACGGCCTTGGCGAACCCGACGCGCTGAATATCGGTCGTCTCGCGGTTCTTGCGCAGGTAGTCGGCCGGCAGGCCCAGCCTGGCGCCTTCTGCCTCGGTATAGTCGCCGTTGTAGATATCCATGCACAGCCAGACACCCTTGGCCCTGGCCATCGCGATGGCCTCATCGTCGACGTAGGTCGCGTGTTCGATGGTCCGCGCGCCCGCCCGGATCGCCGCCTTGATCGATCGCACGCCATGCGCGTGCGCGATGCAGTACTTTCCCCATTCGGCAGCCTCGGCGCAGATCGCGCGCATCTCGTTCTCGGTCATTTCTTCCTGGCCCGGTTCGCCACCGAGCGCGAGGACAGCGCCGCTCGCGATGATCTTGATGAAATCGGCCCCGCGCTGGAGCAGGAAGCGCGCATGCTGTCGCGCCTCTTCGGGACCGCGCGAAACCCCCAACCGAAAATCAGCAGGCACGCCGACGTCGGTGGCGATGCCCGTGATGTCGCCGCCGCCGCCGGGCACCGTCAGATAGGCGCCCGCAACAAACATGCGCGGCCCGTCGACCTGTCCCGCGTCGATGGCGTTGCGCAGGGCGACATCGGTCAGCCCCCGGTACACCCCCGTATCGCGAACTGTGGTAAACCCGGCACGCAACGTCGTACGCGCCGCTCCAGCCCCCGCCAGCACGCTTGTGGCGGGCGATACAGACAGCATATCAGCCGGATGGGGCAGGCTCAGCCCATCGGCCAGATGCGTGTGCAGATCGATGAGGCCCGGCAGCACCGTCTTGCGCGACCAGTCGACGACCGTCGATTGCGCCGGCAGGCGACCGTCACCACCAATGCTGACGATCTTGCCGTCGTCGATACGGATGACCCTGTCCTCCTCGACGGTCTGGCGCTCGGGATCGATCAGCCTCCCGGCGCGCACATAGATGGTTGCGGCGTCGACGGGCAGGGCACCGATCAGCATGGCAATAGCAAGCAGCAATCGGATCATGGATGGTCTCCCCCGCGAGCGCGGACCCTAGCAAGGATTTGCAGAAACCAAAGCCATGTCGCACACATAGCGACCACGATATTGACCAGCCGCCTTGCAATTCTTACCTGAGCGTCATGGCCATACGCCCCATCATCGAAGCGCCCGACCTCCGGTTGCGCCTGAAATCGAAGCCGGTCGAAACGATCGACGACGACCTCCGCACGCTCGTCGCCGACATGTTCGAAACGATGTACGACGCGCGCGGCATCGGACTTGCCGCCATTCAGGTCGGCGAACCCTTGCGTTTGCTGGTGATCGACCTGCAGCGTGAGGTCGAGGGCGAAAACGGCGAAGAACCCCGGACGATCAACGACCCGCGCGTTTTCATCAATCCGGAAATCCTCGAGCCAGCCAAAGAGACAAAGGTCTACAACGAAGGCTGCCTGTCGGTGCCCGACCAATATGCCGATGTCGAGCGCCCCGCGACCTGTCGCGCGCGCTGGATGGATCTCGACGGCGTCCAGCACGACGAACGGATCGACGGCATGCTGGCGACCTGCCTCCAGCACGAGATGGACCATCTCGAGGGTATTCTCTTCATCGACCACCTCAGCCGGCTGAAGCGCGAGATGGTGTTGCGAAAGCTCGCCAAGTTGAAGAAGGCCGCTTGAGTAGAGGCCGTAGAAACTGCTTTCCTACGCTGGCTGTTCCAGTTACGTTCCTGTGATGAAACCGTCTTTGTCGCTTTCGAATTTGCAAGTCGTGACCAGCCGGCAACACTGCGTCAGATGTGACCTTGATGTGACCCTTGGCGGTTTCCAGTCGGATGCTCGTCGATGACCACCGAGGCAATCGGGTTCGCTCTGGGTGCGTTGGTGCTTGGCGCGCTCATCGGTTGGTTGCTCGGCGCGCGAAGTGCGGCAACCGTGCGCGTCGAACTTGCAGGGGTGCAGGTGCGCGCCGATCAGGCCGAATTGCTCCGCAAGACGCTCGACGAGGTGGAACGCGAACGTGAGGAGGCCAATTCGACGATCGCCGCCTTGCGGGCCGATCACGGTGCACGAACCGAGTCGTACGAAGCCCAGTTGAGGCAACTAACCGAGGCCAAGGACGCGCTCGGCGCGCAATTCGGAGAGACCGCCGCCAAGTTGCTCGATTCCGCCCAACGCCAATTCCTCGAACGCGCCGATGCGCGATTCAAGCAGTCGGAGGAAACGACGGGGCAGGGGTTGAAGGCACTGCTTCAGCCGGTCACCGAACGTTTGCAACGCTATGAGGAGGGTGTCGCCAAGGTCGAGGCAGAGCGTCGCGATGCGTTCGGCGACCTGAAAGGCCAGATCGAAGCAATGCGTGTCGGTACCGAACGCGTTTCGGGCGAGGCGGCCAAACTGGTCAACGCCTTGCGCAATGCACCCAAGGCACGCGGGCGCTGGGGTGAACAACAACTCAAAAACGTGCTCGAAAGCTGCGGCCTGTCAGAATATGCCGACTTCCAGACCGAGGTCAGCATTGGGCTCGAGGATGGCGGGCGATTGCGCCCAGACGTTATCATCCGCGTGCCGGGCGGCCAGAGCCTCGTGATCGACGCGAAGGTGTCACTGAATGCGTATCAAGACGCATTCGGGGCGGTTGATGAGACCGACCGGGGGACACACCTCGCCGCGCATGCGCTCTCGATGCGGACGCACGTCAATTCGCTCGGCAACAAGAACTACTGGAGCCAGTTCGCCGATGCGCCCGATTATGTGATCATGTTCGTGCCCGGCGAGCACTTCCTTTCAGCTGCGCTCGAAAACGACCCGACCTTGTGGGACTTTGCCTTCGACAAAAAAGTGTTGCTGGCAACGCCAACCAATTTGATTGCTATCGCGCGGACCGTGGCGGCGGTGTGGCGGCAGGAGAAGCTCGCTGGACAAGCGCGCGAGATCGCCGAACTGGGCAAGGACCTCTATGCGCGGCTGGCGGTGATGGGCAGCCATGTCGGACGCCTGGGCAAGAATCTTGATACGGCCGTGGGTGCATATAACGCGTTCGTGGGAAGCCTGGAATCGAATGTCCTCACGCAGGCCAGGCGGTTTGAATCTCTCAACATCGATACGGGAAACAAGGCGATCGAAACCTTGCCCATCGTCGAGCAAAGCACACGGCCGCTCGTGAAACTGGTAGCCACGCAAGATCCAGTTGCATCAAGAATTGCATCAAATGATGCTATGCTTGATGCAGAAGGAACGGCCTGATGCGGACGACGTTAACCATCGACGATGAGTTGCTTGCGATCGCCAAGCGCTATGCGGGAACGCAAGGCACCGGGGATGTCGTTCGAAAGGGCCTCAAAATGCTCGTCGAATGGGAGGCATCGCGGCGTCTGGCAGCAATGGGCGGAAGTGATCCTGAAGCCGAAGCGGCGCCCCGTCGGCGTTCTTTGGCTGCGTGATTCTCGTCGATTCGTCGGTCTGGATCGATCATTTCCGGGTCCCGCTTACCTCGCTCGATGTGCTGCTCAGGCACCGCCGGGTGCTCGGACACCCTGCGGTTTGCGGGGAAATGGCGATGGGAAGCCTGAAAGATCGTTTCGCCATATTGGCTGCGCTGGACCGTTTGCCGGCAGCTGAACTGGCAAGCGACCATGAGGTCTTGCGCGCGATCGAGGATAACCGCTGGTTTTCACGCGGTATCGGCGTCATCGATGCCCATTTGCTGGCGTCGGCCATGGCAACACCTGATACGCGATTATGGACGGGCGACGGTCGTTTGGCTGCGATTGCCGACGAACATAAGGTCTTGTTTGTCGGCTAAACCGACCGCCCCTGATTGAGCACCTCATACGCCATGACCGCTGTTGCAACCGCCACATTCAGGCTGTCAGCCTTGCCCAGCATCGGCATTTTGACAAGTAGGTCGCAGGCTGATTCGTAATCGGCAGGCAGGCCCTGCGCCTCGTTGCCGACAAGGATGAACGTCGGGCTTTCGTAGCGCGCGGCCTGATAATCGGTCTGCGTATTCAGGATGGTCCCGACGAGTTGCCCCGGGCCGCCGCGCAGCCAGTCGGTGAACTCGGGCCATTTTGCGGTCGAAATGCTCTGGGTAAAAATGGCGCCCATGCTCGCGCGCACTGCCTCGACCGAAAACGGGTCGGTGCAGTCATCGATCAGGATCAGCCCGCCGGCACCCACAGCATCGCCGGTGCGCAGGATCGTGCCGAGATTGCCGGGATCCCTCAGCGCCTGCGCGACGATCCAGATGTCGGCGCGGGTTCGGTCGAGGGCTTCGAGCGGTGTCAGAAATTCGGCGTAGACGCCAACGACACTGCCCGGATTGTCCTTGCCGCTCAACTTCGACAGGATATCCGCGCTCGTCACGAAGACCTCACCCGCCGCTGCCTCCAGCCGTTTCACCAGCGGGTGGTCGGCGCTGTCGGGTGTCCGCCACAGCATCTCGGGCGCGACCCCTTGGTCAAGCGCTTCGGTTAGGATGCGCAACCCTTCCGCCAGGAACCTTCCCTCGACGCGACGGTGCTTCTTGTCGCGCAGGCTCCGCACCTGCTTGACGAGGGGGTTGGAAAAGCCGGTGATCTCGCGAACCGGCATCACTCTTCCCCGAACTTGTTCTCCACCAGTTCGGACAGGGCAGCCACGGCCTCTTCGGCGCCGTCGCCGCTGGCAGTGATCGTCACGGTGTCGCCAATGGCAGCGCCCAGCATCATGAGCCCCATGATCGACGTGCCGACGACGCGCGCGCCGTCCTTTTCGACTTCGACCCTGGCGGGTAAGGTACTCGCCAACGTCACGAACTTGGCGCTCGCCCGCGCGTGCAGGCCACGGCGGTTGGTGATCTCGATGGTGCGGCTGATCATGCCGCCTGCTCGCCGTGCATGTCACCCAGAACTTCGGATGCTACAGTTATGTATTTGCGGCCGGCCTCTCGCGCGGCGGCCACGGCGTCGCGTACGGTCATCGTCCGCCGGGCGCCCTCGAGGCGGATCAGCATCGGCAGGTTGATCCCCGCAATCACTTCGACCCGCCCGGGCTGCATGAGCGAAATCGCCATGTTGGAAGGCGTGCCGCCGAAGAGATCGGTTAGAACAACGACGCCGCGGCCGCTGTCGACTTCGGCAATGGCGGCAGCAATGTCGGCGCGGCGCACTTCCATGTCATCATCCGGCCCGATGGCAATGGCGGCAACCGCGCGCTGCGGGCCCACGACATGCTCCATGGCCGTGACGAATTCAGTGGCGAGCCCGCCATGCGTCACCAGCACCAGACCGATCATTGCTCTTCCAACGCCCCTTTGCTGCCCCCGCGCGCATCGGTACCCTCTGTCAAGTCATCGGGGCGCCTGGCGAGATCGCGATGCGTGACCGTGGGCGAAAATGCTGCATCGCGCAACCGCTTTGCCACGCGCTCTGCCATATGGACGCTGCGGTGCCGTCCGCCGGTACAACCAAAGGCGACCGTCACATAGGATTTGCCTTCGGCCTGATAGCGGGGGATCAGGCTGATCAAAAGCGCCTCGATGCGGCTTGCCACGTCCTCATACGCCGTGTCCTGCGCAATATAATCGGAGACCGGCTGATCCAGTCCACTTAAGGGGCGCAATGTGTCCACCCAGTGCGGATTGCGCAGGAATCGCATGTCGAACATCAAGTCGGCATTGCGCGGGACGCCACGTGCGAACCCGAACGACATGACCGACAGCGTCGGCCCGCTCGTGTCCGTATCCCCGAAGCGGGCCCTTATGTCCGCCTTCAGGTCGTTGCTGGTAAAGCTGCTCGTATCGACGACGTGATCTGCCCAGTGGCGGAGCGGCGCCATGAGTTCGCGCTCGCGCGCGATCCCGTCGGCTGCTGGTCGGTCGAGTGCCAGCGGGTGGCGACGACGAGTCTCGGAGAATCGGCGTTCTAGCTCTGTACCCACGCAATCCAGAAACAGGGTCGCGATTTCTGCACCCTGGTCGCGCATTTCCTTGATCCGCGTCACGATTGCGTCGGCATCGAAGCCGCGTGTCCGGCTGTCGATCCCAAAAGCAAGCGGCCGGGCGTCATGGGTTCCCTGCGGCGCTTCTGTCGCCAGCAGCCGGTTGAGCAGGCGCAAGGGTAAATTGTCGACGACTTCCCAACCGAGATCTTCGAGCGTGTTCAGCGCGGTGGATTTGCCCGCGCCGGACATGCCGGTGACAAGCAGGATCCGGGTCGGGCGCAGCTGCTTCATGCTGGTGCGCCTATCCGCGAAAGGAAAAGTTCCACCTTGATCGGCGCCGATGCTTCATGACCGTCGAGGGTAAGCAGCGGGATATCGACGCCGAGGATCTGGCGGGCGCGCCCCGGTTCTGGCAGCCGCGCGGCCGGCGCGCCAAGGGCAACAATCAGGGCGACCTGTGCTTGCGCAGCATGAGGCATTTCGATGATCCCCACCCCCCGCACTTCGATCTTTCCAGCAATGGTTGTCGGTGCCGTGGCCAGAATGGATGTACCGACACGGCGGACAAGACTATAGTCGTCGCTGACCAGAAGCGCGCCCCGGTCGACAAGCCTGAGTGCGAGATCCGATTTTCCGGCGCCCGACGCCCCCTCAATCAGCACGGCTTTCCCTCCGATTGAGACGGTCGTCGCATGAAGCGTTTCGGACGAGAGGATAGCCACACGCCCCCCCTAGCGTTGGCTCAAGCCACCGGCAATCGGATGGCAAAACGGGCGCCCTGGCCCGACGGCGGATCCTCGACGGCGATGCGCCCGCCCATGGCTTCGACGATCGTTTTGGCGATCGCAAGACCCAGCCCCGAATGTCGTGCAAAATCGCCCTCGGGTCGCTCACTGTGGAAGCGCCGGAAGATTGCCTCGCGCCGCTCAGTGGGAATGCCCGGTCCGCAATCGTCGATGAAGACGGTAATCTCATCGCTCGTCCGGGCCGTCGACAGTGAGACGCCAGCTCCCGGCGACGAAAAGGATAGGGCGTTATCCACCAGATTTTCGATAGCGCGGACGAGGCGCGGTTCGTCGCCGAGGACACGCATTCGCCCCTTTGGCTTATCGAACGTCACAGCGGGTGCATCGGGTGCGCGTCGAAGCGCGCGGGCGGCAACGACATTGTCCAGCATCGCCGCCACATCGATGCTCTCGAACCGCGTACGCGAAAGTTCGCCATCGAGGCGCGAAAGCTCAGCGATGTCAGTCACTGACCGGTCGAGGCGGCGGACGTCTTCCGACAAAATCGCGTGGAGCTGCGCGGTCACTGCGGGGTCTGAAGTTTTGCCGAGGCTCTCGACAGCCGAGGCCATCGATGCAAGCGGGTTCTTAAGCTCGTGTGTAACATCGGCGGCAAAGGCTTCAGTCGCATCGATACGCTCGCGCAGTGCTTGGGTCATGTCCGACACGGCGCGCGCCAACATGCCGATCTCGTCATTACGGTCGGGCAGACGTGGCACGATGACATCACGCGAGCGCCCGAGCCGCACCCGCACGGCGGCCTGTGCCAGCCGGCGTAGCGGCGTCACAATCGTGCGCGCAAGGAACAGCGACAGTGCGATCGAAAGGAACAGCGTGCCAAGCACAATGATCGCCAGCCGAAATCGTTCGGCGCGGACGAGGCGAGTAACGTCGCGGGCGTTGCCCACGCTCAGGACGAAACGTGTCCGTTCAAGGTTGACGGCGGCGGCTGCGGTGACGATCAACGTACGGTCAGGGGCAAGCCACACCCGTGACGCTACCGTCGATCCCGTCATCACGCTTTGTAATTCGGGCCAATCCTTGGCGCGGGCGCCAGCATCGACAAAGGGGTCGGGCACGTTTGCCCCCACAATTTGTTCGGCGAGCCGGTCGACCAAGCGCGCACCCTCATTGTCCCAGGGTTCGTCGGCCCGACCATCAAACCCGTAAGTGCGCGGGCCGGTGGCCCAGCTATCGAGCAGTTGTTTCCCCGTATTGTCGAACAGGCGCAGCCGGTCGCCCGATCTTTTGCCCAGCGTCTCGATCAGCGCCTGGCGTTTGCGACGTGGTGCGGCGTTGATTGCGGCCGCCGCAATCTGCGCTTCTCCCTCAGCCTGGGCGCGTCGCTCCTCGATGAGCCGAACCCGAAAGTTATCGAGATAGAACAAACTGCCGGCCATCAATACCAGCGCAACGATATTGACCGCCAGAATCCGTCGGGTCAGCGAGCCGCGTCCCTGCCACGGCTCGATCGCATCTTTAGCCATCGGTAAAGCGGTAACCAGCGCCGTAAAGCGTGTCGATGGCGTCGAACGCCGGATCGACGACCTTGAACTTGCGCCGGATCCGCTTGATGTGGCTGTCGATCGTCCGGTCGTCGACATAGACGTCGTCGTGATAGGCGACATCGAGCAACTGATTGCGGCTTTTTACAACATCGGGGCGGCTCGCGAGCGCTTCCAGGATGAGGAATTCTGTCACTGTCAGTGCGACTTCGCGCCCGCCCCAGTGGACGCGGTGACGCTGCGGGTCCATCGACAACCGCCCCCGCAGAATCGGCTCTCCTGCCGCTGCGGATTCGGGATCGCTATCGGCCCTCGAGAATTCGACGCGCCGCAGGATCGCTCGGATTCGGGCAATCAGCAGCGCCTGCGAAAACGGTTTGGCGATGTAATCGTCGGCCCCCGTCGCCAGCCCCTCCGCTTCGTCGCTTTCCTGGTCCTTCGACGTCAGTAAAATGACTGGAAGGGCCGATGTCACCCGAAGGCGGCGCAGCAGCTCGAGACCGTCGAGCTTGGGCATTTTGATATCGCAGACAGCAAGGTCAGGCGGGTTATCGATCAGCGCCTTCAACGCGACCTCGCCGTCGGTATAGACGCGGGTCACGAACCCCTCGGCCTGCAGCGCGACGGCAACCGAGGTGAGTATGTTACGGTCGTCATCGACCAGCGCGATCGTTGCAGCCATAAAGCTCAAATGCCCTTCAGGAGTCGCAATGGCAAGGTCGCCAATGCTCCGGTGTCGTTAACTCTAGCATACAGAACAAGGCGTATTCGGAGCCCGTCAAACACTTGCGTTTCCCGGTTGATACCCGCAATGCCCGGCGAGATACGTACTGCAGCAATAGGGCAACCGACGTGACACCACCCGAATTCGACCTTGCGCAGCAGGGAATTGCGACGTCCGCGACGCTTCACTGGAATCTCATCACCGCACCTCTCATCGAGCTTGCCGTGAAGCGGGCTGAAGGCCTGCTCGCAAAGGACGGCCCGCTGGTCGTCAAGACCGGTATGCACACAGGGCGCAGTGCCCAGGACAAGTTTTTCGTCCGCGATGCAACAACCGAAGACACCATCTGGTGGAGCCAGGCGAACAAGAGCATGTCCCCTGCGCACTTCGCCGCGCTGAAAGAAGATTTCTACGCGGCGCTGGCCACCAAAGACACCTTGTTTATCCAGGATCTGTTCGGCGGTTCGCAGCCCGAGCACCGGGTCAACGTCCGGGTCATCAACGAGCTGGCGTGGCACAGTCTCTTCATCCGCACCTTGCTCGTGCGCCCAGACGTTACCGAGCTGGGCGATTTCGCGCCCGAGTTCACAATCATAGACTTGCCGAGTTTCCGCGCCGATCCTGCGCGCCATGGCTGCCGCAGCGAAACGGTCATTGCCGTCAACTTCACCGAAAAGCTGATCCTGATCGGTGGCACGGCCTATGCCGGGGAAATGAAAAAGTCTGTTTTCGGCATCCTCAATTACAAGCTGCCAGTCGAAGGCATCATGCCGATGCACTGTTCGGCCAATATCGGACCAGAGGGTGACACAGCGGTCTTTTTCGGCCTGTCGGGTACTGGCAAGACGACCCTCAGCGCCGATGCCAGCCGCACGCTGATTGGCGACGACGAACATGGCTGGTCGGACACGGCGGTCTTCAACTTCGAGGGCGGCTGCTATGCCAAGATGATCCGCCTGTCTGCCGAGGCCGAGCCTGAAATTTTCGCCACGACGAAGCGGTTCGGGACTGTCCTGGAAAATGTCGTCATGGATACCGAGACGCGCGAGCTCGATTTCGACGATGCGACGCTGGCGGAGAACAGTCGCGGATCGTACCCGATCGACTTTATTCCCAATGCCAGCAAGGACAATCTGGGGCCGCCGCCCAAGACGGTGATCATGCTCACCGCCGATGCTTATGGCGTGCTGCCCCCAATCGCGCGGCTGACACCGGACCAGGCGATGTATCACTTTCTGTCAGGCTATACCGCGCGCGTCGCCGGCACTGAAATCGGCGTTACCGAACCGCAGGCGACATTCTCGACCTGCTTCGGCGCGCCGTTCATGCCGCGTCACCCCAGCGTCTATGGCAATCTGCTGAAGGCGCGGATCGCCAAGGGTGGCGTGACCTGCTGGCTGGTCAATACCGGCTGGACCGGTGGCAAGGCCACGATGCCCGGCATCAAGCGCATGCCGATCAAGGCAACGCGCGCGCTGCTCAACGCCGCGCTCGACGGCAGTCTCAACAACGCCGAATTCCGCAAGGACCCGAATTTCGGCTTCGACGTGCCCGTTGCGGTGCCGGGCGTCGACAGCGTGATGCTCGACCCGCGCCAGGCCTGGCAAGACAAGGCGGCGTACGACCGGACGGCGGAAAAGCTCGTCGGCGAATTCATCGACAATTTCGTGCAGTTCGCGGATCACGTCGACGAGGGCGTCCGACAAGCGGCCCCGAAGCTGCTGGAAACCGCCTGAAGCGCCCGGTTATCGTCCGGGCTGATATCGAAAGCCCGGACATGACCGACCCTTCACCTCGCCTGTTCAGGAACGACGTCCAAATCCGCCGCATCGGCGAGGGCTTGCTCGATCGTAGCTTGCCGCGCGCCGAATGGACGCACGAGGCGCATCTGGCAGCCTGCCACTGGATTGTCACCGAGCGGTCCGACATCAACCCCGAGTGCGACATGCGCGGCATCATATCGGGCTACAACGAGGCGGTCGGCGGCATGAACGACGACACCCAAGGCTATCACGAAACGATCACGTGCTGCTTTGTGCGTGCGGTCCGCCTCCACCTTGCCGCGGCGGGCAAGGGTAGGCTCGTGGAGCGCGTGAACGCGCTGCTGGTCTCGCCGTTCGGGAAGCGCGACTGGCCGCTCGCCTTCTACAGCCGGGAGCTTCTTTTTTCGGTCAGAGCGCGCCGCCTGTTCGTCGAGCCGGACCTCGTGCCCTTGCCGCCGCTCCCCTGAGGGCTACAGTTGCCAACTGTCACACCTGATACACAAATGATAACTACCGAAACCGATACGAAAGGACCGATGTAATGAGCATTCTCGATACGATCATGGGCGCGGTGGGCGGTAGCGCTAGTCAGGTTGTCGTGCAGCAAGTTTCCGGCATGATCGCGCAGAAAATGGGACTTGACCCTGCGATGGTGCAATCGGCGGTTGCGGCGCTGATGAAGAACCACACGCAGCCAGTCGACACGGTTCAGGCTGCAGCAGAACAATCAGGCGTTGCGCCGGACGTCATGAGCCAGATCATGGCGCATATCGGCGGCGAAGGGGCGCTAGGCTCGCTGATCGGCCATGCAACCGGCGGCGCAGCGCCTGCCGGCGGCGTGGCTGATGTGCTGGGCGGGATGCTTGGCGGACTGATGGGCGGCACGAAGAGCTGAAGGCGAGGGTCGTGACGACGGGGCCGAAAGTTAAGACACGTCACGACACGTCACACAATTCGGGACAGAATTCGGGACAGAATTCGTGCGGTAAACCCTTGCGCGCAATCGGCCAGCATCTTGCCGATGGCGGTTTCTCGGCGGCTGCAGGAAGGGGGTCGACTCGGCGTCCCTGGACTGTGCCGAGCTGGACGCGTTTGGGAGGGCGATCCTGTCGCGGGTCCGATTTTAGATGTGTCCACTCAACAAAGTGCGACTCCGGTGGTCGTCAGACCCGCTCGACCACCAGCACGGCGCCTTCCGACCCGACCACGCGCAGCCGGTCTCCGATTGCCGCTTCGGCGCCGCGCGCCGACCAGACCCCGTCGCCGACCTTCACGCGCCCTTGCAAGGCATCGACCGGCTCGACCGCGGTTACGATGGTTCCGATCAGGCGCGCACTCTTGTCGTTGAGGAGCGGGTCGGCGCTGACGATGGGGTTGCGCGAGAGATAACTGCGCCCTGCATAGATCGCGGCAACGCTGGCCACGGCAAAGATCAGGAATTGCGCAATGACGCCGATGGGCAGCAGCAATGCAAGGACGCCGGTCAGCGCCGCTGCTGCGCCGATCCATATCAGGAACACGCCCGGCACGAGCATTTCGGCGATCGCAAGCGCGGCGCCCGCGATCATCCACAGCCAGTGGTCGGCCAGATTGAAGGGCCCGTTCACTGTCCGGCTCCCCCGCTTGGCTCCTCGAACGGCCCGCGGCGGCGCGGTGGCGGGGCCGCTGCCCGATCACCGAACGCCTCTTTCGCCAGCTCGCCAATGCCGCCGAGCGTGCCGATCAACTGCGTCGCCTCAACCGGGAACAGGATCGTCTTGGCATTGGGCGATGTGGCGAACAGGCCAATCGCCTCGACATATTTCTGCGCGATGAAATAGTTGAGCGACTGGCTGCTGCCGTTTTCGATGGCGGTTGACACCAGCCGCGTCGCCTCTGCTTCGGCCTGCGCCGACCGTTCTCGCGCCTCGGCGTCGCGGAAAGCGGCTTCCTTGCGGCCTTCGGCCTCAAGGATCTGCGACTGTTTCTGCCCCTCGGCACGGTTGATGTCATTCTGTCGCGCCGCTTCGGACTCGAGGATCGTCGCGCGCTTTTCGCGCTCTGCCTTCATCTGGCGGGTCATCGCGTTGACGATGTCGGCCGGCGGGCGGATGTCCTTCAGCTCGATGCGGGTGATCTTCACACCCCAGGCCTCGGTTGCCAGATCGATGATGCTGAGCAGCCGTCCATTGATCTCGTCGCGCTTCGACAGCGTCTCGTCGAGGTCCATGCTGCCCATGACGGTGCGCAGGTTGGTGGTCGTCAGCTGCATGACAGCAAGGTATAGGTCGCTGACTTCGTAGGCCGCCTTGGCGGCGTCGAGCACCTGAAAGAACACCACCCCGTCGACCGCTACCATGGCGTTATCCTTGGTGATGATTTCCTGTCCCGGAATGTCGAGCACCTGCTCCATCATATTCACCTTGCGCCCGACGCGGTCGATCAACGGAAAAATGAGGGTGAGGCCGGGTTGGGCAACTGTGGTGAACTTGCCGAACCGCTCGATGGTGTACTGATAACCCTGCCGGACCATCTTTACCGCCATCATGACATACACGATGCCCAGCAGTGCAATCGTGATGACCAGATATTCCATGAACTACTCTCCCTGCGACTAATGCACAGTATCACGGGTCGAGTGAGGCGCGCCAAGCGGAATCGGCACGACTGGCGCGCGCCCCCGCACGCGGTTACATGGACCGCCACGACTCGCCAGAACCATAGGGGCACCGCTTGGCTTTCGACATTCCGCTCGGGCTTACTTTCGACGATGTGCTGCTGCAGCCGGGCGCGTCAGACGTGCTGCCGAGTCAGGCCGATACGCGGACGCGGATCACGCGCGATATCACGCTGAACATTCCTATCCTGTCGTCGGCGATGGATACCGTGACCGAGGCCGACATGGCGATCGTCATGGCGCAGCTGGGCGGACTGGGGGTGTTGCACCGCAATCTGACAATCGAGGAACAATGCGCGGCAGTGCGTCAGGTCAAGCGCTTCGAAAGCGGCATGGTCGTCAACCCGATCACCATCTATCCCGACCAGACGCTGGCGGATGCGCGCATGCTCATGGAGCGGCACAAGATTTCGGGCATCCCTGTCGTCGAAGCGTCGGGCAAGCTGGTTGGCATCCTCACCAACCGCGACGTGCGCTTTGCCGGCAACCCGAACCAACCCATAAGCGAACTGATGACGAGCCAGAACCTTGCCACGGTAACGGCGGGCGTCGGCGAAGACGAAGCGCGGCGCCTCTTGCATCAGCGCCGGATCGAGAAGCTGCTGGTGGTGGACGAGGACTATCGCTGTGTCGGCCTGATCACGGTCAAGGACATCGAAAAGGCCGTCACCTATCCCGACGCCACCAAGGACGGCACCGGTCGCCTGCGTGTGGCCGCCGCAACCACGGTCGGCGATGCAGGCTTTGAACGTACCGAAGCGCTGATCGATGCCGAGTGCGACCTGATCGTCATCGACACCGCCCATGGCCACTCCAGCATGGTCGCCGCCGCCGTCGAGCGCGTCCGCAAGCTATCGAACAGCGTGCAGATCGTGGCGGGCAATGTCGCGACCGGTGAAGCGACGCGCGCGCTGATCGGCGCCGGCGCGGACGCGGTGAAGGTGGGCATTGGCCCGGGCAGCATCTGCACGACGCGCGTCATTGCCGGTGTCGGCGTACCGCAGTTGACGGCAATCCTGGAAAGCGCCGAGGAAGCCGCCAAGTCCGGTGTGCCGGTGATTGCCGATGGCGGGCTGCGGACATCGGGTGATGTGGCAAAAGCGCTCGCCGCAGGCGGCGCGGCGGTTATGATCGGGTCGCTGCTTGCAGGGACGACCGAGGCGCCCGGCGAAACCTTCCTGTATCAAGGTCGCGCCTACAAATCCTACCGCGGCATGGGAAGCGTCGGCGCGATGGC
>JBMOGG010000010.1:0-35800 GCA_049318505.1 Sphingomonas sp. | reverse complement strand
CGCACTTTGATCCTGGGCGGATGCGGGCCAACAAACGCGCGGCAATCGACTGGGTCCGGCGCGCCAGAAGTTCGTGCCCCGCCTGCGGTCGGCCTGGATATGCCGTCACTAAACGTCTTCCAGGCCTGCAATCCTTTATTGGCCGGCGAGTGCGTCGCGCAAGCTCGACACCGGCTTTGCTGCCATCTTGTTTGCGCTATGCGGCGTTTGGTAGAAGTTAATCAGGAACGCGCATGGCCCGGAAGCACTCAAAATATGCTCTGACCGAAGACGTAGCGCCTACGGACGACGTCAATGCGACACCGTCCGCCTGCTGGCTGTGTGGTCGCCTTCTGGGGAAAACGATCGTCTGGCATCATCCCGTGCCAAAGAGCCGGGGCGGACGAGATACGGTGCCGATGCACCCCATCTGCCAGCAGACGCTCATCGCCAATTTTACGAATTCGGAATTGCAGCGGCATGGCATGGATGTAGCGGCTTTGCTGTCCAACCCGAACGTCCGCAAGTTTGTCGATTGGGTCGCCAAGAAAGACCCTGATTTTACGGCGTCCACGACCAAAAAGCAGCGCTGATCAACGCTGCTTGCACGTTGTCCTCACCGCCAACTTCTCGCCGACAGCGCGCTTAGTCGTTCAGGAACCTGATGGCGGGCCCGACCATGTGCCCGCCGTCCCGTTCGATCAGCAGCCCGCGCGCGCCGACATGCGGCTGGTCGAGGGCTTCGCGAAAATCGAGGACCGGCGAAAAGGCAACGTCCTTATCGGCGAACCAGTCGACCCACTGGTCGCGCGTCCGGGTGGCGAAGGTTGCACGCAGGAAATCGATGAGGTGCTCCTGTTCGCCCGCCGCCGCCAGGCCGACAGCGATGAGGTCGGGACGGTCGAGCGCGGTCAGCAGGTTGACGATGAATTTTTCCTCGCGGCCGCCCAGCACGATGTGGCAGGCATCGCTGGTTGCGTAGACCTGATAGAAACCGGCCCCGCCCAAGGAGCGCTGCGTGGCCGAGTGCGGCGACGCGCCCCCCATGATCGCCAACCCGGCGGTATGCGCGCCCCAGGGCAAAAGGCTGTCGAACATGGCGCAATCGATGAAGTCGCCACGCCCGGTGCGCGTGCGGCCGAGGAGCGCCATGAGCACCGCCGCCAGGCCTGTCAGCCCGGCGGCAAGGTCGGCACTGGCAACGCCGGGGACGACGGGCACGCCATCGCCGCCATCATTGACCGAAAGGAACCCGGCCATCGCCTGTACGGCCAGATCGTGCGCGGGATGATGCGCGAGCGTGCCCGTCTGGCCAAAGGCGCTGATGGCGCAATAGACGATGCGGGGATTGCGCGCGGCGACCACTTCATAGCCGAAGCCGAGGCGCTTCATCACGCCGGGGCGAAACCCTTCCACCAAGACATCGGCCGTGTCGATCAGCGCTCAGAGTGCGTCGCGGCCCGCGTCCGACTTCAGGTCGAGGCGACGGCAATCCTTGCCCCGATTGAGGCTGCGAAACCAGACCGACTGGTCGCCCTCAAAGCGAGGCTGGTCGCGCGCCGGGTCGCCGCCGGGCGGTTCGACCTTGATCACTTCAGCTCCCTGATCCGCCATCATCATGGTCAGCATGGGGCCGGGCAGGAACAGCGACAGGTCGACGACCCTGATCCCCGACAATCTGGTCATGGCGCCAGATCGGTCATGGTGTCGGACGATTCCCTTGGCGCCGGCTGCGACCGCACTCGGACAGGCGCGGGCGGGAAATGGCGGAGACGGCGAGATTCGAACTCGCGGTAGCGGTTACCCGCTACGACGGTTTAGCAAACCGTTGGTTTCAGCCACTCACCCACGTCTCCGGCTGGTAGCAAGCACCGGGCTATAGCGACGGGGTCGGGGGCAATCAACCGCCCAACGCGGGCAAGCGAATTCCACTGATCTCAATCGGTCCAACGCAAAATCGACTCGGATGGGCTTACAATTCATTGCAGCGACAGCTTCGGTGGATTCTAGTACGCTCGGAGCGGTGTCCGCGAAGGGAATTGTCGATGCACAAGACTGTAGCCGGATGGCTGATTGCCGGGCTGACCCTGCTTGCCACCCCTGTGGCCGCACAAGTCCGCAGCGTCGATCCCAATACGGCCGCCGCGCAGAGCGATGTCGCCCCGCTGCCTGGCGAGCGCGGCACGGCCGTGGCGCCGCCGGGCGCGCCGCCCATGCTGGCGCCACAAGCCGACATGCCGTTGAGCAAGCCGCCGACGGCGGACCCCAATCTGCCCGCCCCGCCCGCATCGACGCTGGCAACACAGAAAGTCCCCACCTATCGCAAGGACGATCTGATCGGGGCGGCCGAAGGCGTGTTCGGCAAGGGAGCCGCGGGCCTCGCCGGGATTATCGAGCGTATCCTTGCCGACCAGGGCGAGCCCAACGCCTATATCGCCGGTCGCGAAGCCGCGCTCGCGCTCGTCGTCGGCCTGCGTTACGGATCGGGCACGATGAAGCACACCGTCGAAGGCGAGCGCCCTGTCTATTGGACGGGCCCGTCGATCGGCTTCGATGCGGGCGGCGATGCGACCAAGGTCTTCACGCTTGTCTACAACCTCTACGACAGCCAGGATCTGTATCGCCGCTATCCCCAGGCCGAAGGCCGCGCCTATTTCGTCGGCGGCTTTTCGGCGACCTATCTCAGGCGCGGCAACATTGTGCTGATCCCCGTGCGACTGGGTGTCGGCGCGCGCCTCGGCGTCAATATCGGCTATATGAAGTTCAGCGAAAAGGCGCGCTGGGTTCCGTTTTAAGGGTCAGCCGAGGTCCGCTCTGACGAAATCGGCGCAGCGTTCCCCGATCATGATGCTCGGCGCGTTGGTGTTGCCGCTGACGAGGCGCGGCATCACGCTGGCGTCCGCGATCCACAGGCCGTTGATGCCGTTCACCCTTAATGTCGGATCAACGACGGCCTCGGCATCGCTGCCCATTCGTGCAGTGCCGACCGGGTGATAGACTGTGTCCGCGCGGCTGCGGATGATCTTCTCCAGCGTCGCATCATCGGTGACGCCGGCGGTGTGGCGGTCGCGCCCGCCGTGGCCCGTCAGCGGCGGGCTTTCGCAGATGCGCTGCATCAGGCGGACACCGCGCTTCAGCACTGCCATGTCGCGGTCGTCGGACAGGAATTGCGGGTCGATCAGCGGCGCGTCCTTCGCGCGCGGGGACGACAGCCGCACCGTGCCGCGCGATTCGGGCCGCAGCACGCAGACATGGCAGGAAAAGCCGATCTGCTTGACCTTGGTCCGCCCGTGATCCTCGAGGAGTGCAGGTACGAAGTGGAACTGCACATCGGGCACGACGACGTCCGGCGCGGTCCTGGCAAAACCCCCGGCTTCGCCCAGCGGCGACGTGAGCCAGCCCGACCGCGACTTGCGCCATTCGAGCATCGCCATGAACCCGCGCCACTGCCCGGCGAGCGACATGCCGTGGAACAGCGCGCCCCCGGTTTCGTAGCCGGAGATATAATCGATATGGTCCTGCAGGTCGCTGCCGACTGCGGCACGATCGAGCACGACCGGAATGCCGAGCGACTGGAGATGCGCCGCCGGGCCGATGCCCGACAATTGGAGGATCTGTGGCGTACCGAACGCGCCGGCCGACAGGATTACCGCGCCGCGTGCGCGGATCGTCTTGCGCGACCAGCCTTGCTTGATCGTGACGCCGGTGGCACGCCCGTTCTCGACGTCGATCTTTTCCACAAGGGCGTTCATGCGCACATCGATGCGCCCCGCGGCGACAGCCGGTTCGACATAGCCGCGTGCCGCCGACCAGCGCTCACCGCCCTTTTGCGTGGCCTGGTAGAGCCCGACCCCTTCGAACTGCGCGCCGTTGAAGTCACTGTTGCGCGGCAGCTGCAACGACGCGGCCGCCTCGACCCAGTCCAGGCTGCCGGGGTTGGGATATTTCTGGTCGGTGACGTTCAGAGGACCGCCGACCCCGTGGAAATCGTCCGCGCCGCGTTCGTTGTTTTCGGCACGCCGGAAATAGGGAAGAACGTCGTCATATGACCAACCGGTCGCACCGAGCGCGGCCCAATTGTCATAGTCAGACCGGTGGCCACGGATATAGATCATGGCGTTGATCGCCGACGAGCCACCCAGCCCGCGCCCACGCGGCTGGTAGCCGCGGCGTCCGCCCAGTCCGGCCTGCGGTACGGTTTCATAGCGCCAGTTCGATTTTTGCGGAATTTGTCCGAGCATGGCCGGGGCCAGGATCTGCCAGGCTGTATTGGGTCCGCCCGCCTCGATCAGGCAGACGCTATATTTGCCGCCTTCGCTGAGGCGGCCAGCGGCTGCACTTCCGCCTGAGCCGCCGCCAATGACGACGATGTCGAATTCATCTCCCGAATTTGGCACGTCTTTCTCTCCCAGCGCTCCCGGATCATCTCCGATGTCTCGCGCGAACCATCATGGCTCCAGCCCGGCGGGCCGACCAGATACATCAGCTTGGCGCGCCACGGCGCGGTCCACAAGTCCCGCACGATGCCCGCCCATTCGTGGAAAACCGACCAGATCAGGTTGAAACTGCCCAGTTGCTTGACGATTCCGTAGCGGATTTGCTCGTCGTCGCGCTCGCCTGCGAACGTGCCGAAAATCTTGTCCCAGACGATGAAAACGCCCGCATAATTCTTGTCGAGGTAGCGCGGGTTCACCGCGTGGTGGACGCGGTGGTGCGACGGCGTGTTCATCACCGCCTCGAACCACCTCGGGCAGCGGCCGATCACTTCGGTGTGGATCCAGAACTGGTAGATCAAGTTGATGCCACCACAGAACAACAGCATCGGCACCGGAAAGCCGAGCAGCAACGGCCAGAGCCTGAAGATGAAGCCGAGCGCGAGGAAACCCGTCCACGTCTGCCGCAGCGCCGTCGACAGATTGTAATGCTGGCTGGAGTGATGGTTGACGTGCGCGGCCCAGAACCAGCGGACCCGGTGTGCCGCGCGGTGGAACAGGTAATAGTTGAGGTCGTCGAGCACGAAGCAGGCGATCCAGGCCCACCAGATATAGGGAATGTCGGCGATGCGGTGGCTGGTGAGCCAGCCCGACATCAAGATGATCGCGCCAGCCGACAGTGCGCCTGCAACCGTGCTGCCCAGCCCCATCGCCAGCGAGGTGAGCGTGTCGCGCGCCTCGTAGCGGTGACGGTTAGCGCGGCGCACGACGAGCATTTCGATCAGCACCAGCGCGACAAAAGCCGGCACGGCGTAATCGATGGGGTTGGGCAGCTTGTCCATCAGGCGGCCAGCCGCCGCAGGTTCGCGGCCCAGACGCCGGCCTGATCGCCCAGATCGAGCGTCACCCGTTGCTTCTCTGGCCCCAGCGACAGGAATCGATGGTCGAGCCGTGCCTGCGTGGCGTCGCGCAAGGGATGGGCGACGAAATGCGCGCCGTGGCGGCGGACCAGCATGAAATTGTTCGTCGCATCACGCACCAGCGCAGCCAGCCCTGCGCGGTCGAGCGCGATATCGGCGACGGCAAAGCCCTGCTCCTCGGCCAGTCGCACGGCCTCGGCGCGGTCGAGGCGGGCGTCGCCGCCCAGATCGAGCCAGCGCGCGATGCCCGCCAGCGCAAAGATCGCGACCAGCGAGCCGACGAGCAGCATCCAGTTCATTTCTGCGCCGCCAGCATGTCGATCAGCGCGGCGACCGGCGTCAGGTCGTACCCGGCGCTATTGGCTTTCTCATGCAGGCTCTGCGGCGCATCGCCAGCCTTGGCGCGGGCGAGCGACCACAGCAATGTCGACCGCGTGCCCGAGCGGCAATAGGCCAGGACCTTGCCCGTCGCCGTGTCGAGCGCTGCGCCCATGGCGTCCAACTGCGGCTGCGAAAAGCCGCCGTGCCCGACCGGGATCGCGACATAGTCGAGGCCCGCCGCACGCGCGGCCGCCTCGATTTCTGGTCCTTGCGGTTCGTCGGGCGCTTCGCCGTCGGGGCGGTTGTTGATGACTAAAGTCACCCCTTGCGCCTTTGCTTCGGCGATTTGCGCCACATCGATCTGTGGCGCGACCATGATGCGGTCGTCGAGCGTGCGGAACATATGTGCCTCTCCTGAAGTCAATACTGGCGCATTATGGCAAGAAATGCATCCCCATAAGCGTCAAGCTTGCGCGCGCCCACGCCGCCCAGCCGGCCGAGCTCGGCCAGCGTCGACGGCCGCGCTGCCGCCATCTCGCGCAGGGTCGAATCGTGGAAGATGACATAGGGCGGCACGCCAGTCTCAGCCGCCAGGTCGCGGCGACAGGCGCGCAGCGCCTCGAACAGGGGACTGCCGACCGGGTTGGCCGCGCCCTGCTCGCGCCGTTTCTGCCGGATCGGCTTGGGCGGAATGGCAATTTCGAAGTTCGCCTCTCCCTTCAGGATCGCGCGCGCCGAGGGGCCAAGCGCGAGCCCGCCATGCTCGGTCTGGCCGAGCGCATCGCGCAGCAGCAGTGCCCGGGCGACGGGCTTGACGAGCGCTGCATCCTCGCCCTCGACGATCCCGAATACGCTCAGACGGTCGTGCCCGGCCTTGGTCACTTTATCGTTTGCCTTTCCGGTCAGCACCGCCTCGATATGGCCGACGCCGAACATCTGGCCGGTGCGATAAACCGCCGACAGCAGCTTCTGGGCGAGCTGGGTCAGGTCGGTACGGGCCGGGGGCGACAGGCAATTGTCGCAATTTCCGCAGTTTTCGGATGGGCTCTCGCCGAAATGGCGCAGCAGCACGGCGCGTCGACAGCCGCCGGTTTCGACCAGTCCACCCAGAGCGGCCAGCCGTGCGCGTTCACCCGCCTGCCGGTCGTCGGGGATTTCGGCAAGCCGCTGCCGCGCTCTGGCAAAGTCGTCGGCACCCCAAAAGAGATGCGCGACCGCCGGGTCGCCGTCGCGTCCCGCACGCCCGGTTTCCTGATAATAGGCCTCGATCGACTTTGGCAGGCCTGCATGCGCGACGAAGCGGACATCGGGCTTGTCGATACCCATGCCGAACGCGATCGTCGCGCACATCACCATGTCCTCGCTGGCGACGAATGCCGACTGGTTGCGCGCGCGCACGGCGGGGTCGAGACCTGCATGATAGGCACGCACCGGGCGGCCGGTCGCGCCCAGCGCCTCGGCCATTTTCTCGGTACCTGCCCGCGACTGGACATAGACGATGCCAGGGCCAGGGGTGGCGGCGACGAGATCGGCAACCTGTCTGGTCGTGCCGCTGCGTGGGCTCATGGCATAGCGGATGTTGGGTCGGTCGAAGCCGGCAAGGATCAGCCCGTCGTCGGGAATACCGAGCTGGGCAAGGATATCGGCGCGGGTGTGCGCGTCTGCGGTCGCAGTGAGCGCGAGACGCGGGACATGGCCGAAGCGGTCGAGCAGCGGGCGTAACAGCCGGTAATCGGGGCGGAAATCATGCCCCCATTCGCTGACGCAATGCGCCTCATCAATGGCGAACAGCGCGAGCGGCGCGCGGTCGAGCAGATCGCGAAACCCGCTGCCCGAGGCGCGCTCGGGTGCGACATAGAGCAGGTCGAGCGCGCCCGATTTGAACCGTTCGATGGTTTCCATCTGGTTGGTATCGACACTGGTCAAGGTCGCCGCACGGATGCCGACGGCCTCTGCCGCGCGCAACTGGTCGTGCATCAGCGCGATCAGCGGCGAGACGACCACGCAAGTGCCGGTCAGCGCGAGCGCAGGTACCTGATAGCACAGCGACTTGCCCGCGCCGGTCGGCATGACGGCGAGCGTGTTCGTACCCGCCATGACGCGGTCAATGACTTCGGACTGGCGCCCCCGGAACGCGGGGAAGCCGAAGGTGGATTTGAGGATGTCGAGGGGGGTCACCGTGCAGCCAGCCCAAGCACGATCAGAAGCGCTGCATCGATTTCCGCCATCTCGAGGTCGCTGAGCTGTCCGACGATTTGGTGCACCTGGTCTCGCTTGATGACGACAGGGATGTCGATCATGACCTCGCTTGTCCGGTCGAGGCCGTTTTCCAGGGTCGGGGCGAAGCGCGGTCGAAGCCCTATCGGCCTTTCATCGGGCGTTGAAAACCCGACAAGGATCACGGTCGGGGGCGTATAGTCTTCGGCCTGAACGACGACATAGGGGCGCGGTTTGCCGCCATATCCGCCACCCGTTGCCGCGACGACAACCGAACCCCGTTTCAAACCTCATCCTCGGGCGGCCAATATTGCAAGGCCTGGAGCTCTTCCAAAACCTCGGGATGACGCTCATGCCAGAGGTTCAAGGCCTCTGAGTCGCGGCGTGCCTGCTCTTTGTATTCGGGCGTCGATGTATCCGGCAGCCAAAAAGTACGCGGCTTCAGCCCCTTGGCGCGCATCGCCGCCCGCCAGCGCTTGGCGCGCTCGGCACCGGTCAGGGGGCGTTCCATGTTCATGGGTTTACGTTACGCGTAACGCTGATGGGGTTCAACTCTATTCGACCGTGGGGGCACTTCCGGCCTGCCTATGACTCGGTCGATGATTGCCGACCGGCGACCGCAGAAGGCGGGAAAGCCGAAGGTAGATTTGACGATGTCGAGGGGGAGGGCGACGGTCGATCAGCCATCTTGCTGTCCCCTCCCTCTCCCGCACGGGGAGAAGGGCAAATTTACGCCGCCGCCACCACCGCCTCGTCCTGCTCTGCCGCCTGCCGGGTCCACATCTCAGCATAGAGCCCGTTTTTTGCCAACAGCGCGGCATGCGTCCCGCGCTCGGCCACATTGCCAGCGTCCAGCACCACGATCTCGTCGGCGTCGACAATCGTCGACAGGCGGTGGGCGATGACGATGGTGGTGCGGCGTTCGGCAATGGCTTTGAGGGTCGCCTGAATTTCCGCCTCGGTGCGGCTGTCGAGCGCGCTGGTCGCCTCGTCGAGGATCAGGATCGGCGGGTTCTTGAGCAAGGTCCGTGCGATCGCGACGCGCTGTTTTTCGCCGCCCGACAATTTCAGCCCGCGCTCGCCGACCTTGGTCGCGTATTGATCGGGGGTCGAGGCGATGAAGCCGTGGATTGCGGCGCCGCGTGCGGCTTCCTCGACTGCGGCCTGATCGGCGCCGTCACGGCCATAGGCGATGTTGTAGCCGATGGTGTCGTTGAACAGCACCGTGTCCTGCGGGACGATGCCGATGGCGGCCCGCAAGGTCGCCTGCTGGACCTTCGATATGTCCTGCCCGTCGATCAGGATGCGCCCGCCGGTTACGTCGTAGAACCGGAACAGCAGCCGTGCGAGCGTCGACTTGCCCGCGCCTGAGGGTCCGACGACCGCGAGAGCCTTGCCTGCAGGCACGGTGAAGTCGATGCCGTGAAGGATTTCACGGCTCGGCTCATAGCCGAAGCGCACGCCCTCGAACCGCACTTCGCCGTGCGCCACCGCCAACGGCAATGCGCCAGGCACGTCCACCACTTCTGCTTTGGTATCGACCAGCGCGAACATCGCGGCCATGTCGATCAGCCCCTGGCGGATGGTGCGATAGACCATGCCGAGCAGGTCGAGTGGGCGGAACAGCTGCGACAGCCAGGTATTGACCAGCACCACGTCGCCGGTCGTGAACCTACCCTGCGCCCAACCCCAGACGACATAGCCCATCGCACCGGCCATCATCAGGTTGGTGATGAAACTCTGCCCGACGTTGAGCCAGGCAAGTGAATTCTCCGATTTGACCGCCGCATTGGCGTAGTTGCGCGCGGCACCGGCATAGCGCGCGGTCTCGCGCGCTTCCGCGTTGAAATATTTGACGGTTTCGTAATTGAGCAGCGAGTCGACGGCTTTGGCTGCGGCGCCCGTGTCCATGTCATTCATCTGTTCGCGCAGCTTGGCGCGCCAGTCGGTCACAGTGCGGGTGAACAGGATATAGGCGGCCACCATTACCCAGGTCGCGACCACCATTTCCCAGCCGAACGAAAAGAAGAAGAACACCGAGACCGCGACGAGTTCGAGCACCGTCGGCGCGATGTTGAACAGCATGAAATAGAGCATGGTGTCGATGCTCTTGGTACCGCGTTCGATGACCTTGGCCACGGCACCGGTCCGCCGGTCGAGATGGAAACGCAGCGACAGCGCGTGCAGCCGCTGGAACACATGTTCGGCCAGATGCCGGGTCGCATCCTGGCCTACGCGTTCGAAGATGACGTTGCGCAAATTGTCGAACAGTACGCCGGCAAAGCGCGCACCTGCATAAGCGACGACCAACGCGATCGCGACCTGCACCTCGGGCTTGAGCGCGGGCACCATCCGGTCGATGGCTGCCTTGTAGACGAGCCCCATCGACAGGGTGACGGCCTTTGACACCACGACCAGCAGCAATGCCGCGACGACACGCAGCCGCAGCGCGCGGTTATCGGCGGGCCATAGATAGGGAAGGAATCGACGCAGCGTCGCAAACCCGGCGGGTAGTGCGTCGCTCGTCTCGGTTACGGGCGGCATGGATTGCGATGTGGGGCGTCCGACCTCTCAAGTCCACTGCTTCAGGGAAGATCGTAGACGATCAGCCGACAGTCGGGGGCCTGGCTGTCTGCGCTGGGGCAGCGGCGTGGCGGCTGACGGACCGGCAACGTGCCGATTGCGCGCGTATCGATGGTGCTGCCTTGCAGGACGACGGGGTTGCTGATCGTGGCGCGCGCCTCTGCGACGATCGTCATGCTCGATCGCTGGCTGCCGGCGGCAGGCGGGTCAGCAACTGGCGCGGCCGCGGCGCCCACGCTGCTTGCGGCAAGAAAGGTGGCGATTAACATTCTGGCAACCATGTTGCCGCGATGGACTGATCCGTGCCGCCGACGCGAGCCATGGTTGTCGTAGCAGATGTACCTGAGCGGGAACGCACCGGTTTGGGACGATTGTCAGGGGCGTTGTCAGCGCGTTGGCGCGTGCTGCCCCATCAGATGCTTGGTCCGGGGCGGCAGGTGCGCTAGGGTACAACCTCTATCTCAGGAGATTCCCCGATGACCCGCGCCGCTTCTGTCCTTTTTGCCGCTGCTGCCGTCGCTTTGGCGGCACCGGCCGGTGCCGCGCTGCCTGTCGGGGCAATAGCACCCGACTTTTCGACGCAAGGTGCAATGGGCGGCAAGACGTTTCAGTTTTCACTGGCACAGGCGCTGAAAAAGGGCCCGGTGGTCATGTACTTCTTCCCCGCTGCCTTCACCAGCGGGTGCACGATCGAGACCAAGGCTTTTGCCGACGCGAGCGACGATTTCAAGAAAGCCGGTGCCACGTTGATCGGTGTCGCCGCCGACCCGATCGAGACGCTGCAGCGCTTCTCGACGGAGGCCTGCCGCAGCAAATTCCCGGTCGCGATCGCCAGCTCCAAGATGATTGCCGATTATGACGTGAAGCTTCCGCTTATGGGTCGGTCGAACCGCACATCATTCGTCATCGCCCGCACCGGCAAGATTGCCTATGTCCTGTCGGAAATGAAGCCGGACGGGCATATCACCGGGACGCTGACGGCATTGCGGGGCCTGGGCGCCAAGCCTGGCACGAAATGAGGCTTAACCGGCGCTAAGCCGTCCTGTTTACACGATCTAGAAGACCTCGATAACATAGCCCGGTCCCTACATGGGGTGGCTAATATGCACGAGCTCGCCCGCCGCGATAACCGCTATGCAGCGCGGCTCGATGTGAATCTGGATGCGCTTTTGCGGGAACCCGGGTTCCGCAAACTGGTTCGAGATCCATGTGACCGACCTGTCGTTGACTGGCATTGGGATGACGACCCGCGTTTGCCTGAACATCGATCAGCAGGGCGCTATCACTATTGCTGGCCTGGCAGCCCTTGAGGCGCGCGTCGCTTGGGTCGCGGGACATAGCCGTGGCCGCGCCTTTGAGCGCACCCTGCATGTGGCCGTATTTGACCATCTTGTCTGCCAGTACCGCAAGGATTGTTAACCAGGCGGCCTTAATTCCTTAGGGATGTGGCCGTTCACGACACGCAGGATATTCGGCAACCGCTGGTGGGCGGTGGCCTTTGTTGTGTTCGTCTGCTGGCAGGTGGTCGACCTGTTTGGAGATTCGCCGCCGGCCGGACGCAACGCCGCGGCAACCGATATCAGCGGTGCGCCCGTCGACGATGTCCAGATGCGCGAGATGGTCGATACGCTCAACAGGCTGGAGAACGCGAACTGACCCTCCTTGATGGGCGTCGCGCTAACACCTCAGGACTGGTTCAAGCCGCCAGCTTCCTCAGCACATAGTGCAAGATGCCACCGTTCATGAAATACTCGACCTCGTTGGCAGTATCAATTCGGCAGAGCGCGTTGAAGGTGAAGGTCGAGCCGTCGGTGCGGGTCACGGCGACTTCGACGTCCTGACGCGGCGACAGGCTGGCGACACCAGTGATGGTGAAGCTGTCATCGCCGGTTAGCCCGAGCGTCAGTCGTGTATCGCCATCCTTGAACTGCAGCGGGAGCACGCCCATGCCGACGAGGTTCGAACGGTGGATGCGCTCGAAGCTCTCGACGATCACCGCGCGGACGCCGAGCAGACTGGTGCCCTTTGCCGCCCAGTCGCGCGAGCTGCCGGTGCCATATTCCTTGCCGCCGATCACGATGAGCGGTGTCATGTCGGCCTTGTGGCGCATGGCCGCGTCGTAAATCGGCATGACTTCGCCGTTGTAAGACGACATGCCGCCCTCGATGCCGGGGACCATCTCGTTCTTGATGCGGATGTTGGCGAAGGTGCCACGCATCATCACCTCGTGATGGCCGCGGCGCGCGCCATAGCTGTTGAAGTCGGCTTTCGCGACCTGATGCTCCATCAGCCATTTTCCGGCCGGTGAATCGGCCTTGATCGAGCCGGCCGGCGAAATGTGATCGGTGGTGATCGAATCGCCCAGGATCGCCAGCGGCTTGGCGCCCAATATGTCGGCGACCGGCGCCGGGGTCATCGACATGCCTTCGAAATACGGTGGGTTGGCGACATAGGTGCTGCCGGCCCGCCACTGATAGGTATCGCTGCCCGTCACATCGATTGCCTGCCAGTGGGCATCGCCCTTGTAGACGTCAGCATAGCGGGCGCGGAACATGCTGCGATCCATGCACGATGCCATGGTCTCGGCGACTTCGGCATTGGTCGGCCAGATGTCCTTTAGGTACACATTCGCGCCGTCGGTGCCGACACCAATGGGCGTGGTGATGAAGTCCTCGGTCACGGTGCCTTTCAGAGCATAGGCGACGACGAGCGGCGGCGAGGCAAGGAAGTTGGCGCGCACATCGGGTGAGACGCGCCCCTCGAAGTTGCGATTGCCCGACAGGACTGAAGCCGCGACGATGTCATTGCTGTTGATCGCATCCGAAATCGGCTGGGCGAGCGGCCCCGAATTGCCGATGCAGGTCGTACAGCCATAGCCGACGAGGTTGAACCCGACCGCATCGAGATGTTCCTGAAGGCCGGCCTTGTTGAAATAGTCGGTCACGACCTGCGATCCGGGGGCAAGCGACGTCTTGACCCAGGGCTTGGGTTTCAGGCCGCGCTCGTTGGCCTTCTTGGCGACAAGGCCCGCGGCGATCATGACGCCGGGGTTCGATGTGTTCGTGCAGCTGGTGATCGCCGCGATTACGACGTCGCCGTCGCCGATGTCATGGGTCCGGCCCTCGACCGCGACGCGCTTGAACCCGTCATGCTTATAGACCGACGACAGCTCGCCATTGAACACGTCGTCGACATCAGTCAGCGCGACCTTGTCTTGAGGACGCTTGGGGCCGGCGAGCGACGGCACGACCGTCGACATGTCGAGTTCAAGCGTCGAGGTGAAGACGGGATCGGGCGAATCGGCAAAGCGCCAAAGTCCCTGCACCTTGGCATAGGCCTCGGTCAGCGCGATCTGGCCTTCTTCGCGGCCGGTAAGACGCATATAATCGAGTGTCTTCTCGTCGATGCCGAAAAAGCCGCAGGTCGCGCCATATTCAGGCGCCATATTGGCAAGCGTTGCGCGGTCGGCGAGCGTCAGGCTGTCGAGCCCCGGCCCGTAATATTCGACGAAGCGCCCGACGACGCCGTGCTTGCGCAGCATCTGCGTGCAGGTCAGCACCAGGTCGGTTGCAGTGATCCCCTCGTTCATCGTTCCGGTCAGCTTGAACCCGACGACTTCTGGAATGAGCATCGATACGGGCTGGCCGAGCATCGCCGCTTCCGCCTCGATCCCGCCGACGCCCCAGCCGAGCACGCCCAGGCCATTGATCATCGTCGTGTGGCTGTCAGTGCCGACGCAGGTGTCAGGATAGGCAATGGTTTCGCCCGACGGATCGACCGAGGTCCACACGGCCTGCGCGATGTTCTCGAGGTTTACCTGATGGCAGATGCCGGTGCCTGGGGGCACTGCCTTGAAATTGTCGAGGCTCTTCGACCCCCATTTCAGGAAGTCATAGCGCTCGGCGTTGCGGTGATATTCGATCTCGACGTTCTGTTCGAACGCCTTGGGGTGGCCGAACTCGTCGACCATGACGCTGTGGTCGATGACGAGGTGGACAGGGACGAGCGGATTGATCTTCGACGTGTCGCCGCCAAGTTTCGCGATCGCGTCGCGCATTGCGGCCAGGTCGACGACACAGGGCACGCCGGTGAAATCCTGCAGCAGCACGCGCGCCGGGCGATACTGGATTTCGGAATTGCCGGTCGGGTTCTTCTGCCAGTCGACAAGCGCCTGGATATCGGCAGTCGAGACCGTGAAGCCGCCGTCTTCGAAGCGCAGCAGATTCTCGAGCAGTACCTTCATGCTGAAGGGCAGCCGCGAGACATCGCCCAGCCGGGCTGCCGCCTTTTCCAGGCTGTAATAGGAAACCGTCTGGCCCCCAGCGGAAAGCGTGCTGCGGGTCGCGAGAGTGTCTTGGCCGACGGCGGTCATGGCGGGTTCCCCTGCTCGATGTTGAATGAGTCACGGATGCCTTTAGCAAGCGGGGGCCGGGAGGCAACGGTTGGGCGGTGGAAGGAGGGTTTTGGACGGATGGTCGCACGAAGGTCACGTCTCAATCGCAGGTGTGCAAGCGGACCGACAATCAGGACAGTCGCCGCAAAACGCTAATCTTGGTTCATCCGATCCGCGACCAATGCAGCGAACTTTCCGCGCAGCGTCCATGCAGCCCTTTGTGCCGGAAGTTTGTAAAGCGCCCAAAGATAGGCGCGGTCGAACCGTGTAAGCTGATCGGGCGAGGCTGTGGTGCTGGAAAACAGCGTGAGAATCGTTGACTGGTCTGCAGCCTTCACGGGCATGCGCGTGGGGCCAAGAATGATGCGTCCAGCATAATCGGCTACCGCATCGAGCGATCTGCCATTTGCCAATGTTACGTCAACAATGACCGTCGCGGCTACCACGTCGACATTGAATTTGGTCCCGACCAGCGATGACCCATAGCTGGACGTGACCCGCGCCGGTAGATTTACCCCGCTCGTGCGCGAGGCATTGGCACCAATGGCAGCGGCACTGTCAACGAGGGGGCGTCCGTCGGCACCGGTGGTTTCATAGCTGTACCACCATCGTATCGGCAGGTCCGATCCGAGCAACGTCTTGCTCTCGCTCAGGGCCATTGCAGCGAAGTTTCGCGAGCGCTTTTTCTCGAATAGCTTGGCAAGCGTCGCGCCGTCTGACGTGAAAGTCACAAACGCGTTCGCCTTGCAAGGGTGGCGAGCCAAGGCGATTTCTGCGTCCTTGGCTGCGGCCTCGATTCGGCCGATAACGCGCACGCCGACACTTTTGGACACGCCAACGACGCCCACACAGACAGGCGCGCGCCAACGGGCAAGCTGATCCTCGACGGGGGCGGCGGTGACTTGCCGGATTGCTTGTCTAATCGTGGGCAGCGCTTGGGTGCCTGTTACGACAATTGGGTCACCCGGTGGGTCATCCGGCGGTGCAGCTGTCGCCGCACCAACGGCGAGCAGCGCGCTAGCAATCAACGACACGGGGACTCCCTTCGCGCTGCGAATTAGTCATCCTCATCCTCATAGCCAACCAGATCGAGCGCGCGCGCCTTGATTTGGTGCAGCGCGCACCAGTGGAGCAGCGCGTCCTCGCGGCCATGGGTGATCCACACTTCCTTGGGCGCCACATCGCGGATCGTGGCGGTCAGCTCGTCCCAGTCGGCGTGGTCGGACAGCACGAGCGGCAGCTCCACCCCGCGCTGTACGGCGCGCTGGCGGACGCGCATCCAGCCGCTCGCCATGGCAGTGATCGGGTCGGGCAGGCGGCGCGACCAGCGGTCGCCAAGGGCCGAGGGCGGCGCGATGACGATGGCCCCGCGCATCTCTTCCTTTGACGCAACCAGCGCGGGACGCAGTTCCCCCAGGTCGACGCCCCATTCGGCGTAGAGATCGCACAGCTTTTGCATCGCGCCATGGATGTAGATCGGGTCGGTGTGGCCCAGCGCGCGCAGCTCGGCAATCACCCGCTGCGCCTTGCCCAGCGCATAGGCGCCGACGAGCACACACCGGTCGGGCTCAGCCTTTCGCGCATCGAGCAGCTTTTGCATTTCACCTGCCGTGTCGGGATGACGAAACACGGGCAGCCCGAACGTCGCTTCCGTAATGAAAATGTCGCAGGGCACCACTTGGAACGGCGGGCAGGTCGGATCGGCGCGGCGCTTGTAATCGCCCGAGACGACGACCCGCTCGCCTGCGTGCTCGAGCAGGATCTGGGCCGAACCAAGAACATGGCCTGCCGGTAGGAAGGTGGCGCGGACGCCGTTCAGATCGATGCTGTCGCCATAAGGCACCGCGACCCCGCCGGCCTGCTCGCCGTAACGTGCCGACATGATCGCGAGCGTCTCCGGCGTCGCCCATACCGCGCTGTGCCCGCCGCGGGCATGATCGGCGTGACCGTGGGTCACCAGCGCGCGGGGCGCGGGGCGCGAAGGATCGATCCATGCATCGGCGGCGGGAATGAAGATGCCGTGCGGATGCGGTTCGATCCAGGAGCCGAGGCGTGCCATCGTCCCTATATGGATGTGATGCCTGCCGATTCCCACCTGCTGCACGCGCTCGCTGACTGGTTCGCGGCGAAAGGCTGGACGCCGCGTCAGCACCAGTTCGACATGCTCGCAGCCGCCCGGGCCGGGCGCCATGCCCTACTGGTCGCCCCGACGGGGTCGGGCAAGACGCTGTCGGGGTTCCTGCCGACATTGGTCGAGCTGGTGGAAACGCCTTCGGCAGGCCTTCACACGCTCTACATTTCGCCGCTCAAGGCGCTGGCGGTCGATATCCGCCGAAACTTGCTGACGCCTGTCGAGCAAATGGGCCTCGACGTCACGGTTGAGACGCGCACGGGCGACACGCCGTCGGACCGCAAGAAGCGGCAGCGCGAAAAGCCGCCGAATATCCTGCTGACGACACCCGAGTCGTTGAGCCTGCTGCTCAGCTATCCCGATTCATTTCACATGTTCGCTGACCTCAGAACGGTCGTGATCGACGAGGTCCACGCCTTTGCCACGGGCAAGCGCGGTGATCTGCTGAGCCTGTGCATGGCGCGGTTGTCGGCGATCAATCCGCAGCTGCGCCGCGTCGCCTTGTCAGCGACCGTCGCCGATCCCGACATGTACCGCGCATGGCTGGCGCCCAATGGCGACATCGATACCGTGTCGCTGGTGCGCGGGGAGGCGGGGGCGGCGCCCCGGATTTCGGTCCTGCTGCCCGAGGCGCGCGTTCCCTGGGCCGGACATTCGGGCCGCTATGCCGCGCCGCAGGTCATGCAGGAGATCGAGACGCACGAGACCACGCTTATCTTCTGCAACACCCGCGCGCTGGCCGAACTGATCTTCCAGGATCTGTGGAAGGCCAACGAGAAACAGCTGCCGATCGGCATCCACCACGGGTCGCTCGACATCGAGGCGCGGCGGCGCGTGGAAGCGGCAATGGGCGACGGGCGCCTGCGCGCGCTGGTCTGCACCTCCAGCCTCGACCTTGGCGTCGATTGGGGCAGTGTCGATTGTGTCATCCAGATGGGTGCGCCCAAGGGGTCGTCGCGTCTGCTTCAGCGGATCGGCCGTGCCAACCATCGGCTCGACGAGCCGTCGGAAGCGATGATCGTGCCCGGCAATCGCTTCGAATATCTGGAGGCGCGCGCCGCGCTCGATGCCGTCGAGGCCGGTGAGCTCGATGTCGACATCTTCCGCAGCGGCGCGCTCGACGTCCTGGCGCAGCATCTCATGGCCTGCGCCTGTGCCGCGCCGTTCGACGAAGCGGCGATGCTGGCCGAAGTCCAGGCTGCCCTTCCCTATAGTGCCCTCGCGCCCGAACTCTTTGCCAATGTCCTCGATTTCATCGCCACAGGTGGCTATGCGTTGCGTGCCTATGACCGCTTCCGGCGGCTGGTGAAGGGGCCGGACGGCACCTGGCGGATCACCCATCCCCGCGTCATGCAGCAGCACCGGATGAACGCCGGGATTATCATCGAGGCGGCGATGCTGACGGTACGTTTCAAGAACGGTCGCCGGCTGGGCCGCGTCGAAGAGGGGTTCGCTGCGACGCTGTCGGTCCGGGACACGTTCTTCTTCGCGGGCCTCAGCCTCGAGGTCGAACGGATCGATAACGAAGATGTCGTCGTCCGCGCGACCAGCCGTCCGGCGCGTATCCCCAGCTACGGCGGCGCGCGGATGCCGCTGACAACGCGGCTCGCCGAACGCGTGCGGCATTTTCTGCACGAACCGTCCCAATGGTCGCGCTTTCCCTCCGAAGTCCGCGAATGGCTGGAGATGCAGCAGCGGCGGTCACGCCTGCCGGCACCCGGCGAACTGCTGATCGAGACCTTCCCGCGTGAAGGGCGGCACTATATGGTCGCCTATCCGTTCGAAGGGTGGAATGCGCATCAGTCACTCGGCATGTTGCTGACCAGCCGGATGGAGCGGCGCGGGCTGAAACCCCTCGGGTTCGTCGCCAATGACTATGCGCTCGCCACCTATGCGCTCGAGCCGGTCACCGACCCGCGCCCGCTTTTTTCCGCCGATATCCTGCGCGATGAATTCGATGATTGGGTGCAGGGCTCGCATTTGCTCAAGCGCGCGTTCCGCGAAGTAGCCGTGATCGGTGGGCTGGTCGAGCGGCAGCATCCCGGCAAACGCAAGACAGGCAAGCAGGTGACGTTTTCGACCGACCTGATCTACGATGTGCTGCGCCGGTACGAGCCCGACCATTTGCTGCTGAAGGCGGCGTGGGAGGATGCCCGGGCCAAGATGACCGATGTCGGCCGGCTGGCCGCCCTGCTCGATCGGGCGGAAGGGACCATCCTCCACGTGGATGTCCCCCGCGTCACGCCGCTCGCCGTGCCGGTGCTGGTCATGATTGGACGCGAAAGCATGCCGCAGGGAACGGCGGACGATGCGTTGCTCATCGAGGCGGAGGGGCTGGCGGCAGAGGCGATGGCGTAGCCAAGACCGGCGACGTCCGGGCGGTTCGTGAAAAGCGAAGCGTGCAGGAATGGCTTTGCCTCACCAGCGATTGCCCGAAAACAAAAAGGCCCGGCAAAACCGGGCCTTTTTCGGTCGGGACCGTGGCCCCGCCGTCCAACCCGACCGGTACGGGGCCGCGCGTTCGCGCCCCCGTACCGACAGGACGTTGCGGTCTTACGACTCAGGCGTCAGGTTCACCGCGGCATGCTTGCCGCGACGATCGACCTCGAGTTCGAATGACAATTTGTCGCCTTCGTTGAGCGAGCTCATGCCAGCCCGTTCGACGGCCGAGATGTGGACGAACGCGTCGGGCTGTCCATCGTCGCGCTGAATGAAGCCGAAGCCCTTCATCGCGTTGAAGAACTTGACCGTGCCGGTCGCCTTTTCCCCAGTGAGCGTGCGCTGCGGTGCGCCGCCGGCGCCACCGGCGCCGCCATAGCCACCACCGGCGGGGCCGCGGGGTGCAGCATCGCGGTCACGCGGCGGGCCGCGGTCGGTGACGGGAAGGGGTTCGCCCTCGATCTTCAGTTCGGTTGCAGAGATGCGGCCACCGCGGTCCACGAGCGTAAAGCCAAGCGGCTGACCTTCGGCCAGGCCCACAAGGCCGGCCTGTTCGACGGCCGAGATGTGGACGAACACGTCCTCGGCACCATCGTCACGGACGACGAAGCCAAATCCCTTTTGCGCGTTGAAGAATTTTACGACGCCGGTGCCTTCGCCGACGACCTGCGCGGGCATGCCGCCCCGGGGCGCGCCGCCACCGCCGGCGAAGCCACCGCCACCGCCACCGCTGCGGAACCCGCCGCCACCGCCGTAACCGCCGCCACCGCCGAAGCGATCACCGCCACCGCTGTTAAAGCCGCCGCCGCCGAAGCGATCACCGCCACCGCCATAGGTGCTTCCGCCGCCGCCAAAGTTGTCATCACCGAACTTGTCGCGTCCGCGCCCGCCACGATCGCCGCGGCGTCCCTTGTCGAAACTCATGCCTGAATCCGTATTCCTGTAATTCGCCCGCCTAAATCCCAGCAAAAAATCCATGCCCAGGACGACGGACACAGGCTTTTTGGGCGCGAATCGCTTTGCGCCAGTTCCAGGGCCTAATGTAAAACTTCGCAATCCGCGAGCGATTTTAGCTTTCATTACTGTCGGCTGAACCCGGGATGTCGTCGAAAGGCGTTGCCACGCGAACACGAACGATGGCCGAGGCCAAGGGTTGCAGCGGACAGCGGGCGCATGCAAAGCCGCCCCGACCAGATGCGGAGACCCTCTTTTGACCGTCCACCTTCACGAAGAAGACCTGCCCGCAGATGTGCTTGCGCCCGGTCCCGTCGCAATAGACACCGAGACGATGGGCCTGCATCCGGGGCGCGACCGGCTGTGCGTCGTCCAGATTTCCGACGGCCATGGCGACGAGCACCTCGTGCGTTTTGCGGCGGGGACCGATTACGCGGCGCCTAATCTGCGCGCTGTTCTCACCGACCCGGCACGGCTTAAACTCTACCATTTCGCGCGTTTCGACCTCGCGTCGATCCAGGCCTATCTCGGCGTCATGGCCGAGCCCGTTTATTGCACCAAGACGGCATCGCGGCTGGTGCGGACCTATACCGACCGCCACGGGTTGAAGGAGATTGTCCGCGAATTGCTGGGAATGGAATTGTCGAAGGCACAGCAATCGTCGGACTGGGGGTCGCCCGTGCTGACCGACGCGCAAAAGGAATATGCCGCGTCCGACGTGCGTTACCTTCACCGGCTGCGCGACGAACTCGACGTGCGGCTCGCGCGCGAAGGGCGGACCGAGCTGGCGCAGGGCTGCTTTGATTTCCTGCCGCACCGCGCGCGTCTCGATCTGGCGGGCTGGCCCGAGATCGACATCTTCGCCCATGTCTAAGGCTGCCAGCCTTGACCGAGATAAAAGGTTGCGCTGGGCACGGCCGGGTAGCAGCCACGACCGCCATGTCCGCGTGGCGCGCCTGGCGTTGCCGGCGTTCGTCGGCGCACTGGCCGCCGTCCTCGCGATTGCGCCGTTGACACAGCGCGCGGAGATGAGCTTCGTGCTCGCCAAGGACCGCGTCGATATGGCGTCCGAACGGATGCGCGTTACGCAGGCGCGTTACCGCGGCCAGGACGACAAGGGGCAGGCGTTCACGCTCAATGCCGGATCGGCGGTGCAGGCGACGTCCAAGTCTCCCGTGGTGCAGCTGGGCAATCTGTCGGCCAAGCTGGCCAGTGCCACCGGCACCTCGACGCTGGTCGCCCCTCGGGCGCGCTATAATCTCGATTCGGAAAAGCTCGATGTGAGCGGCCCGCTCACATACGTCTCGACCGATGGCTATAAGCTGTCGACGAGCAATGTCGCGGCCGACCTCAATACCCAACAGCTTTCGAGCGATTCGCCCGTCACCGGCGAGATGCCGGTCGGCAGCTTCAGCGCCGGAAACATCAGGGCCGATCTTGGTACACGCACGGTTACGCTCGGTGGACGTGCCCGCTTGCATATTGTCCAAGGCGCGATCAGAGCGCGCTGATGATGTCGAAAGCGATCATTTCCCTGGCCCTGCTAACCGCCGCTCCTGCCGGTGCACAGGCGCTCAAGGGGCATAACTCTAACGCGCCTGTCGACTTCGAGGCTGACCGGATCGAAGTGCAGGACCGTGCCGATCGCGCCGTGCTCGCGGGCAATGTGAAGGTGCGCCAGGGTAATCTGACGCTGGAATCCGCGCGGCTGACGGTGGCCTATACCGGGGCGGTTACGTCGGGAAATCCCACGGTCCAGCGGCTCGATGCGTCGGGTGGCGTCGTGGTGCGGAGCTCCGGAGAAACGGCCAGCGGCGAGTTCGCCAGCTATGACCTCAACCGTCGCCTCATCACCATGGTGGGCGGCGTCACGCTCAGCCAGGGCGCTAATGTCCTTCGCGGCGGGCGACTGGTGATCGACCTGAACACCGGACGATCGATTGTCGACGGTCGTTCGTCGGCGGCAGCGCCGGGCGTTACGGGGGGTACGGGTGGGCGTGTGACCGGGCGGTTCAGCGTTCCCCAGCGCAACAACTGACCGTTCCGGCGCAACAACACGCAAAGCTTATGCAATGCGTCTATGCAGTCCTTCTATGCAATTATCCTGCCAATTGCAGCAACTGTAACCTTGCTTTAACCGCAGGCTGCGACCTGATGGAGTCCCGATGTCCGACGCAGACACTCTCGACCGGCTGGAAAGCGGCCTGAACCACGGAACGGGGGGTGCAGGCCTCGATGTCGTGTCGATTGCCAAGTCATATGATCGCCGCGTTGTGCTGTCTGACGTGTCGCTTTCGGTAGGTCCCGGTGAAGTATTGGGGCTGCTGGGCCCCAATGGCGCAGGCAAGACGACATGCTTTTATTCGATCATGGGGCTGGTGAAGCCCGATTCAGGGCGTGTGACGCTCGATGGCGTCGATATTACCGGCCTGCCGATGTACCGCCGCGCCGTCATGGGGCTGGGCTATCTGCCCCAGGAAACCTCGATTTTCCGCGGCATGACGGTCGCGCAGAACATCATGTCGGTGCTCGAGCTGGCCGAGCCCGACAAGGACGTGCGCGCCGCACGGCTCGACCAGCTGCTCGGTGAATTCCACCTCGACCGTCTGCGCGATTCGATGGCAACCGCGCTCTCGGGCGGTGAGCGGCGACGCTGCGAGATTGCCCGGGCGCTGGCCGCCGATCCGTCGATCATGCTGCTCGACGAACCCTTTGCCGGCATCGATCCGATCTCGATCTCGGATATCCGCGCGCTGATCATCCAGTTGAAAGCGCGCGGTATCGGCGTGCTGATTACCGACCACAACGTGCGCGAGACACTCGACATCTGCGATCGTGCCTGCATCATTTATGACGGGCGCGTGCTCTTTGCCGGAACGCCACAAGCACTCGTCGCTGACGAGAATGTCAGGCGATTGTACCTGGGCGAGAGTTTCTCGCTCTAGCTTATGGCCATGGGTCCGCGCCTCGAACTGCGGCAAAGCCAATCGCTGGTCATGACGCCGCAGCTGCAGCAGGCTATACGCCTGCTCGCCTTGTCGAACCTCGAACTCGAGGCGGTTGTCGCCGAGGAAGTCGAAAAGAACCCATTGCTCGATTCGGGCGAAGAGCGCGTGACGGTCGGGACTGACCGCGAAACCGATGGGGAGGCGACACCCGACCCTAAGAGTGCCGACGATTTGATGGCCGCGGGCCATACCGACAGCGACGCGCCGCTCGACGCCGATTATGCCGCCGACACATTCCATCACGACAGCGCGGCTGACAGTTGCATGGGCAGTGGTTCTGCATCCGGTGAGGAAATCGACTTCGACAGTTTTGAAGGCGCAGCCGCGACGCTGTCGGATCACCTGATGGCGCAGATCGGCATCGTCCTGAGCGGCCCCGATCTGGCGGTCGCGCAGGTCATTGTCGATGCGCTCGACGACGCCGGTTACCTGACGGAGAGTTTGCGCGACATTGCGACCCGGCTCGGCGTGCCGCTCGCGCACGTCGAGGCGGCGCTCAGCGTCGTCCAGAACTGCGATCCGACCGGTGTCGGCGCGCGGACTCTTTCGGAGTGCCTTGCGCTGCAAGCCAAGGAGGCCGACCGTTACGATCCGTGCATGAAACTGCTGATCGACAATCTGGAACTGCTGGCCGCCGGGCGCATTGCGCAGTTGCAGCGGCTGTGCATGGTCGACGACGAGGACATGGCCGACATGATCCGCGAACTGCGCGGCTATGACCCGAAACCCGGCTGCCGGTTCGGGTCGGGCCGCATCGAGGCGGTGACGCCCGACGTTTATGTGACGCGTGGGGCAAAAGGCTGGCAGGTCGAGATCAACAGCGGGTCGCTCCCCCGCGTTCTGGTCGACCGCCGCTATCATGCCCAGCTTGCAGCGGGCGCCAAGGACAAGGCGTCGAAGGCGTGGGTCGCCGATACGCTGGCGAACGCCAGCTGGCTGGTGAAGGCGCTCGACCAGCGCCAGCGCACCATTGTGACGGTTGCAACCGAGATCGTAAAACAGCAGGAAGCGTTTTTCCTGCACGGGGTCGCGCATCTGCGCCCGCTGGTGCTCAGGACGGTGGCAGAGGCCGTGGGCTTGCACGAATCGACGGTCAGCCGCGTCACCAGCAATAAATATCTGAGCTGTGCGCGCGGTATGTTCGAACTGAAATATTTCTTCACCAGCGGCATCGCGAGCGCCGACGGCGGCGAAAACGCGTCGGCGATGGCGGTAAAGGCTGCGATCAAGGCGCTTATCTCGCAAGAAACGGCCGATAACATCCTCTCCGACGACACGTTGGTCGATCTGCTGAAAGGCCAGGGGTTTGATCTAGCGCGACGGACGGTCGCCAAATATCGGGAAGCCATCGGCCTTGGCTCGTCGGTTCAGCGGCGACGTGCGAAAGCCATTGACGCCGTGGCAGCTTAGCCGTCACCGTCCGGAAACAATCCGCGCGCAATCGCAAGGTTCAGCCAGGGGAGCCGCCACATGATCCGTATCGACCGCCGCCAATTGTTCACGACCGCCGGTTTTGGCATTGCTGGCCTTATCCTGCCGGGTGGCGCGGCGATGGCGCAGGCGCTGCTGGGGCTGACAGGTTTCACGCACAATGTGGCGAGCGGCGAGCCAGGCCCCGATTCGGTCCTGCTCTGGACGCGCTACGTCCCGGTAACCGGTGGCCCGGCAAAGGTGCGCGTCGAGATTTCCGAGAGCAGCGACTTTGCCAAAGTGGTCGGCGGCGGACAGATGGTGACAGGGCCATGGCGCGACCACACCGTCAAGATCACCGTCGACGGCCTTGCGCCCGGCAAATGGCACTGGTTCCGTTTCATTGCGCCGGACGGGTCGATGTCGCCGGTCGGGCGCACGAAAACATTGCCGGTCGGTAAGGCTGCGCGCTTCAACATCGCGATCTTCTCCTGCTCGAACCTCGGCTTTGGCGAATTCAATGCCTATGGCCATGCAGCAATGCGCGACGACGTCGACCTCGTCCTGCACATGGGCGACTATATCTACGAATATGCGCGTGGCGGTTATGATGGCGGCGCGAAATTCGCCCAGCGCCTTTTCCCGGCGGGGGAGATACTGACGTTGGCCGACTACCGACTACGCTATCAGAGCTACCGGTCCGACCGGCAATTACAGGCGTTGCACGCCGCCTTCCCGATGATCGTCAACACCGACGATCACGAAGGCGCGAACGACAGCTGGGAAGGCGGCGCACAAAACCATCAGCCCGACGAGGGCGACTGGTCCAACCGCAGGAATGCCGCCATGCAGGTGTGGCGCGAATGGCTGCCGGTCGGCGAACAGCCGTGGAAGTCGTACGAGATCGGCGACCTGGCGACCTATTATCGCACCGACACGCGCATGGTCGCGCGGTCGCGCATGCTGGAGCCGGCGAGCTTCATGCGCTCTGCCGACCCGGCCAAGGCGTTGGCCGAATTCCGCGACGGACCATGGCGCGATTCGTCGATGACGATGATGGGGACTGAACAGGAAAGCTGGCTCTATCATGGCTTTGCCCGCGAGAAGGCGACATGGAGCGTGCTCGGCGTCGGCACCAACATGGGCTATAATTATGTGCCCGAAACGGCGATGGCGACGATCTCGCCTGACTCGCCGAAGCGCAATCGCGACTATGTGGCGGCTGGGGTCGCTTTGGGCAAAGCAGGCCTGCCCTATAACTTCGACAATTGGGGCGGCTATCCTGCGGCGCGCTCGCGGTTGCTGTCGGCCGCCCAGAGCCACGGGCGTGACCTCGTCGTTGTCACCGGCGACAGCCATAATGGCTGGGCCTTCGACCTTCCCGAGGGCGGCAAGCCGGCGGGTGTCGAATTCGGCGGGCATAGCGTGACCTCGCCTGGTTTCGAGCAAGCGACCAAGGGGATCGATCCGAAGATCGTGGCCGCAGCGCTGGTCAACAAGGCGAACCCAGAGCTACGCTGGATTGATACGTCGAACCGCGGCTATATGCACCTGTCGCTGACTCCACAGGCGGCGACCAACGAATGGGTTTTTGTCGATACGGTTCTCGACCTTTCCCGCGCGACCAAGCCTTCGGTCAAGATGCGTGTACGGCCGGGGCGGCGGGTGCTCGAAACCGTCTAACGGAGCGCCTGCGGCGGCAGGGTCTTTGGCGACGGGCATCGCTCGGGCGAGTGCAGCTCCGGCTTTCGCGGGCGTAACGGGACTGCTAGACGGCTCGCATGAACCAGGATCCTATCGTCATCGTCAGCTATGCCCGCACGCCCATGGGCGGATTTCAGGGTGCCCTTGGCAGTGTCGCTGCAACCAGCCTCGGCGCGACCGCGGTGCGCGCGGCCATCGAGCGCGCGGGTGTCGCCGGCGAAGATGTCGACCAGATCGTGATGGGCTGCGTCCTGCCCGCCGGCCTTGGACAAGCGCCGGCGCGGCAGGCAGCGCTTGGCGCGGGGTTGCCGCTGTCGATCAATGCCACGACGATCAACAAGATGTGCGGGTCGGGCATGCAGGCCGCCATGATGGCGCATGACATGCTGGCGGCGGGCACCGCCGATGTCGTGGTGGCCGGCGGCATGGAATCGATGTCGAACGCGCCGTATCTCCTCCAGAAACATCGCGGTGGCGCGCGCATCGGCCATGATATCGTGAAGGATTCGATGTACCTCGACGGTCTCGAGGATGCGTATGATCCGGGCAAGCTGATGGGGTCCTTCGCCGAGGATTCTGCCCGCGATTATCAGTTCACGCGCGAGGCGCAGGACGGTTATGCGCTCCGTTCGTTGGAGCGGGCATCGGCGGCGATTGGCTCGGGCGCCTTTGTTGACGAGATCGTGGCCGTCGAAGTGGCGGGACGGAGCGGCAGCACGATGGTCGACACCGACGAGCAGCCCGGCAAGGCCCGGCCCGACAAGATCCCGACACTTAAGCCCGCCTTTGCCAAGGACGGCACGGTGACGGCGGCCAATGCCAGTTCGATCAGCGACGGCGCGGCGGCCCTGGTGATGACGCGGCAGAGCGTCGCGGACGCCAAGGGGCTGACCGTCATCGCGCGCGTCGTCGCCCACGCGGCGCACGCGCATGAACCCTCAAAGTTCACAACCGCGCCGGTTCCGGCGATCCGCAAGTTGCTCGACAAGGCGGGCTGGACGGTTGCCGATGTCGACCTGTTCGAAGTGAACGAGGCGTTCGCCGTCGTCGCGATGATCGCGGCCCAGGAACTGGCCATCCCGGCCGAAAAGCTCAATGTCAACGGTGGCGCGACCGCCCTGGGTCATCCGATCGGTGCATCGGGCGCGCGGATCGTCACCACCCTGCTTGCGGCGCTCAAGGCGCGCGGCCTGAAGCGTGGTGTCGCATCGCTGTGCATTGGCGGTGGTGAGGCGACTGCGGTTGCCGTCGAGCTGGTCTGAGCGAGGACTTCGCCTCGATCGAGCGCGCAGCCCTGTCGGCTGCGCTGCGCCGCGTGGCCCAAGGGGATCGCGCAGCCTTGCAGGATGTCTATCGGCGCACCTCTTCGAAGCTATTTGGCGTGTGCCTGCGTATCTTCCCCGAGAAATCCGATGCGGAGGATGCGTTGCAGGACGCTTTCGTCAATGTCTGGCAAAAGGCGGGGTCATTCGATCCCGCGCGCGCCAGCCCGATTACATGGCTGGTCACGCTGACGCGCAACCGTGCGATCGACCGGCTGCGCGCTTCAGGCAAGCGGATGATGGCGCCGATCGAGGCCGCCCATGACGTGGCCGACGACACGCCCGATGCCGAGGCGTGTCTGATCGCGGCCGACGACCGCGCCCGCATCGCGCAGTGCATGGATATACTGGCATCGGGGGACGCCGCCATGATCAGAACCGCCTTTTTCGAAGGGGCGACCTATAATGATATCGCCGAACGCGCTGCCTTGCCGCTTGGCACGGTCAAGAGTCGCATCCGGCGCGCACTGATGAAGCTGAAGGCCTGCCTTGCATGACGGCGGACGACGAGATCCTGGCCGGCGAATATGCGCTGGGCCTGTTGTCGCCCGACGAAGCGCGCGCCGCCGAAGCGCGGATGAAGACCGACGCACTGCTCAGCCTGCGCGTCGCCTGGTGGCGCGATCAGCTGAGCCCGCTGGCCGAGGAAGCGGGGACAGAGCCTGGCAGCCATGTCTGGCAGGGCATCGAGACGCGCCTTGGCGTCAACGACAATGTCGAGGACCGCGCCCGCCCGTGGAAGTGGGCGACTGGCGGCATGGGGGCGGTTGCGGCAGCCCTTATCGCCGTGATTGCGCTTCGCCTGGCGCCTGCGCCGCTTCCCGTGCCGACGACCCTTCCAACGCCGACGACCCCCATGGTCGCCAGCCTTTCGGGCGAACGCGGCATGGCCGTGACCGTCGCCTTTGATGCGGCCAGCCGCCGGCTGCTGGTCACCCCGGTGACGCTAGACCCCGGCAAGGGCGATGCCGAACTTTGGGTCATCCCCGTCGGCAATACCGTGCCTGTCTCGCTGGGCGTCATCGACGCCAAGGTGGCCGGGAGTCATCAGGTTGATGTGCCGCGTGCCGCCCTGCTCGCGCCGGGTGCGACCTTTGCGATTTCGCAGGAAGCCCGGGGCGGCTCACCCACGGGTGCCGCCCAGGGGCCGATCGTTGCGTCAGGAAAATTAATTCGCGTCTGACGCGCATCCGGTGCGTCCGAATGCGCGCCTCGTTCGTATCTCTCGCCGTAGTCCGACAGAGGCTGCCGCAAGATTTACGAGGAGTATCCCCCATGAAGACCCTTTTGCGCGCCGGCATCGCCGCGCTCGTGCTTGCAACCGTTGCGCCCCCCGCGCTCGCCAAGAACCCGATGGTCGGCGGTGCCGCGATGTACCCGACCAAGAATATCGTCGAGAATGCCGTCAATTCGAACGATCACACGACGCTGGTTGCCGCCGTCAAGGCGGCCGGTCTGGTCGAGACACTGTCGGGTCCCGGTCCGTTCACGGTGTTCGCGCCGACCAATGCCGCTTTCGCCAAGCTGCCGGCTGGCACCGTCGAGACGCTCGTGAAGCCCGAGAATAAGGGCACGCTCACCTCGATCCTCACCTACCATGTCGTTTCGGGCACGATGACCGGTGCCAACATCATGAAGGCCATCGAGGCCGGCGGTGGCACCGCGACGCTGACCACGGTCAACGGCGGTACGCTAACGGCCAAAATGATGGGCGAGACAATCATGCTGACCGACGCCAAGGGCGGCATGGCGCACGTCACCACTGGCAACGTGATGCAGTCGAACGGCGTGATCCACGTCATCGATTCGGTGCTGCTGCCGTAATCGCTTTGCGGGCCTGAACCTCCTGCCCGCATCGACGGCGTTCGTCGGTTTCCTCTCCCCCGGGGGACCGGCGAGCTCCGTTTTTGTGTCAGTGCTTGAGTTTTCGCGGCATCGCTGGTACGCGCGCCGCTCTTGACCTGTCGGTAACGGCGGGCGATTCTCTATATCAGTTACGGAGCCGTCGGTTTTTTATGCAGATCATGGTGCGCGACAATAATGTCGACCAGGCGCTTCGGGCGCTGAAAAAAAAGCTTCAGCGCGAGGGCGTGTACCGCGAAATGAAGCTGCGTCGGCATTACGAAAAGCCGTCGGAAAAGCGTGCACGTGAGCGTGCTGCCGCTGTCCGCCGTGCGCGCAAGATGGACCGCAAGCGCCTCGAGCGCGACGGCGTCAAGTAAATGTCCGAAACCACGGCGGTTCCGATTGCGCCCACCAAGCGGAGCTGGCTGGTGTGGCTGGTCGGTGCAATCGCTGTGGCGGCGCTGTTCGGCATTGTGATGGCCTGGACCGGCACGGCCAAGGCCGTCGCCGAATCGGGTTCTGCCGAACAGTTTCTTGCCTGGCACAAGGGGCGACCCGGGATCGTCACGACAGCCAGCGGCCTGCAATATCAGGTCATGAAAAAGGGCGAGGGTGCGACCCCGACCGATTCCGATGTGGCGCTGGTCAACTACAAGGGCAGCCTGCGCGACGGCAAGGTTTTTGATCAGGCGCAGCGTGCGCCGTTTCCTGTTACAGGTGTGGTGCCCGGTTTCTCCGAAGCGCTCAAGCTGATGGCCCGAGGGTCGAGCTACCGCGTCTGGATCCCGCCGGCGCTCGGCTATGGTGCGCAGGCGCAAGGGGACACAATCCCTGCCAACTCGCTGCTCGTGTTCGATATCGACATGATCGATTTCAAGAACCAGGCCGAATTGCAGGCGCAGATGCAGGCCATGCAGGCCCAGGGGCAGCTACCGGGCGTCGGCGCGCCACGCTGAGCCTTGTTGCCGCGGATTATCCTGCGGTTACCGACCAGCCGAGGGTAGCCCCTGCGTGGAACGGCACGATCTCGGTGTCGATCAGGGGCAGCCGCTCAGGCACTTCCATTGAGCGCCGCTCCAGCGTCACCGTTCCTTCGTTGACGGGCAGCCCGTAAAACCGGGGTCCATAAAGGGACGCGAACCCTTCGAGCTGGCCCAGCGCGTTTTCCTCGTCGAACACGGCCGCATAGCTTTCAAGGGCATGGGGCGCGTTGAAGATGCCCGCGCATCCGCAAGCCGATTCCTTCGCGCCAACCGCATGGGGCGCGCTGTCGGTGCCCAGGAAGAATTTGGGCGATCCCGATGTGGCTGCCGCTCGCAGCGCCATCCGATGGACTTCGCGCTTGGCGACCGGCAAGCAATAGGCGTGCGGTCGGATGCCGCCATCGAACATCGCGTTGCGATTAATGTGGAGGTGTTGTGGCGTAATCGTCGCCGCAAGTGTGGCCGGACTCGCCATCACGAAATCGGTGGCCTCCTTTGTCGTGATATGTTCGAACACGGCCTTAAGCAGCGGGAAGTCGCGCAACAGCGGGGCGAAGATGCGGTCGATAAACACGGCTTCGCGGTCGAAGACGTCGACATCGCGGTCGGTGACTTCGCCGTGCACCAGCAACGGCATGCCGATCCGCTGCATCGCTTCTAGAACCTCAGTGATGTTGCGTACGTCGGTCACGCCATGTGCCGAATTGGTCGTCGCATGGGCGGGATAAAGCTTGCACGCCGTGAAAACGCCGCTTTCGAACCCGCGCACGATTTCGTCCGCATCCGCGCTGTCGGTCAGGTAGCAGGTCATCAATGGCTGGAAGTCGCTGCCCGCCGGCAAGGCGGCGATTATCCGTGCCCGATAGGCTTCGGCCGCCGCAACTGTCGTGACCGGGGGCGACAGGTTGGGCATGACGATTGCCCGGGCAAATTGCGCAGCGGTATAGGGCAACACGGCCGCAAGCACTGCGCCGTCGCGCAGGTGGACGTGCCAGTCGTCAGGGCGACGGATGGTCAGCGTTTCGGTCATGCAGGCACCGAAAGCCGCTTCTCGCGCCAAGGTCAATGTCTGGCGTGCATGCCAAGTTCGGGCCGACCGTAGGGGGGCGGTCGGCCCGACCCATGTCTGATTGGTCAGGGTCTGATTAGTCAGGGTCTGATTGGTCAGGCCGCAGCTTCGTCAATCGCTTCTTCGTCGGTCTCGTCATCTTCCAGATCGGCGTCATCGACATCTTCCGGATCGGCATCGTCTTCGAGATCGTCATCATCATCGCCATCCTCGGCGACGATTTCGGCAGCATCCGTCATCGGCATGCCCGAACCACCTTCTTCTTCAGCCAGTTCTTCGGGATCATTCACGGTGTCGACCATGGTTATCTCCTTGTGCGCGAAGGGCGGCCGGGGTGCGACTCGCCCGACGCGAGGCTGAGAGATGTAAGTTGCTCCCAAGTGTCAGTCCTGCGTCACATCGGTGTCGGTCACGCAACAGTTGGGGATTGCGGTCTGCACACCTATGTGCGGGCAATGCGTGGCACCACCTTGACCGATCGTGCGATCATCCGCCTCGCCGGCGACGGCATACGCGACTTTCTGCAGGGGCTCGTCACCAATGACGTGAAGGGCGATTTGCCGGTGTGGGCAGGGCTGCTGACGCCGCAGGGAAAGGCGCTTTTCGATTTCATTGTCTGGGCCGACGGCGATGATGTGCTGATCGACGGCGAGGCGGCGCAGGCCGAGGCTCTGGCACGACGGCTGAAAATCTACCGGCTGCGCCTGCCGATCACGATCGAGATCGATGCATCGGTCGCGGTTCATTGGGCGACGGATGGCGAAGTCGGCGTTCCCGACCCCCGCGACGCGCGCCTCGGGCACCGCTGGATTGCCCCGCCCGGCGAAGCGGCCTCCGGCTGGCACGCGCACCGTCTCTCGCTGGGCGTGGTTGAAGGCGTCGCGGAGCTCGGCAGCGACGCAACTTTGTGGCTCGAAGCCAATGCCCGCGAACAGAACGGTGTCAGCTTCACCAAGGGCTGCTATGTCGGGCAGGAGAACACCGCACGGATGAACTATCGGCAGAAGGTCAACCGCCGGCTCGCCGTGGTCGAGGCGGAGGTCGAACCGGAAGGCGCGCGCGCCTATTATCCTGCGTTCCGGCTTGCCGTCGTGCGCGAACGCATTGCCTGAAGCCGCGCTTCGATGTCGGCGATGAGGGCATCGACGCTCTCCAGTGCCTTCAGTCGGTCTGCCGGCACCAAGGGTTCAACCTGACCCCCGCGTTCAACCAGCACCACGGGCAGCGCAATGTCCCGATAAGGCGAATCGTCCTTATGGTAGAACAGGCTCGGGACAGGCAGCGCCTTCAGCCAGGCACGCCAGTGCCGGTCCATGGTGAAGGCGCCATAGGTGATGGCGCACAGGCTGCAGGGATAGGTCGACGGCGACACCGTCTTGTGGACCGAATCCATGATCCCCTGCATGATTCCGCCATCGGCGTTGTAGATGAAGATCAGCCGGTCGGGCTGGTCGACTTGCGCAATTGCCATAACGTCAGAAGCCCTATTCCAATCCACACCGCGTTTACCACGGCGGAGGGCAGGGCGCCGTTCCAGCCGCTGTTGATGACGAACCCTGCCGCAGCCGCGACATTCATCCACTGGTAGGTGCGCGATCGTCCATCGAGCCTCCCCATCGACAGCAGGGTATAGGCAGCGAGACTGAACAGTGCGCCCATCCAGCCGACAGCTTCGATCAACCGCGTGATATTCGTCATCTGTCCCCCCTAGCATCTGGACGGCCTTGCCGGAACAGGCCAGACCTCCTGCGCAAAGGGGACGGAGCATGCAGCGACTTCTGGCAGCGACGATGGCACTGGCGCTTTCGGGAGCCGCAATGGCCGCGCCGCCGTCAGCCGAACGTGCGGCGGCGGCTTATGTGGCACGGATCGCGAAGATCGATCGCGCCGGGGCGCGCCTCAACAGCGTCCTCATGGTCAACCCCGACTGGCGGACGCAGGCGCGTGCGCTCGACAGGCAAGCCCCGCTGGGGCCGCTCCATGGCAAGGCGATCCTGATCAAGGACAATATCGAAACCGCAGACCGGATGGCTACGACGGCAGGGTCGCTGGCTCTGGCCGACAATGTTTCGGGCCGTGATGCGCCGCTTGTCGCGCAGCTGCGCGCTGGTGGCGCCCTCATCCTGGGCAAGACGAACCTGTCCGAATGGGCGAACATCCGGTCGGACCGGTCGATGAGCGGATGGAGCGCGGTCGGTGGCATCGTCCGCAATCCCTATGCCCTCGACCGGACGTCGTGCGGATCGTCGAGCGGCAGCGGTGCCGCCGTAGCTGCTGGCCTCGCCTGGGCGGCGATCGGCACGGAAACCGATGGTTCGGTCGTCTGCCCGGCGTCGATCAACGGGCTCGTCGGGCTGAAGCCGACGGTGGGACTCGTCTCGCGCACGCATGTCGTGCCGATCAGCCATTCGCAGGATACGCCTGGCCCCATGGCCCGGACCGTACGCGACGCCGCGCTGCTGCTCGGCGGGATCGCAGGCAGCGATCCCGCCGATCCGGCGACGAGCGAGGCCGACCGTCGCAAAGCGGATTATGTGGCCGGGCTGACTGGCAACATCTCAGGCATCAGGATCGGAGTGCTGCGGGGTGCCGTTGGCAGCAACCCGGCCACCATCGCCGTCTTCGAAGCAGCGCTCGCCGGGCTGAAGGCGGCAGGCGCCGTGCTGGTCGAGATCGACAAGATCGACGCGCCCAAAGGCTTGGGGGAAGCCGAAGGCACGGTACTCTATACCGAGCTGAAAGCGGATCTGAATGCCTATCTCGCCACGACCCCTGCGACGGTGAAGACACGCACGCTGGCCGAGCTCATTGCCTTCAACACGGCCAATGCCGCGCGCGAGATGCCGTTTTTCGGGCAGGAAACCTTCATCGCCGCCGAAAAGACCAAGGGGCTCGACGATCCCGACTATCTGAAGGCTCTTGCGATGTCGCGTGACGGCGCGCGCGCCACGCTGACGCGGCTGATGGCCAACAACCAGGTCGCGATACTGGTTGCACCGACCTATGGCCCTGCCTGGCTGACCGATCCCGTACACGGCGACCAATATGAAGGGCCAAGTGCCAGCCGGCTGCCGGCCATCTCGGGCTATCCGCACCTGACCGTACCCATGGGGCAGGTCATGGGCCTGCCGGTCGGCCTGTCGTTTGTGGGGCCTGCGTGGAGCGAAGCGCTGCTGCTCAACGCGGGTGACGCCTATGAGCGTTTGCGCGGCCCGTTTCCCGCGCCAAGCTTTGCTCGGACGGTCGACGCAATGCTCGACACGCCGCGCCCCTGATCGCCGCCGATCTCGCCCTCAATCTCGAGCATGTCTTCGCGGACGTGCAGCGAGGCGAGAGCAATGCGGGTCTCGCGCAGGAACTGCACCATCGCGCCCGCCAGCAAGGCAATGGCTACGACGAACAGGACGGCGATCGCGTCGCCGAGGCTGAAATCAGACAGCTCGCCCACGAACATGGTGATGACGAGTAGACACACGGCAACCCCGCTTGCCGTGCCAAGGTAGATCGACTGGCCGGCGAGCACCATGCGCCGTTCCAGCGTGCGCAGCTCTTCGACCAGCATGATCCGGTCTTCGCGCGCGACGCCGCCGTGGAGGTCTTCCAGATGGCGTGACCGGTCGACGACGCGGGCCAGCCGCCCGGCAATGACGTTCAGGAAGGCACCGATCCCCGCAAGCAGGAAAACCGGCGCGATGGCAAGCTGGATCGTCCGCGCCATGTCCGAACCGACAACAATCTCGTTCATGCAACCCTCGCGTCGAAGTTGGTGAGTGCAGTCCGGACGATGTCCGGCAGCAGCCGCGGCCGGTGGTCGGACAGGTCGATGTGAACAGCGACAAGTTCGATGCTGGCGCGAATGTCTTCGACGTCGGCGCCGTGGATTTCGACGAGCGTCGTCATGCTTGTGGTGCCGAAGCGCGATGTCCGCGCCATCAGGTCGAGCTCCTCATCGGCACGGATGGGCTTGCGGAAATTCACTTCGGCCTTGGCAACATGGTATTCGAAGGGTCCTGTGTCCCACAGGCCCGCCGCGCGAATGGCGCGCCAATATTCGGTTACCGCGATATCGGCATAGTCGAGGTAGCGCGC
>JBMOGG010000009.1:0-36812 GCA_049318505.1 Sphingomonas sp. | reverse complement strand
AGTCTCGCCAAAGTCTTTGTGAAAGGGTTTGGGCCGTGAAATCCACCATCGGCACGACACGGGCATAATTCAACCGTGTCGGGCCGATGACTCCGACCACGCCGACGACGCGGCCGTCACGTCCGTGATAGGGAGCCGCTATCACCGACGAGCCCGAAAGCGCAAACAGCTTGTTCTCCGCACCGATAAACACCTTTGCAGCCGAAGCGTTGCTTGCCGAGCCAAGAAGCGAGGCGATTGCCTCTTTTCCTTCGATCTCGTCGAGTAATTGCCGGACCCGGTCGAGGTCGGCCATGGCCGCATCGTCGATTAGGTTAGCCGCGCCGCGCACGATCAGTATCGGTCGCGCGGCGTTATCCTGCGACCAGACGGCCAGCCCGCGCGCGATAAGTTCGCGCGACGCATTGTCGAGCGAGGCTCTCTCATGCCGCAGCTCGCCGGCGATCCGGGCCTGCGCCTCGGCGAGAGTCAGGCCCGCGAGCCGTGCCGACATGTAGTTGCACGCCTCGGTCAACGCATCGGCGCTCAACCCATCGGGCAAGGCGATGACGCGATTCTCGATCGATCCGTCGTCGCCGACAAGCACGGCAAGCGCCTGGCCGGGCGAGAGAGGGACGAAGGCGAACTGGCGGACGCGCACCTCGCGCGTCGGCACCAGCACCAGCCCGGCACAGGCCGACAAGCCGGAGAGCGCCGCCGTTGCCGCTGCCAGCGCGTCCTCGACGGGGCCTGCGATCGTCAGCCGCCCCTCGATGACCGCGCGTTCCTCTGCGGTCGGGTCGCTCGCCTGCATCATCCCGTCGACGAACAGGCGCAGGCCGGTTTCGGTTGGCCGGCGCCCTGCCGACGTATGTGGATGGTCGAGCAGCCCGGCCTCTTCGAGGTCCTGCATGACGTTACGGATCGACGCTGGCGACAAGTTGAGGCCCGACAGTTTCGAGATCGTCCGCGATCCCACCGGCGCGCCGGAATCGAGATATTGTTCGACGACGACCCGGAACACGTCGCGGGCGCGGGTCGTCAGTTCCTGAACAGGTGCAGACATTCGGGGTATATCGGACTCAGCGCCGCTGCGAATAGAGCAGGATGCCGCCCCCCACGCCGGCAAGCAACACGCCCCACATGATCCAGATCTGCTGGTCGATCATGAAACTGGGGATTAAACGGACGAGCCCTGCTCCCTGCCCGATCCACAACAAGCCAATCAGTACGGCGAGTACGCCGATGACATTCGAAACAATGTTCATTCCGTTCCCCCAAAAAAGCCCGTCCTTCAGGACTGGTTTACGCCAAGCGTGGAGGCTAGATGCCCGCTTTCATTAACGAAGGACAGCCCCCTATGCGCCCATCCGGCCGCGCCCCCGACCAGATGCGAATGATCAGCATCGAACCCGGTTTCACCAAACATGCCGAAGGATCCGTGCTCGTCAGTTTCGGCGACACCCGCGTGCTGGTGACAGCCAGCGTCGAGGAACGCGTACCGCCGTTCCTGCGCGGCAAGGGCGAGGGCTGGGTCACCGCCGAATATGGCATGTTACCCCGCGCCACGCATACGCGCGGATCGCGTGAGGCGGCCAAGGGAAAGCAGTCGGGTCGCACTCAGGAAATTCAAAGGCTTATTGGGCGAAGCTTGCGTGCTGTCGTAGATATGAAACTGCTCGGCGAGCGCCAGATCACGATCGATTGCGATGTAATCCAGGCCGATGGCGGCACGCGCACCGCGTCGATCTCGGGCGGCTGGGTTGCCCTGCGCCTCGCCGTCGACAAGCTGATCGCTGAGGGCAAGGTGACGACCGACCCGATCAAGCAGCAGGTCGCGGCAATCAGCTGTGGCATTTACGAAGGCACGCCGGTGCTCGACCTCGATTATATCGAGGATTCGAACGCGCATGCGGATGCGAACTTCGTGCTGCTCGACGACGGGAACATCGCCGAGGCGCAGGCGACGGCCGAAGGCGCGACCTATGATGAAGAAGCCCTGCTGCGGCTGCTGCGGCTCGCGCGGATCGGGTGCACGGAAATTTTCGCCGCGCAGAAGGCAGCTGCCTGCCGGTGAGGAAGCTCGCGCCAGGCAAGCTGGTCATCGCCAGCCATAACGAGGGCAAGGTTCGCGAGATCCGCACCCTGCTCGCCCCCTTCGGCATCGAGCCGGTGTCGGCCGCTTCGCTCGACCTGCCCGAACCCGAAGAGACAGGCACGACTTTCGTCGCCAATGCGATGATTAAGGCCCAGTCGGCGGCGGACCTATCGGGCCTGCCTGCGCTCGCCGACGACAGCGGCTTGTGCGTCGAGGCGCTGAACGGCGAGCCCGGTGTCTATACCGCGAACTGGGCCGAGCTTGTACCAGGCGATTCGAGCCGTCGCGACTGGATGCACGCGATGCGGACAGTCGAAGACCGATTGCAGGCGCTTGGGCCCAACGTCTCGCGCTCGGCGCACTTCACCTGCACGCTGGCGCTCGTCTGGCCCGACGGCAGCGATGCCTTTTTCGAGGGGCGGGTCGAAGGTTCGCTCATCTGGCCGCCGCGCGGCGACAGGGGATTCGGTTACGACCCCGTGTTCGTGCCGCTGGGCCACACCGAAACGTTCGGCGAGATGGATCCTGACAGAAAACACGCGATGAGCCACCGCGCCGACGCCTTTGCCAAGTTGGTCGCCGCCGCGTTCTAGCGCATCGCGACGCCAAACACATTGCCGGCCGGCAGGTACCGGCACACGAGATAATCGTCACGCGCATTACTGTCGATCGCGCAGCCGACGCGGGTCGTCGTCGGCCAGACGATCTGGGTAAAATGACTGACCATCGTCCAATGCTCTTTTCCGCTGACATCGGGGAAGCGACCGGGTTTGAAGTTCTTGCGTTCATCGATCCAGTCCGCGACCATGGTCGCATAATCGAACGCGCCGCGCGTCCCCTTCCACAGGTTTTCACCCTGGCGGATAAACATCCCGCCCTGCGGGTCATGCGCAAAGCGGTTTTCGCGCGCAAGCACGCCGGCATAGGCACGTGCGCTGGCCACAAGCGCATTGTCCCACACCAGCGGCGCCGATCCATAGGCGGCACGCGCGCGGTTCTGAGCCTGCATGAGCGTTGCACGCATCAAGGCCTCGTCGCGCGGCGCGGGCTGGCCGTTCCAGAGTTCGCGGTACGACTGAACCTGCGCCCCAGCTGCCATTGGCGTTAGCACGGTAATCGCCGTAAGAAGGGCGCGTATCATGATATCGACGTTTACCCCCATTTCGCTGAACGCAAAACGCAGCCGTAACGAATTCGCCGAGCCGTTCGCCCTTTATGTCCACTGGCCGTTCTGTGTGTCGAAATGCCCCTATTGCGACTTCAACAGCCATGTCAGGGCCGACGTCGATCAGGCAGCATGGTGTACCGCGCTGCTCGCCGATCTGGCGCATGAAGCGGCAATGCTGCCGGGCCGGACGCTGGGATCGATCTTCTTTGGAGGCGGCACGCCCTCGCTGATGCCACCGGCTACGGTCGCGGCGATCATCGACGCGGCGGCAAGACATTGGCGCGTGGCAGACGAAGTCGAGATCACGCTCGAGGCGAACCCGTCCTCGGTCGAAGCAGCGAACTTTGCCGATCTGGCCGTTGCCGGCGTCAACCGCGTGTCGCTCGGCCTGCAGGCGCTCGACGACGCAACGCTGGCATTCCTTGGGCGCGCACATTCCGTCACCGAAGGACTTGGCGCGCTCGAGACCGCGCAGGCGGCGTTCGCAAGGCTGAGTTTCGACCTGATCTACGCGCGGCCGGACCAGACGCCCGAGGCCTGGGACGGCGAACTGGCCCGCGCGCTGTCATTCGGTACCGAGCATCTGTCGCTCTACCAGTTGACGATCGAGCCCGGCACCAAGTTCGCCACTTTGTTCCAGCAAGGCAAGCTGGTCCCGCTAGATAACGACGCGGCGGCCGATATGTTTGAGAGCACGCGTACGCGTCTGTCGGCCGCGGGTCTCCCTGCTTACGAAATCTCCAACCACGCGCGGATCGGCGCCGAGAGCCGGCATAACCTGACCTACTGGCGCTATGGCGATTACGCCGGCATTGGCCCAGGTGCCCATGGCCGGCGCGATGGCGTGGCAACGGTGCGCCACAAGAAGCCGGAGAACTGGCTGGGTGCCGTTACGCGTAACGGCCATGGCATGGTCAGCGAGGATGTGCTGCCCGCCCGCGATCGGGCCGTCGAGGCGCTGCTGATGGGGCTGCGGCTTCGTGAAGGCGTCGATCTCGAACAAATCGCCGCACGAAGCGGCATTGCCGAACCCGTGAATCAGGACGCCGTTGCGCGGCTGGCCGCGCTTGGCCTCATCGACCATGCGCCGCCACGCCTGACGGTGACCGAACGCGGTTTCGGCGTGCTCGACGCGATCCTGACCGAAGTCGTAGCGGATTAGAACCCGCGCGGTGCGCCGTCGACCACGACAAAGCCGTTCGGCCCGGCCTGCTGAACCTCCAACGCGCGCTGGGCGACACCATCGCGCTGGAAGCGGAACGCGCCATCGATACCGGTAAAGCCCCCGGCGTTGTCCAGTCGCGCCACCGGGAAGCTGTTGCCGAATCGCCAGTCGCTGCCGATGCGGCTAACCAGCAGCACTGCGTCATAGCCTAAGCTCGCCAGACGGTACGGTCCCTTCCCGAAGCGCGCGCGGTACTTGGCGGTAAGCTGCGTATAAACCCCATCCGAAACGCTGGCGAACCAGGCGCCGCGCAGGGCAGGATTGGCGGCGAGACTGCCTTCGGCGTTCCACAATTCGGTACCGAGCAATCTTGCGCCTGCGCCACCCTTTGCCCTGACCAGAGGCGCTGCCTGAACCGCGACGCGGGCCGAATCGGCGATCAGCAGCGCGTCATAGGGCGAAGCATTCGAAAGCCGGGTAATTGCCGCGTTGATCGAACCGGCCGTCCGGTCGAATGTCTGCAGCGACACCACCTGCCCGCCTGCCGATTCGACGCTGCGCAGGAAGGCAGTCGAGGCACGCTGGCCATATAGACCCGAGGGGACGAGTCCGGCGAATTTCGCGGCCCCCTTGCTCCGGGCATAGGCGACGACCCGTTCGATCGACTGCGAAGGGGCAAAGCCCATAACGTAAACGCCGTTCCCGGCGACGCCAGCGTCGTTTGAAAAAGTGATGACCGGAACTTTTGCCGCGCGGGCCACTGGGGCAACCGCACGAACATCGTCGGCCAGCAAGGGCCCAAGGATCAGCTTGTTGCCCTCGGCAATCGCCTTTTGCGCAGCCGCCGCTGCGCCGGTGGCGGTATCATACATGGTGACACGGATCGTTTTGCCGCCCGTATCGAGCACGGCCATGTTGGCGGCATTGGCGATGGATTCGCCAACGCCGGCGTTCGAACCGGTAAGGGGAACAAGTAACGCAACACGGTTGCGCTGCGTATCGCTCGGCAAGGCAGGCCCGACCGGCTCATTGACGACCGGCGGCGGCGCATCAACCGGGCGCGGCGGCCCCTTTGGCACAACCTGACAAGCGGACAGAGCGACGGCGCCCAACAGCGCAATCCACTTGCCCAGCGCCCTGAATTGCGCCAGCGCCCCTGCTCCTGCCATGACCTTTATTCCTTTATGAACGCACCACTTTCGCCCGGGCTCTATATCGTCGCCACGCCTATCGGCAATCTTGGCGATCTGACGCCGCGCGCTGCGGCGGTGCTTTCCTACGCCGACGTGCTGTGCGTCGAGGACAGCCGTGTCACGGGAAAGCTGCTCAATCACCTCGGCGTGAGGCGCTCGATGACGAATTATCACGATCACAATGCCGATGCGGTGCGGCCGGGGCTGATCGCGCGCATGGCAAGCGAATCGGTGGCATTGGTCAGCGACGCCGGAACGCCCCTGATTTCCGACCCCGGCTACAAGCTGGTGCGCGATGCCCGTGCAGCAGGACGCACGGTCGTGACAATACCGGGTGCCTGTGCCGCCATCGCCGGGCTTACCCTGGCCGGCCTGCCCACCGACCGGTTCCTGTTCGGCGGGTTCCTGCCGGCGAAAGCCAAGGCCAAGGCAGATGCGATCATGGAACTTGCCCATGTTCCGGCGACCTTGGTTTTCTATGAGTCTGGACCACGCCTCGGTGCCACGCTGGCGGCGCTACGGGATGTTTTGGGCAACCGGGAATCGGCGGTCGCGCGCGAACTCACCAAGGCCTATGAGGAATGCGTGACCGGAACGCTGAGCGACCTTGCCGCGCGGTACGCAGATGCACCGCCCAAGGGGGAGATCGTGGTGCTCGTCGGGCCGCCAGCGGTGCGCGAGGTCGCGATCGACAGCGATGCGGCGTTGCGTGAGGCATTGACCCGTCTGCCGCTTGGCCGCGCGGCAAGCGAAGTTGCCAATGCAACGGGACTCGACCGTCGCACGCTCTATGCCCGCGCGCTCGAACTCAAGGGCGCCGAATGAGCCGCGCGCTCACCGACCAACGCAGCCGCCGCGCTGAGCGCATTGCTGTCTGGCATCTGGGAATGAAGGGCTGGCGGATCGTCGCTACCCGCATGTGGACGCCCGTGGGAAAAATCGACATCGTCGCGCGCCGGTTCCGCACGACCGCGTTCGCCAAGGTCAAGACCTGCGACAAATCGGCGGATCTGGATGCCGATCTGGATTATGCGGTGGGCAAGCACTGCCTGCGGCGCGTGGCGGCTGCAGCTTGTGCCCTGGCGGCACGGCACGGCTTGCCGGGCGGTGATGTCCGGATCGACGTCACCCTGGTCGCGCCGGGGCGACGACCCAAACACCTCTCCAACGTATGGGAAGACTAGAATGACCCTACGCATCGCCTTCCAGATGGACCCGCTCGACGGCCTCAACATTGCGGGGGACTCGACCTTTGCGCTGATGCTGTCGGCACAGGCACGCGGTTATGGGCTGTACTACTACGGCGTGAACGAGTTGACCTGGGAAGGCGGGCGCCTTTACGCGATGGCGTGGCCGGTGACGGTACGGCGCGAGCCGGGCAATCATTTCGATCTGGGCGAGCCAAAGATCCTCGACCTGGGCCGCGACGTCGATGTTGTCTGGATGCGGCAGGATCCGCCGTTCGACCTGAGCTACATCACCGCGACGCACCTGCTCGAGCGCATCCAGGGCGAAACGCTCGTCGCCAATGACCCGGCGAGCGTGCGCAACGCGCCCGAAAAGCTGTTCGTGCTCGACTATGCGCGCTTCATGCCGCCGACGATGATCACGCGCTCGCTGGGTGCGACGCGCGATTTCCTGAAACAGCACGGCGAGGTCGTTATCAAGCCGCTGCACGGCAATGGCGGCAAGGCGATCTTCAAGATCGGGAGCGACGGGGCCAACCTGTCGTCGCTCATGGAAATGTTTAACACCGCCTATGTCGAACCGCATATGGTGCAGGCGTTCCTGCCCAGCGTGACGGCGGGCGACAAGCGTATCGTGCTCATCGACGGTAAGGTCGCGGGCGCGGTCAACCGCATCCCGGGCGAGGGCGAAATCCGCAGCAACCTGGCGGTGGGCGGCACGGCGGCGAAGACCGAACTCACCGCGCGCGAGGCCGAAATCTGCGCGGCGATGGGGCCCGAGCTCAATAAGCGCGGGCTGATCTTCGTCGGCATCGACGTGATCGGCGGCGAATGGCTGACCGAGATCAACGTCACTTCGCCAACGGGGATTGTGGCGATCGACCGGTTTAACGGGACGGATACGGCGGGGATGATTTGGGACGCAATTGAGAGGCGGTTGGACGCTTAGGTTATCTGAGCAATGGATACACAAGCGATCCTATCGTGCCGAGCACGACAATCGTGGCTGTCCAGCCTAGCCACCCATGTTTTCGATAGATTGCTTCGCCACCAAATTTTTCTCCAAGTTGAATTGCAGATTCTGCGAGCAATTCAAAAATAGGCGCCCGAGCAACTTGACCTCAAGCCCTCGGATGCGCGTTCCGGTACACATCAAGCAAATGCGCTGCGTCGACCGAGGTGTAGATCTGCGTCGAGGTCAAACTCGCATGGCCCAGCAACTCCTGCAGCGAACGTAAGTCGGCCCCACGCGCGAGCAGGTGCGTCGCGAAACTGTGGCGCAGCGCGTGCGGCGTCGTGCGCTCGGCCAGCCCCAGCCGCTGGCGCGCGATCCGCACCGAACGCCGTACCGTCGACGGATCGAGCGGGCCGCCGCGAAAGCCGCGGAATAGCGGCATCGTCCTGTCGCACGGGTGCGGGCACGCCTCGACATAGGTTTCGATTGCTGCCGACACCTGAGGCAGCAGCGGTACCATCCGGGTCTTGTCGCGCTTGCCGGTCACCGCCATGACCTTGCCTAGCGGGAGGACGGCGCCCGTCAGCCCCAAGGCTTCGCCGATACGCAGACCCGCGCCATAGAGCAGCATCAGTACGGCCCAGTCACGCGCAGACACCCAGGCCTCGCGCCCCTGCCCCGCTACATCTTGAGCCAGCGCCATGGCTTCGGCGGGCGAGACCGGACGCGGCACGCCGCGCTTGACCTTCGGCCCGCGCATGCGCGGCATGGCGTCGTCGCCGCCGGTGAACTGGATGAACGCGCGCAGGGCGGACAATTCGCGGGCAGCGCTCGCGTTGCACAGGCCGTCGGCTCGGCGTTCGGCGAGATAGGCGCGCAGCGTCGGTGCATCGACAGCCCGGGGACCGAGATGCTCGACCAGCCGCTCGGCGGTCGCGACATAGGCGCGCACGGTATGCGGCGAACGGCGGCGGTCGCGCGTCAGGAAGACCGCGAATGCCGCCACGGCCTCAGACAATCGTCTGCCCCGTCTTGGCCCAATCGGCCATGAATCCGGCGATCCCCTTGTCGGTCAGCGGGTGGTTGAACAGCGCCTTGATGACAGCCGGCGGCGCCGTCATCACATCGGCACCAATCCGCGCACTTTCAAGGATGTGGATCGGGTGGCGGACGCTGGCGACCAGTATCTCCGTATCGAACGCGTAATTGTCGTAGATCAGGCGGATGTCACGGATCAGGTCCATCCCGTCCTGTCCGATATCGTCGAGCCGCCCGACGAACGGAGAGATGAAGGTCGCGCCGGCCTTGGCCGCGAGGAGCGCCTGCGCGGGGGCGAAGCACAGCGTAACGTTGACCTGCGTGCCCTCGCCCGTCAGCGCCTTGCACGTTTTCAAACCGTCGAGTGTCAGCGGCACCTTGATGCAGACATTGTCGGCAAGCTTCCGCAAGATTTCGGCCTCGCGCATCATGCCTTCATGGTCGAGCGCCACGACCTCGGCGGACACAGGACCCGTGGTGAGGGCGCAAATCTCTTTCACGACATCGAGGAACTGCCGCCCCGACTTGGCAATGAGCGACGGATTCGTCGTAACCCCGTCGAGGAGCCCGGTCGCTGCGAGCTCGGCGATCTCAGTGGTGTCGGCGGTGTCGACGAAAAACTTCATGCCCAAAGCTACCTTTGCTGATTGTTGCCGATGCGACTTACATCTCGGCTGTGCGTTATGGCGTCCGTCTACCGATCACCCAAGGAGAAATCGATGCGTAAACTCACCTTTATTGCCGTGCTTGGCAGTCTCGCCCTTGGTACCGCAGCGCAGGCCGATGTCGGGATCGACCTTCGCCAGGCAAACCAGCAGCGCCAGATCGACGCCGGCAAGCGGTCGGGCAAGCTGTCGCTGCGCGAGCGCCAGATCCTGACCAACGAGCAGCGCGCGATCAAGCGACAAGAAGCGCGCTATCGCGATAGTCGCGGCCGATTCACCAACCGCGAGCAAGGCGCGATCATGGCAATGCTCGACCGATCACAGGCGCACATCGACCGGATGAAGCGCAATCACATTCGTGGCCCGAACGACGTGCCAAAGCCGTTCTGACCGGCCTTAAGGCTGGACGGCGCGGGCGCTGCTTGGCTGAAACCGATTTAATGACGATGCAGCCGGTCTCGGCGCGTGAAATCGGCGACAGGGCGTTCGCCAGGGCTTGGGCGATGAAGCCTTGCACGTCCGGATCGTCAGGCCGCGTTCCCCATGAAGCATAACGTCACCCAACGCGGCATTACGGAAGGAGACAACGATATCCTTCACCCGATCGGTTGGCCCGAAACCGATCGCGAGCGCTTTGTCGTTATCGTAAACGGGCCCGATGGCTCCGGGAAGCTGTGCACGTGCCTTTTCAAGCAAGGCGTGGGTGAGTGCCGCGACCTCGGGCGTGATTTTGGCGATTAAGCCGTCGAGCTCCGCGTTGCCGGAGGTTGCCATTTCCGATCGCGTTGCGGGTTATCATATCGGTTACGCCCGGTTAGGAACAGGCAATGTCACGTGCCCGGGTCCTTACTCTGAACGCCGCGCTCGGCCCGCTCGATTACCGCATGCCGCACGGCATGGTGGCCGAGCCGGGCAGCATCGTGCTGGTGCCCCTTGGTCCGCGGCAGCTGGCAGGGGTCGTGTGGGAACAAGACCGGATGCCGTCCGACGCCGAAGTCGGCGATAACCGGCTGCGCAATATCGTGTCAGTTTACGACCTGCCGCCGATTGCCGCTCCGCTGCGCCGCCTGATCGAATGGACGGCCGACTATTATCTTGCGCCCCCTGCCGCCGTGCTGCGCATGGCACTTTCCAGTGCCTCGGCATTGGATGAGCGGCGCTCGGTGCTGGAATACCGGGCGACCGGGGCGGTCCCCGATCGCCTGACACCGCAGCGGTCCCAAGCCCTCGAGCGCATCGGTGAACGACAGGGTCTCATCAGAGAGCTCGCCATGATCGCCGATGTGTCGGACGGCGTGATCCGAGGACTTGTCAAAATCGGTGCGATCGAAGCCGTCGAGGTGACGCTGGACGACCCCTACCCCGCGCCCGACCCCGATCGTGCGCCGCCGGCGCTGTCTGCGGCCCAGAGCGAAGCCGCGGCTGCACTCGTCGCCGATGTAGCTGCGCGCAGCTTTGCGCCCACCCTGCTCGACGGCGTGACGGGATCTGGCAAGACCGAGGTCTATTTCGAGGCCATTGCCGAGGCATTGCGGCAGGATCGGCAGACGCTGGTCCTTTTGCCCGAAATCGCCCTGACCGAACCCTTCCTGCGTCGCTTCGAAGCGCGGTTCGGGCATCAGCCGGTTGCCTGGCACTCGGGCCTCCGCCAATCGCAACGACGCCGCGCATGGCGCGCGATCGCTAGCGGTGAAGCCAAGGTTGTCGTCGGCGCGCGGTCCGCGCTGTTCCTGCCCTATCGCAATCTGTCGCTGATCGTGATCGACGAGGCGCATGAGACCAGCTTCAAGCAAGAGGACGGCGTGCATTACCATGCGCGCGATGTTGCGGTGATGCGCGCGCGGTTCGAGGGCTGCCCCGTCGTGCTGGCCAGTGCCACGCCCGCCATCGAAACGCGGCAACAGGTGGCGCTGGGCAACTATAAGGAGCTCAAGCTGCCCGGCCGGTATGGCGCTGCGCAAATGCCGACGATCGCTGCCATCGACCTCACGCAGGATACGCCCCCGCGCGGGCGCTGGCTCGCGCCGACCCTGGTCACGGCCATCGAGGATGTGATGGAGCGCAAGGAACAGGCGCTGCTGTTCCTCAACCGGCGCGGCTATGCACCGCTGACGCTTTGCCGGCATTGCGGCCATCGGTTCCAGTGCCCCAATTGCACCGCCTGGATGGTGGAACATCGCCTACTTGCCCGCCTGCAATGCCATCACTGCGGCCATGTCATGTCGCCGCCGAAGCAATGCCCCGAATGCGGCGAAGAAGAGTCGCTGGTGGCGGTCGGACCGGGCGTCGAGCGCATCGCCGATGAGGTCGCCGAGCTATTCCCCGAGGCGCGGCGCGCCATCGTGACCTCCGATACCTTGTGGTCGCCCGCCAAGGCCGCGGAGTTTGTGGGAAAGATGGAGGCAGGCGAGATCGACATCGTCATCGGCACGCAGCTGGTGACCAAGGGCTATCACTTCCCCAATCTGACACTCGTGGGGGTGATCGATGCCGATCTCGGCCTGCAGGGCGGCGATCTGCGCGCTGCCGAACGCAGTTTCCAGCAGATCGCGCAAGTCGCCGGGCGCGCGGGGCGCGGCTCCAAGCCCGGCCGCGTCTTCGTCCAAACGCACGAGCCCGGCGCGCCGGTGATAGAAGCGCTGGTTTCAGGTGACGCGGACAGCTTCTACGCTGCCGAAACCGAAAGCCGCCGCGATGCGGGCGCGCCCCCTTTCGGGCGGCTGGCAGCGATTATCGTTTCGTCCGAAAACCAGCGTGAGGCCGCCGATACGGCGCAACGGATCGCCAAGGCGGCACCCCGGGTCGAGGGAATGGAAGTGTTCGGCCCCGCCCCTGCGCCACTCGCCATGTTAAGGGGGCGTCACCGTTTCCGCTTGCTCATCCATGCCCGCCGCGCGCTCGACGTGCAGGATGTGATCAGGGGGTGGCTGGGCGCGCTGGAATGGCCGCGCGGGGTTCGTGTCGCAGTGGATGTCGACCCTTACTCGTTCGTTTGAATCTTGCTACGCCCGCCAGTGTATTTTTGCATAGGGGAGAAGACGTGTTCCGGCTCGTCGTCATCGCGCTGATGCTGTTGGCGTCTCCGGCACATGCCATCTGGAACAAGGCATCTTCGGATCATTTCATCGTCTATAGCGAAGGCCCTGCCCAGGCGGTCGGCACCTCTGCCGAGAGCTGGAAACCTTTGGAAGCCAGCTTGCGGCGCGCTCCGGGCGACAGACTGAGCCCGGAGCCAACCGCCTGATCGTTTTTCTGGTAACCGATACAAGTTAGGTGCAGCGCCAGATTGGCACGAAAGACCCGGGGATTGCCGGGTTCTACAGCCCGCGTCTGTGGAGCACGATTGCCGTTGTTCTCCGCCGGACCGGCGCCGGGGAATATGACCTCGAATAACAGACAGTCCTTTTTCAAGAATATGTGCATCACTTTATGAAGCAAAATGCTGCTGCCGCTCATCCGGCCTGGTTCGTGGAAGGATTTGCCGAAGAACGGCTCGCCGGGTAGCCAGATGTGGTTGTGTGGCAGGTGATCCGATCGTTGATCGTCAGGGCAAACCGGGCTGCCCCCAACAATCCCTATCCGCTTTGGGCCTTTTATCGATGGCATGCGAGGTCGGGGACGCCTGTCACACCGACGGCCATCGATGGCCTGAGACGCGCACTCGAACTCACGCTGCAGGTGGTCGACTTCCGTTTCGCGCTGGCACAACACGAGCTTAACGACGGCCATAACGCGGCAGCGCGCGACGCGCTGCTCCCCCTTCTGAACGACCCGCAGAGTACCAAATTGCGCGCTGCCGCGCAGCCGATGCTCGACGCCAAGGGAAAACTGGCTATGCCGTCGAGCGACAAGGACAAGCAGGAACCTGATCTCAAATGAATCATGTGCGTGTCTTTCTTTCGATATTTGCCTGCCTGCTCATTCCCCTGCCCACCTGGGCCCAGTCCAACCCCGATGTCGACGCCGCCGCGCGCAGCGTCGTGCGCGTCGTCGTTACCAATGACGCCAATAACGGCGAGGTCGGCATGGGCTCCGGCGTTGCCGTGACGCCGACACGAATCGTAACGAACGCCCATGTCGTGGAGAATGCTGTCGAAAATGGCGGCTTTGTGGGCGTGGTGCCGAGCGAGGGTCGCAAACGTTATGCAGGCAAGGTCATTGCCTATGCGCCCGCAATCGACCTTGCCATCATCGAGATCTCAAACGGCCGTATCGAGCCGGCGACGCTGTTCGGCGGGCCGGTTGCCGATGGGGTAGCGGTGGCAGCGCTCGGCTATCCCTTTGGTGTGGACCGCGCCATGGCGTCGGCGATCGACGAGCTGATCCGGCCGCAGGCACCGGTCAAATCGCTCGGCCATGTCGGTGGACGCCGCACCAACGACCGGTACGACACCGTGCTGCACGACGCCAACATCGGGCGCGGCAATTCGGGCGGGCCGCTGGTCGACGCCTGCGGGCGCGTGATCGGGATCAACAGTTTCCTGTCGGTCAGCGAAGGGATCGATTCGCCCTTCGCCTTTGCACTGTCGGTGCGCGAAGTCGCTGCGTTCCTAGCGAAGTCGAAGGTCACGCCGACGATCGTGACGGCGCCGTGCCTGAGCGAAGGCGATTTGTCGGCACGCAACGGCGCGCTGTCGCAGGCAGAGGCCGAAGCGCAGGCGGTCGAAGCACGCCGCGCCGCCGCCGAACAAACGCGCGCCGCAGCCGAAAAACTTAAACTGCGTGACAACATCGCGGGCGAGCGCGACAACAGCATGGCGCTGGCGGCGGCACTGCTCGTTCTGGGAGCGCTGGCGGGAGTTGGCGCAATCGTTCTGCTTGGGAACAGCCGGCGGACCAACAAGCGCGCGGCCTGGGCTGCACTCGCCGCCGCAATCATGCTGGCACTTGGGGCGGTCGTCGTGTTCCTCGGTCGCCCGAAAATGTCCGAGGTTGAAGACCGTTACGCACGGCTGCATCCCGCCAAGGCAACGCCCGTGCTGGGCGCCGATGACGGTGCCGGCGCCAAGTTGTGTACGATCAACCTCGACCGCAGCGTGGTGAAACTGTCGAAGACTGATGACGTACCGCTCGACTGGAGCGACGACGGCTGTGTGAATAGCAAGACGCAATACGGGGCAAATGCCGGCATATGGAGCCGCACCTTCGTGCCGAACGGCGAGGCAACGGTCACAATCCAGAGTTATGATCCGGCGAAGTCTCGCTATACCGTCGAACGTTTCCTGATGGGTGCCGACGCGATGGACATGGCCCGCGAAATCCGTGCGCGGTACAAGAACAATGCCTGCACCGCCGATCCAGCCCTGCGCCAGTCGGTCGCCGATATGGAAAGTGCCATCCGTGGGGTGTTACCGCCCCAGCCGAACGAGCGGCTCGTCTATACTTGCCGGGCAAAACAGGGCGGGTGAGGCGCGGCGCAAAGGTCACGCTACGTCTCGTTTAGCGTGAGCTGAGCCGTGCAGTCGAAACAACGAGCGCCGGTTTACCGCGCGCGTGATCGCAAAGCTGCCGTCGGACGATGTGAACGAGCCAGGCGCGCGATGTTGCAATTGGAACATATGAAAAACATTTTGGTAAGAAATAGCCTTTTGACCTGGGCAAAAACTGTTTTGCGCTGGCGGGTTCCGCCTTCAGATGGCGACGTTGGGGATGGCAGTAGCCCCTACCGATAGCGGACATTGGTATCTTGCGAAGCGCACGCAGTTGGTCGCGCGATGACCAGATGGAAGACCCCAGTGATGCCGGAGAGGAAATGTGGTGCGACATCGAGCCCGCGTGGGTAATCGAGTATCTCAGCCAGCAAATCGGCGTGTTGTTTGGACGCCGATCGGCGCGCAAACGATCTGATTGCACAACGGTGGGAGGGGTTATTCGTTGGCGCCTGTTCACATCGGTGCAGCCATCGATACGAGCAACGCGGCACAGAAAAGAACACGAGCCATGGCTGGGCGCCAACTTGCCGTCGATACTCGACGAAGACATCGGAATTAGGAAACGAGGAAATCAAATGTGCCAGAGAGATCGGGACTCATGACAATGATGTCGGACCTTACGGAAGCGCGAACCGCGCCGTCCCCATCATTGCGCGGGTGCCCGAAAACGGCGTCCAGTTCGTTGGCGGCCCCGCAGGCTGAGGCTGGCCGGGCGGCAGTCCGTCGATCGAAGTCAGGTACCTGACTTCGATCGTTCCCGGCCCAGCCGCGCCCTCAAGGACGAGATCGGCGGGAACGGCGGCACGCATGCTCACGGGCGTCCATTTATCTAGATCGAGCTTAATCGGTTTGCCGTTGAGCCGGGCATCCGTCAACGCGACCGAAGGACGCAGCGACAGGAGCACCAGGCGGCCGACTTGTGCCGTAGTCACATGCAACCGGAAGCGCCCCGAAGCGCCGGCCATGGAGATTGCCGGTCGGGGTGTATCCAGCGCTGGCGCAGGCGTCGCCCATAGCATGAAACGCGATGATATTGGCATCGGCAGACGTTGCGCGTCACCCTTTGGCAGTTCGACAGGGCTCGACGTGGTTGCCCACCACGATTTGCCGGTGTCGGCGTCGGCCAGGTGGAACAGGTCGCCTGGACGCGGTTGGCGCGGCGAAAATCCATCGGTGACTGCAAATAACGCAGTGCCCGCCGCGGCTCCAACAAGCAGCACAGCGCCGGCCGGACGCGCCGCCCTCCCCTCGGTCCATGGCAGGAGCAACGGACCGAGCAGCGCAACGAAAAACGGAACGATCGGCGCAATCACCGCAGGCGTCATCGACCCGAGGCCGACATAGGCTGCGATCACGACCTGCGCCACCAGCGCGAAAGTCAGGCCGCCTGCGATTGCCGTCACGAGCAGCAACGGCCAGCCTTGCTTTGCACGGCCTGCAATATGGGCAAGGACAAGCGCGATCAGTGCCGGCCATATGAACAGCCAGTTCGCCCCTGGAAGCATCAGCTGGGCGACCAATGCGATAACGAGCAGCAGCGCGATTGCGCCCAGCCAGCTGCCCCTGCCCGGTCGGGCGGCGGCTGCGAAGCCGAAGGCGATCGCCAGATACATCCATAAGGCCGCAGGACCTTCGGCAAGCCGCTCGCGCATGGCGATGGCTCCCTCGCCATGCACAACAGTCGCAACGAGGTGGCTCGTTCCACCAGCAACAAGAGTTATCAACGCGACCCAAAGCGCACCAAGAGCAATCTCGCGCCAGCTTGCCCCGCGTGCCTTGCGATTAAGTGTCGCAAAGCCGAGCACACCAAGCGCAAGCAACGCCCAACCCAGCCAGATAGGATAACGCACGACGGCGAGGCCGAAGACATCGAAATAGGCGCTGTCGACGCTGCGCTCGGGAAGGGTCGGGGCGAACGCCAGTGCGCGCGTTGTGGTCAACGCAAAATCGCCCAGCTGCTGCAATGTGCGCGGGTCGAGGTTCGCTGGTGCGTCGCTTGGCGCATGATAATCGAACTGGCCGTCGATGAAGGCGGAATTGATGCCGATCTTGTCAGCGGCAAGCGCGACCGTCAGGTCGGTATCGTTCGGCAGCAGGCGGTAAACCGCGCCGGTCAGGCTGTTGCCGCTCGGCGCGATGGCATTTTCTGCCCACAGATCGACCAGCGCCGCATTTCCAGGCGACGTCTGGAACATCGTCGCAAGCCCGCGCGATCCCCGCGCTTCGACATTGACCACCGCACCGATCTGCTTGGCCAAAGGATTTTCGCTGAAAAAGACGTGCGCGCCGAGCAGCCCAAGCTCTTCTGAATCGGTAATGACGAAGGCCACATCACGTAGCGGCTTCGAGCCGCTGCTCAACAGCCGCGCGGTCTCGAGAATTGCAGCCGTTCCCGACGCGTCATCGGCAGCGCCCGGCGCGAAGGCGACCGAATCATAGTGCGCCATGGCAGCGACGGCGGGCTGGCTGCGGTCACGTCCGGGCAGCACGGCGATGATGTTCTCGACGGGTGCCGCAGCAATGGCGCTGCCGAACCGATTGGTCTGCCGTACGGCAAAGCTGCGCTGAATTTCGACCTGCAGGCCGAAACCACGCAGCGTTCCGGCAACAAGATCGCGCACGCGTGCATGCTCGGCTGACCCCGCGCGATGGGGCGCGCGGGCAATATCGGCGACCAGAGCGGCAGCGCGCTGGGTCGAAAACTGTTGCGGCGCTTCGATGGTTCGGACTGCAGGCGGGTGGCCACCGCGCCAGGCCAGTAGGATCGCCACAGTGAGGACAAGCGGCAGCACTGCCAGCCTAGCGATGGCGCCACGCCCGGAAGCTCCGGCTGTACTTGCCTCCATGCGACCCTCTCCCCGCTAGCCCTGCCCCAACTGTGGCGGTTCGGATCGGGGGGAGCAAGCCACAGGCGCTTGCGATCAGCGCGGGCCGACCAGCGTTGTCAGCGGCCAGTCGGTCGCGCCGATCCGATGCTGCGACATGTCGATGACCGTCATCAGCGGACGATCCGGCATCAGCAGACGATCCGGCGCGCCACCACGCCCGCAGTAGCACGAGCAGTCCTTCGGGCAGCATGGCATTGCGGTAGCCACCGCGCTCAGTGTGCAACAACATGCGCTTGCTGTTGATATCGCTCACCTTGAGCCTGGAGACCTCGGACATGCGCAAGCCGGCACCATAGACGACCGAAAATGCCACTCTGGGTCCGCTGCCGCACCAGCAGATCAGGGCCCCGGAACTCCATTGCTGGGGCCTTCGGCTCTTCGGTCTTCACCGGAACAAACCGCATGCTCAGTCGCTTGGCCGCCTCGCAGATCGCCTCGGCATCGGCAGCATCGTTCTTCTGGCGCGTCACGAACGGCTTCACATAGGCCGGGGCAATCAACCGCACATCATGGCCCAGCTTGAGCAACTCGCGCGCCCAGTGATGCGCGCCGCCGCATGCTTCCAGAAAAACCTGGCAGAAAAACCTGGCAACGCGGCTGCGCTGCAAAAAACGGCAACAGCTTGGTGCGGCTGATCTTTTTGCAAAGAAGCACATGGCCCGACGCCTCAAAATCGGGCGCCTGAAAAACATGCTTGGCGATATCCAACCCGATGATGCTAACTTGCCGAAACCGATGCCGCCCTCAAATGGTGTTCAACACCTCCACTCTGGCACAAAGATGCCGTCGGGGGGGCGTCTACCCCATCACCCAAATGTTGCCGGAACCTTATTCTTTCGTGGTTACGGCCTCGCGCTTGAGCAGCTCGCTCTTTCGCTCCAGACCATAGGCATAGCCGCCGAGAGTCCCGTCGGTCCGTATCACGCGGTGGCAGGGGATGAGGACGGCGACATTGTTTGCGCCATTGGCCGAGCCGGTTGCCCGTACCGCAGCTGGCTTTCCCACGGCGGCCGCGATCGCGGCATAGCTGCGAGTCTCGCCCGGCGGGATGCGGCGGAGTTCGTCCCAGACCGCCTGCTGGAACGCCGTGCCGGCGACATCGAGCGGCAGGTTGGGCATGTTGGCGGGATCGGCGCAGGCCGCGATGGCGCCTTCGACCAGTTCGGCCATGGCGTCGCCTCCGGGCTCAATGGTCGCATTGGGAAAGCGGCGGCGGAGTTCGCTTTCGTCCTCGTCGAACGATAGGCGGCAGATGCCCTTTTCTGTCGCGGCGAGCAGCATCTTGCCGAGCACGGTGTCGACAATGGCATAGCGGATCGTCACCCCTACCCCGCCGTGTTTCCAGGCTGAAGGCGTCATGCCGAGCCGGTCGGACGCTGCGGCATAAAAACGGCTGGGGCTCTGGTAGCCGGCGTCATAGAGCGCGGCGGTGACGGTCGGCGATTTCATCAGCATGGCTTCGGTCCTTTTGGCGCGCAGCGCGCGGGCATAGGCGGCGGGGGTCACGCCCGTGTCGCGCTTGAAAAGGCGGTGGAAATGATGCGGGGCATAGCCAACGGCAGCAGCGAGATCGTCGAGCAGCGGCAGGTCCTCTGCCCGCTCGATAAGGCGGATCGCCTTGGCTACCGCCTCCCGGTCGCGGCCGATCTCGTCGGGCTTGCAGCGCAGGCAGGCGCGGTATCCCGCCGTCCGTGCGCCTTCGCCATCGGCAAAATACTCAATATTGCGCGGCAGCGGGTGGCGCGCGGCGCATGATGGTTTGCAATAAATGCCTGTCGTCTTGACCGCGCCGACGAACAGCCCGTCGAACGCGCGGTTGCGCGCCGCAAAAGCCGCCCAGGCGATTTCGGCATCGATCTCGGTCATGACGCTGGCTCCACATGCGCCTTGAGGGTTGCAAGTCCCAATTCGACGAAATGGGCAAAGCTCGCGGCTGCGGCCTGGGGGAAAACGTCGGCCATCGAGGTCGCGGTGCAGGCCGCACCATCGGCACGAATCTGTAACGAGGCCTTGTGGCGCGTCCACGGCCTACCCGATGCCGTCCATGCGAGGCGCATCGTCTCCGGATCGTTGCTTATGATATGCTCCGTCTGGGCGGCGCTGTTTGCCAAGGTGGCGATACGCACATCGTCGCCGTCCTCAAGACGCGTGTCCATAACCAGTCCGGGTGCCACCCGGGCGTGAAGCTGGACGACGTCGCTGATGGTAGCCCAAGCCTCGCTGGCGGGTACGCCGATCGTGATCGCGTGCGTTACGGTTTCCATGAAATGGCTCATGACGTCCGCTCCATCTTTGCCGCAAAAAAATCCGGACGCGGCGTTTTGGGCGTGGATATAGGCAATGTCGGGGCCATTGATGAGATAGGTCATCCTTCGTCTCCTGCTAGATGCAGGCGGATATCGGGTCTCCTTACTGCACGCATCCCGGAGTTTGCGGTCAAAGCGTCAGGCGAAAACTTCCTCCAGAAACGCAATTGTCGCCGCCCAGGACCGGTGGTCGGCACTGGCATTATACTGCAGACCGCGTTCGGGCATGTTCGCTTCCTGCGCGGTAAAGGCGTGCATCGTGTGGCCATAGGCATGAAGCTGCCAGTCGGCCTTTGCGCCTGTCAGTTCCTTCGTGACGTTCAGGACGCTGTCGGGCTGCGCCATCGGATCGTCCCAGCCGTGCAGGATGAGGACCTTCGTCGAAATGTCGGCCTGCGGTCCGATGTCGGGCGCGCCGAACACGCCGTGGATGCTGATCGCACCCTTCACGTCGGTCGTCCCCGTGCGCGCGACATCGAGCGCGCACAGGCCACCGAAGCAATAACCCATGATCGCGATTTTCGAGCTGTCGACTGCCGCATGACCTTTTGCGAAATCGACAGCCGCCATCAGCCGCTGTCTTAGTGCGGCGCGGTTGCCCGCCCACGGCATCATCAGCGCACTATGGTCGGTCGAGTCCGGCGCACCGCGCACGCCCTTGCCGTACACGTCGATCGCCATGCCAACGAAACCGAGCGCCGCCATTCGGTCGGCCGCCGCACGTTCATGATCGCTCTGCCCTGACCATTGATGCGCAACGAGCACGGCGGGGTTCGACCCGCTGCGAGCGGGAAGCGCGATATAGGCCTCGCAGGTGTCGATGCCGTCGTGATAATCGATGTAGCTGCCGATCATGCTCGTTCTCTCTCTGCGATGTCGTTTTCTCTTTGCGATGTCGGCGCTTCATTCCGCAACCCGGCCCTCACCGCAACCCCAACCTTGCATCGCAGCATTGCCGATGCTAGGCGCGCGCCGTTCCGATGCACAGGCGCTTTTGATTGAGTGTCGCCGCACGGGTTCAACCTGTCTGTGGAGACGTTTGCGCGTGGAGGAGTCCAAGGGTTTTCTGGCGGCCGGTATTCAGGCTAGCCTTCCGGGGCGCTATGCGGCTGCGCTGTTCGATCTCGCGCGTGAGGGCAAATCGCTCGACACGGTCGAGACCAACCTAAAGACGCTCGAATCGGCGCTTGACCAATCAACCGATCTGAAGCGGTTGGTGACGAGCCCGCTCGTTGGCCGTGACGCTGCTGTGGCGGCGATCAAGGCCGTCGGCGCGGAGCTGAAGCTAGACGGGCTCACCATTAGTTTTCTCGGCGTGCTCGCGCGCAACCGCCGCCTGCGTCAGGCGCCTGCCGTCATTACGGCGTTCCGTGCGATGGCCGCCAATCACCGGGGCGAGACCACGGCGCACGTCACGACCGCGCACCCGTTGAGCGCCGATCAGGTGACAGCGCTGAAGGCCAAGCTCAAGACCCGTGTTGGGCGCGATGTCGCGGTCGACATGAAAACCGACCCTGCGATTCTCGGCGGGCTGATCGTCAAGATCGGCAGCCAGATGATCGACGGGTCGATCCGCACCAAACTGAACACCCTCGCGCATGCGATGAAAGGCTGAGTAGACAAGATGGATATCCGCGCCGCTGAAATCTCCCGCGTTATCAAGGACCAGATTGCGTCCTTTGGCACGGAAGCCGAAGTCTCCGAGACCGGACAGGTGCTGTCGGTCGGGGACGGCATCGCGCGAATCCACGGCCTCGATAACGTTCAGGCCGGCGAAATGGTCGCTTTCGCCAATGGCGTGCAGGGCATGGCGCTCAACCTCGAGGCCGACAACGTCGGCGTCGTGATTTTCGGGTCGGACTCGGAGATCAAGGAAGGCGACATCGTCAAGCGGACCGGCACGATCGTCGACGTCCCCGTCGGCAAGGGCCTGCTGGGCCGTGTCGTAGACGGCCTGGGCAACCCCATCGACGGCAAGGGCCCGATCGTCACCGATCAGCGGTCGCGCGTAGAAGTGAAGGCGCCGGGAATCATCCCGCGCAAGTCGGTTCATGAGCCAGTGCAAACCGGGCTCAAGGCGCTCGACGCTCTCGTCCCCGTCGGCCGTGGCCAGCGCGAACTGATCATTGGCGACCGCCAGACCGGCAAGACCGCCGTGGCCATCGACACCTTCATCAACCAGAAAGCCGGCCACGCAGGTACTGACGAGAACAACAAGCTCTATTGTATCTATGTTGCCATCGGTCAGAAGCGTTCGACGGTCGCGCAGATCGTCCGCGCGCTCGAAGAAGCCGGCGCGATGGAATATTCGATCGTCGTCGCCGCGACTGCATCGGAACCTGCCCCGCTGCAGTTTCTGGCACCCTACACCGGCTGCGCGATGGGCGAATATTTCCGCGACAACGGCATGCACGCGGTCATCGTCTATGACGATCTGTCGAAGCAGGCCGTTGCCTATCGCCAGATGTCGCTGCTGCTGCGCCGCCCGCCGGGCCGCGAAGCCTATCCCGGCGATGTCTTCTATCTGCACAGCCGTTTGCTCGAACGTGCGGCGAAGCTGAACGACGCCAATGGCAATGGCTCGCTGACCGCACTGCCGATCATCGAGACGCAGGCAGGCGACGTGTCGGCGTACATTCCGACCAACGTGATTTCGATCACCGATGGCCAGATCTTCCTCGAAACCGACCTGTTCTACCAGGGCGTCCGTCCCGCCATCAATGTGGGTCTCAGCGTGTCGCGCGTCGGCTCCGCCGCGCAGACCAAGGCGATGAAGAAGGTGTCGGGCTCGATCAAGCTCGAGCTCGCGCAGTACCGCGAAATGGCGGCGTTCGCGCAGTTTGGTTCGGACCTCGATGCCTCGACGCAGAAGCTGCTCAACCGTGGCGCGCGCCTGACCGAGCTGCTCAAGCAGAAGCAGTACGCCCCGATGCCGTTCGAAGAGCAGACCGCCTCGATCTTCGCCGGTGTCAACGGCTACCTCGACACGATCCCGGTCGCCGACGTGACCCGTTACGAGGAAGCGATGCTCGCCGACCTGCGGGCGAACCACGCCGGTGTGCTGAGCCAGATCCGCGACAGCAAGGACCTGGGCGACGAAGCCAAGGCCGGCCTGAAGGCTGCGCTCGACGGCTTTTCGAAGACGTTTGCGTAAGTAAATGGCGAGCCTCAAGGCCCTCAAAATGCGGATCGGCTCGGTGAAGTCGACGCAGAAGATCACCAAGGCGATGAAGATGGTCGCCGCTGCGAAACTGCGCCGCGCGCAGGAAGCGGCGGTTGCCGGTCGTCCCTATGCCGAGCGTCTCGAAGCCGTGATGTCGTCGTTGGCCGCCAAGGTGACGGTCAGCGAGAGCAGCCCCAAGCTGCTCGCGGGCACCGGCAGGGACCAGGTTCACCTGGTCGTCGTCGCAACGTCGGAGCGTGGCCTTGCGGGCGCATTCAACACGAATATCGTCCGCGCGGCGCGCGCCAAAGCGGTCGAGTTGGAAGCGGCGGGCAAGACTGTGAAGTTCTACCTTGCAGGAAAGAAGGGTCGCGTCCTGCGGCGCTTCTACCCCAAGCAGATCCTGCACGACCAGGAAGTCGGTCACATCAAGAACGTCGCGTTCACCGATGCGCAGATCGTCGCGAACGACCTGATCGAGCGGTTCGAGGCGGGCGAGTTCGATGTCGCGCACCTGTTCTTCGCCAAGTTCCGCTCGGCGCTGGTGCAGGAACCGACGGGCATCCAGATCATTCCGGTGCCACTGCCCCCCACCCCCGCTGTTGTCCCAGTCGGCGCACAGACGGCCGTCGATTACGAACCCGATGAGGAAACGATCCTCGCCGACCTCCTTCCCCGCAACGTGGCGATCCAGATTTTCCGCGCGATGCTGGAAAATGCGGCTAGCGAACAGGGCAGCCGCATGACCGCGATGGACAATGCAACGCGCAACGCGGGCGATATGATCAACAAGCTGACCGTGCTCTACAACCGCACCCGTCAGGCCGCGATTACGACCGAACTGATCGAAATCATTGCTGGCGCCGAAGCGCTCTAACGACACCCAAAAGCAGGAAACGAACATGGCAACCGCAGCCCCCGTCCAGACGTCGAACAATGTTGGCGCGATTTCGCAAGTCATCGGCGCCGTCGTCGACGTGACCTTCGAGGATCAACTGCCCGCAATTCTTTCAGCGCTCGAGACGTTCAACAACGGCAACCGCATCATCCTCGAAGTCGCACAGCATCTCGGTGAAAACACCGTGCGTACCATCGCGATGGACGCGACCGAGGGCCTGACCCGCGGCCAACGCGTGACCGACACCGGCTCGCAGATCCGCATGCCGGTCGGCCCGATGACGCTCGGCCGCATCATGAACGTCATTGGCGAGCCGATCGACGAGCGCGGCCCCATCGGTGCGACGCTGACCGCCCCAATCCATGCCAAGGCCCCCGAGTTCGTCGACCAGTCGACCGAAAGCGCCATTCTCGTTACCGGCATCAAGGTCATCGACCTGCTCGCGCCGTACGCGCGCGGCGGCAAGATCGGCCTGTTCGGTGGCGCCGGCGTCGGCAAGACGGTGCTGATCCAGGAACTGATCAACAACATCGCCAAGGGCCATGGCGGCGTGTCGGTGTTCGCCGGCGTCGGTGAGCGTACGCGTGAAGGCAACGATCTGTATCACGAGTTCCTAGACGCAGGCGTCATTGCCAAGGATGCCGAAGGCAATCCGACGCCCGAGGGGTCGAAGGTCGCACTGGTGTTCGGTCAGATGAACGAGCCCCCGGGTGCGCGTGCGCGTGTGGCTCTCTCGGGTCTGACGATCGCTGAATATTTCCGCGACACCGAAGGCCAGGACGTGCTGTTCTTTGTCGATAACATTTTCCGCTTCACGCAGGCGGGCTCGGAAGTGTCGGCACTGCTCGGCCGTATTCCGTCGGCTGTGGGTTATCAGCCGACGCTTTCGACCGACATGGGCGCTCTGCAGGAGCGCATCACCTCGACCAACAAGGGCTCGATCACCTCGGTGCAGGCAATCTACGTGCCTGCGGACGATTTGACCGATCCGGCACCGGCCACGTCGTTCGCCCACTTGGACGCAACGACCACGCTCAACCGGGCCATTTCAGAACTTGGCATTTATCCCGCGGTCGATCCGCTCGACTCGACGTCGCGCGTGCTCACCCCTGCGGTCGTTGGTCAGGAGCATTACGACACCGCCCGCCGCGTCCAGGAAACGTTGCAGAAGTACAAGTCGTTGCAGGACATCATCGCCATTCTCGGCATGGACGAGTTGAGCGAGGAAGATAAACTGATCGTGAGCCGCGCGCGCAAGATCCAGAAGTTCCTGTCGCAGCCCTTCCACGTCGCCGAGGTCTTCACCGGCATCAGCGGCAAGTTCGTGCAGGTCGAGGACACCGTGAAATCTTTCAAGGCAGTCGTTGAAGGCGAGTATGATCACCTGCCGGAGGCCGCCTTCTACATGGTCGGCGGCATCGAAGATGCCGTCGCCAAGGCGCAGAAACTGGCGGCGGACGCTTGATCTAATCTCCCTCTCCCCTGCGGGGAGAGGGTTGGGGCGAGGGGCAGTCTGCTCCCCATTTGACTATGCAATCGGGTCGGGAACGCACTGCCCCTCTCCCCGGCTCTCTCCCCGCAAGGGAGAGGGAGAAGTTTATGTCGCTGACTTTCGAACTCGTTACGCCCGAGCGCGCCGTGCTGAGCACCTCGGCCTATCTGGTCGAGTTGCCTGGCAGCGAAGGCGATATGGGCGTGTTCGAAGGCCATGCGCCTGTGATGACCACGATCCGTGACGGCGAAGTTCGCGTCTATGCTTCGGCAGGCGCGACACCGCAGCGGATCGCTGTCGAAGGCGGATTTGCTGAAGTCAGCGAAAGCGGTCTGACTGTCCTCGCCGAGAGCGCCCAGCTCCTGGGCTAAGCCTGAGGCCCATCGCGGGGCCTTAAAAATCACGACATGCTCCACGCCAGATGATGGGCAGGTTTTTACCACGGGCGTTAAACACTTTGGTAAGGATTTACGCCCATCGTGGGCGAACTTGCGCTGTTCGACAGACCCGGTCGACACGGTCCCGCCACCGACAAAAGCGACTGCCGCATTAGCACTTCGTCAAAGGTTACGGCCTATTCACCGTATGCTCCTACGTCGCTTTGACGTTAGATCCCTTCGTTATGGGACGATAATATGAGTGCATTTGGCAAGCGGGGCGGTATCAGTGGCACGGGACCATCCCGGCCCGCCTTCGGCGTTGCACGTCCCATGCAAGGCCCCGGCGGACCGACGCCGGCGAGCGGCTCGCCTGAAGGCGGAAGCCAGTTTCCTCCGCTCGAGTCAGCCCTCATGTCCGGCGCTGAGGCCCCGACGCAAGGGCGTCCGACGTCGTCAGCGGACGCCATGTCGCGGCTCAATGATCGCCAGACCGCAGAAATGGAAATCGCGCCAAAGGCCGAAGGGTTCGAGGCCAGCGTCCACAAGATCAAGGAACAGGTGCTTCCACGTCTGCTGGAGCGCATCGATCCCGAAGCAGCCGCCACGCTGAACAAGGATGAGCTGGCCGAGGAATTCCGCCCGATCATCGGCGAAGTCCTTGCCGAACTGAAGTTTACGCTGAATCGCCGCGAACAATTCGCCCTGGAAAAAGTGCTGATCGACGAGTTGCTTGGCCTCGGGCCTCTCGAGGAGCTGTTAGCCGACCCGACGATCACCGACATCATGGTGAACGGCCCGGACCAGACCTACATCGAGCAGAAGGGCAAGCTGACGATCGCGCCGATCCAGTTTCGCGACGAGGAACATCTTTTCCAGATCGCGCAGCGTATCTGCAACTCGGTCGGCCGCCGCGTCGACCAGACGTCGCCACTCGCCGACGCCCGCCTCAAGGACGGCAGCCGCGTCAACGTCATCGTTCCGCCGCTGTCGCTGCGCGGGACGGCCATCTCGATTCGTAAATTCTCTGCAAAGCCAATCACGCTCGACATGATGGCCAAGGGCGGTTCGATGTCGGACAAGATGGCAACCGCGCTGAAGATCGCGGGTGCCTGCCGGTTCAACATCGTCATCTCGGGCGGCACCGGCTCGGGCAAGACGACGATGCTCAACGCCCTGTCGAAGATGATTGACCCGGGCGAGCGCGTGCTGACCATTGAGGACGCCGCCGAACTTCGTCTGCAACAGCCGCATTGGCTGCCGCTCGAAACACGTCCAGCAAACCTCGAAGGCCAAGGCGAAGTCTCGATCCGCGATCTCGTGAAGAACGCTCTGCGTATGCGTCCGGACCGCATCATCCTCGGCGAAATTCGTGGTCAGGAATGTTTCGATCTGCTGGCCGCCATGAACACGGGCCACGATGGCTCTATGTGTACGCTCCACTCCAACAGCCCGCGCGAAGCGCTCGGCCGTATGGAAAACATGGTCATGATGGGCGACATCAAAATGCCCAAGGAAGCGATTTCGCGCCAGATCGCCGACTCGGTCGATCTCGTCATTCAAGTGAAGCGCCTTCGCGACGGTTCACGCCGCGTGACCGACATCACCGAGATCGTCGGGATGGAGGGTCCCGTGATCGTGACCCAGCAGCTGTTCAAGTTCGAATATCTCGAAGAAAGTGCCGACGGCAAGATTATCGGTGAATATCGCGCAATGGGTCTGCGCCCCTATACGCTCGACAAGGCCAAGCAATACGGCTTCGATCAACCGTTTCTCGATGCCTGCCTCTAATCTTTAGGTGGGCCGCCGGACTTGGCATCCGACGGCCCGACCCAGCTAGAACTTGACGCCAACTTCGATACCGAAGGTGCGCGGTTCGTTGACCATAGCGGTCAAGTTGTTGAAGTCGATGCCGCTCACCGGCTGAATATTGTCGGTGAGGTTACGCACGAACCCTGCCACATCGAAACGATCGGTCTTGTAGCCGATGCGCAACCCCCCTTCGAGCAAGCTGTTGCTGTTGTATTCGGCCGAGCGATACAGGAAGAACTCGATCTTCGAGCGGTAAGCCCAGTCGGTGAAGGCGTACACCTCGCCCGCGCCTACCGGCACGCCGTAGCGCGCCGTCCAGTTCGCCGACCATTCGGGCGCCTGCGGCAGGCTGTTGCCATTGATCGAGAAAATGCCCGGCGATCCGGCACGCTGCGTATTGAGCACCGTGCAGTTAGATCCGCAGCCCGCAACGAACAGCTTCGGGTCTTTAATCTGGGTCGAGTTGTAAGACAGCCCGGCCGTGAGATCCAACCCCTGGGTCGGGCGCGCCTCAAGCTCGGCTTCAAAGCCATAGCCATCGACCGCTGCTGCGTTGAGCAACCGCGCGGCATTGCTCGCACCTCCGACCGCGGTCAGCTGCGCATTGTTGAGCCGATAGTAAAAGCCCGTCAGGTTGAATCGCAGACGGTTGTCGACAAATTTGGACTTGAGGCCGACCTCATATGAATTGATCGTTTCCGACTTGGCGGTGCTGATGCTGTTCTGCACCGAAACGAACTCGAAGAGCGCGCGCCCCTGGATGCTCGGCGCACGATAACCGCGCGCGATGCGAGCATAGAGCGACAGATCTTCCGACGGCTTGTAGCGAAGGCTCGCGTCCCAGGTTACGTTGTCTTCGTCGACACGCGCCGTCCCGCTGCCGACGGCACCGAACACGCCCGTGCGGCTTGCCGTGAAGTCACGTTTGTCCTTGTTATAGCGCAAACCGCCCGTCAGCCAGACCTGATCCGACAAGTTATAGGTTAGCGAGCCGAACAGGCCGAACGCCGTCGACTTCTGCCGCTGGAGCGCTGTGACGTTGGGCACCAGATCGGTCGGCGCACCGAAGTTGAACGAGGCAATGCGGATACGCTCGTCGAAGTAAAAGGCTCCCGCCTGGTAACCGAACGCGCCGTCGCCATTGCTCGCGAGCCGCAATTCCTGCGTGAACTGGTCGAGCGCGGGGACATCGTCCTGGCTGTTGGCGGAAAAGGGGACCGCGGTCCCTGCCCCACCGTCGATGTCGCCGCGGCTGGCAAGGTTGCCGCTCCACCACGACGTTACTGAAGTGACGGTGACCGGGCCAGCATCATACTCGATGGTACCACCAAGATTATAATTGCGCAGCCGCTGGAAATTCAGCCCGTCGGTCCGGACCTGGCGGATGTTGAACGGCGTACTCGCGCCGCCAAGGCCGATCAACTTGTTGCTGCCCTTGGCGAATGCATTGGCGCGGAACACGCGCGCCGTTCCGTCTTCCTTGCGAAGTTGCCCGACGAGACGGACGGTCAGCCCGTCGTTCTTGTACTGGAGTTGCAGGCGCGCAGCGAGGTCCTCATATCCCTCGAGGTCGTTGCCGACGCCATTTGCCAGATTGTCGAGCCAGTTGCTGCGCCGCTGGTACAGGCCCGACAGGCGGACCGAGAAACCATTGCCGAGTTCGCCACCGACGGCGCCTTCAAGGTTAACGGTGTTGAACGTGCCATAGCTCGCACGGGCATACCCGCCCTTCGTGTCAGGCTTGACCGTATCGAATTTTACGATGCCGGCAGGCGTGTTGCGCCCGAAAAGCGTGCCCTGCGGGCCACGGAGCACCTCGACGCGGTCAAGGTCGAAAATCGGGAAACCCTTGAGGATCGGGTTTTCGAGGACGACGTCGTCATAAACGAGACTGACGGGCTGTGAGGCGTTCAGATCGAAATCGGTATTGCCAAGACCGCGGATGTAAAAGCGGGGGAACGTGCGGCCGAACGAGCTTTCAATGTTGAGGCTGGGCACGCGTGCCGACAGCGCACGAATGTCGGCGCCGCTCGACTGGATTGCGGTGAGTGCATCCCCAGAGATGGTGGCGACCGACAAAGGCACGTTCTGCAGATTTTCCGACCGCCGCTGGGCCGTGACCACGATGTCGCTGAGCCCGCCATCGGTGGCTGGCGCCGACTGTGCGAGGGCCGGCATTGCTGTTCCTGCAAGCAACACCACAAACACGCGCGAGAAATTGGTGTGTGTCACAATGAGTGTCACGATGATATCGCCTCTGGCATAATATCGTCCCGATTGGTCTGGGCGCCCCTGCGCAACGCGGGTGACGAACCAGCCGATTCGGGTCAAGGCAACGTCGGCAAGAGCGTTGCACTTTGGTGACAAAACTGCGGCGGCGTTGCTTTGGCGCAACAGTCTTGAAGTTGACACGCGGACCGGCCACTCTTTGACCAGGCCAAAAGGGTTTTGCTGGAGAGTATGATGCGCTTTTTATCGTCCGCATTGCCAATTTCGGCGTTGGCACTTGTTGCCGTAGGTCTGTCGGGACAGGCGTTGACAGCAAAAACCTATCCGTCGGCGCCTCTGAAAGCAGCCGTTGCTGCCCCCACCCGGACGGCAGCGAACGTTGCACGCGACAAGTATCGGAAACCGGCCGAAACGCTGACGTTCTTCGGAATCAAACCGACGGATCATGTCGTTGAGATCTGGCCGGGCGGCGGTTGGTACACGGAAATCCTGGCGCCCTATCTGCGCGACCAAGGTCAATTGACCGTCGTCACGCCGCCCGGTCGCGCAACAGATAATATTGCCAAGAAACTCACAGCTGACGGCACAACCTATGGCAAGGTCGGCCAAGCGAACTTCCCATCGGTACTCGGCGGAACGGGCGTTGCGCCTGGCACGGCGGATGCCGTCGTGACGTTTCGCAACGTCCACAACTGGCGCATGGGTGCGTACAATAAGGACACGGACTACAGCGAAGCCGCATTCACCGAAATCTTCGCCATGCTGAAGCCCGGCGGCGTTCTCGGCATAGAGGACCACCGCCTGCCGGAAAAGATGGATACGGCCCGCGAACGCTCGAGCGGGTACATGAAGATGTCGACGATCAAGGCGCTGGCGCAGCGGGCCGGCTTCCGGTTCGTTGGCTCAAGCGAGGTGAATGCCAACCGTCGCGACACGCATGATTACCCCAAAGGTGTCTGGACGTTGCCGCCCTCTTATGCTGAGGGCGACAACGATCGTGCAAAATATGCAGCCATCGGCGAAAGCGATCGCATGACGCTGAAATTCGTAAAACCAGGCAACTGATCAGCTGTCGAGCTTGTCGACCTTTGCCTGAAGTTCAGCAATCTGGGCCTTCAGCGCGCTGATTTCCGACGCGTTTTCGGCCTTGGTGCCAGGGACAAAGGCGCTCGCTGCGGCCTCGAACATCGCCATGTTGCGCTTTGCCATTTCGGCAAAGGGGCCGCCTGAGAAGGCGGTCTTCATCGCGTCGTTGAACTTCGACTGATTGAGCCGGAAGGCGTCCATCGACGCCTCCAGATATTGTGGAACCATCGACTGCATGGAATCGCCATACATCGAGATCAACTGGCGCAGGAATGTCGGGGGCAGAAGAGTCTCGCCGCGGCTTTCCTCATCCATGATGATCTGGGTCAGGACGCTGTGGGTAATGTCCTCGTCGGACTTTGCGTCCAACACTTTGAAATCACGCCCCTGACGCGTCAGCTGAGCCAAGTGCTCGAGCGTGATATAGCTCGATGTCTCGGTATTATAGAGACGGCGGTTCGCATATTTCTTGACGATAACGGGGGGACGTGCGCCGCCCTCGCTTTCGGGAAGTGATTTGGCCATTTGAAGAAGTGCCCCGCCGCGTAAAACGCGTCCTTATCATTAATTCATGCTGCACAGCAACACATGCAACGCAAGAAGCGGTGACATAGGCTCTACCCTGTCATAAGATGTCAGAAATTTCGCATCGCCATAGGAAAACTGCCATGATCGACGTTGTCATCACTGCTGCTCGCCGCACCCCGGTGGGCAGCTTTCTCGGCAGCTTTGCTGCCGTCCCCGCGCACGAACTTGGACGGGTTGCTATTCTGGCAGCATTGGAAAGTGCCGGCGTTGCGCCTGAGGAAGTTTCCGATGTCATTCTGGGGCAGGTCCTGACGGCCGCGCAAGGGCAGAACCCGGCCCGCCAAGCTGCCATGGCGGCCGGGATCCCCAAGGAAATCCCATCTTTTGGCATCAATCAGGTCTGCGGATCAGGCCTGCGCGCGGTTGCCCTTGCAACGCAGGCGATCAAGGCCGGGGACGCGTCGATCGTGATCGCAGGCGGCCAGGAAAGCATGTCGCTCAGCCCCCACGCACAGGCGATGCGTCAGGGCACCAAGATGGGTAATCTGGAACTGGTCGACACCATGATCCGCGATGGGCTGACCGACGTGTTCAATGGCTATCACATGGGGATCACGGCCGAAAACCTGGCGGAGCAGCATCAGATCACGCGCGAGATGCAGGATGCGTTCGCAGCCCGCTCGCAAAACCTGGCTTCTGCTGCGCGTGCGAACGGAATTTTCGCCGCCGAAATAGCGCCCGTCACGGTGAAGGGGCGCAAGGGCGACACGATTGTCGACAGCGACGAATTCATCCGCGACGGCGTCACGGCAGAATCACTGGCCGGTCTGCGGCCAGCTTTCAAGAAGGACGGCACGGTGACCGCCGCCAATGCCAGCGGGCTGAACGACGGTGCCGCGGTGCTGGTGTTGATGTCGGCCGATGAAGCCGCGCGCCGTGGCAGCCCCGTGCTGGCGCGGGTTGCCGGCTGGGCAACGTCAGGCGTTGACCCGTCCATCATGGGCATCGGTCCCGTTCCCGCAACGCGCAAGGCGCTGGAGCGCGCCGGCTGGAGCATTGCCGACCTCGACCTCATCGAAGCCAATGAGGCCTTTGCCGCCCAGGCATTGGCCGTCGGAAAGGAACTCGGCTGGGATCCGCAGAAAGTGAATGTGAATGGTGGCGCGATTGCTATCGGCCATCCGATCGGCGCCAGCGGCGCGCGCGTGCTAACGACTTTGCTTCACGAAATGGGCCGCCGCGGTGCCAAAAAAGGACTGGCCACGCTGTGCATCGGTGGCGGTATGGGGATCGCACTCGCCGTAGAACGGCCATGTCCCTGACACCGCAGCCATGTGACAAATGAGTAACACCGATGGCATTTTTTAATGGAAGATGAACGGGCACCCTTGCCGTTTCCCGTAAAATCCCGTCGGGTTGAACCACAGTGCGGATTGAGCGCACGAAACACAATGGGGGCTGTCATAATGAGGGTATTTCGCTTGCTGAGCGCGACCGCGCTTGCTTCTGCTGGTTTTGGCGTCCCGAGCGTCGTCTGGGCCCAAACCAACGCTGCACCAACAGCCGAGCAATGCCGTGCCAACCCCGAACAGGCAAATTGCCCGACAAGCAGAAATGCCGACGGTACAGAGGCGGGGAGCACGATCGTCGTCACCGGTTCGCGCATTCCGCGGCCCGAATTAGATGGTGTCTTGCCGGGCGTTCAAGTCACTGCACAGTCGATCCAGACGCGCGGCTTCACGAATGCACTGGAAGCGCTGAACGACATTCCGCTGGTCGGTCCTGGCGCTAGCCCCTTGAACGGCAACAACGGCGGTCAAACCGCCAGCCTCGGCGCTGCGTTTGTCGATCTCCTTGATCTGGGCACCGCGCGCACCCTGACGCTTGTTAACGGTCGCCGCTTCGTTTCGGGCAATTCCGCTTCGCTGTTCGTGGCCGGAAACGAAACGGGCAGCCAGGTCGACGTGAACGTAATCCCGTCGTCGCTGATCGAACGCGTCGATGTGGTAACCGTCGGCGGTGCCGCAGCCTATGGCGCCGACGCCATCGCAGGGGTCGTCAACTATATTCTGAAAGACAATTACGATGGCGTTCAGATGCGTGGGCAAGCCGGTATTACCGAACGAGGCGATGCTGGGCAGTACCAACTCAGCGTCCTTGCCGGAAAGAATTTTCTGGATGGCCGCCTGAATCTGACGGCTTCATTTGAATATTCGCGAAACGACGGGTTGCAGGCAACGAGCCGCGACTTCCGCAACATTCGTCCAGGCTCCTACGCCAATCCCTTCAACGGTGGCATACGTAATACAGCCTTTACGCCCAATGCCATCATCGATGTGACTAATCTTAACAACGGCGCGTTCCTGCGTGCATCAGATGATGGCCAACCGAGCTCGCTGTTCGGGTTTGGGTTTGTCACGCAGACCCTGAGCAACCCTGGCACGGTGCTGCTCAGCCAGAACAACACTTACTATACGCCTTATACACCCATCACCTCTGGCGCTGGTGCGACGCTCCGGACGTCGAACTACATTACATTTGCAAACGGTGCGGCGCCCGTTGGCTTTGCGCTGAACGCGACGAACGTGACCGGCGGCCGGACCACGATTACGGGCTCGATCAACAATGGTTTCTTCAGCTTTTCCGGAGGCCAGATCATAAAGGGCAACCCAGGTGCGGATGCGATCAGCACCAATGGTTTGAACGGTCGCACGACCCAAGCAACCGGCGTTCCCTTTACGACGTTTGCGCCGACTTCGCTGCCCACTGGCGTAACTGCAGCCTCGGTTTTCACCGCTTATGGCATTACGGCTCCGACCGGCTCGACAGCGGCTCAGCAGACGACGCTGGCAGTCAATATTCTACAGGCCAACAGGTTTACCGCGCGGGAGTTTCTGGCTGCCAATCCGAACACAAACCTAAACTACTTTATCGGGACCTTCGACCCGGCTGTGCCCCGCATCGCCAATACTGACACGACTTTGGTCAGCGTGCGGGTGAACGGCGGTAACGTTCAGGTACCGGTGAACGAGGTGCTGCCTTTCCGCGCCGTCCCGTTGGAATTCAACGATGACGGCACATTGCGCGAGTATATTTTCTCGGGGCCGGTCAGTGGGAACTCGCCCATAACGGTCGGCTCTTCGGTCGGCAGCAATGGCGGTTTCCGGCGCAGCCTCGAAAACACCGTGCTCCGGACACAACAGGACCGCTATGTCGTCAATTTCAATGGCAAGTTTGACATCACCGACAATCTGTCGCTGTTCACTGAAAACACCTACGCCAATGTCTTGAATCGTTCGCTGGGCAACATCGCCGGTGCACAGAACTTCATCACCAACTCGCAAGAAAACTCGTCGCTGCTGATCAATATCAGCAACCCTTATCTGTCGGCCCAGAACCGTGCAGTTCTGAACTCGGTTGGCATTGCGGCAGGTAACGGCACAAACAATGGCAACTTCCTGATCACCCGTCAGAACCAGGACGTTCTCGGCGCCAACGCGTTCACCGCACGGCAGGAAACTTTCCGTATCACCGCAGGGTTGAAGGGGAAATTCAACCTTTTCAGCAATCCATGGACTGCTGAATTGTCAGGCACCTACGGCGACTCGCGACAGAATACGACGTCATATGGGATCGCTGACGTAGAATATCAGCTCGCCCTGGATGCCGTCGACCAGGGGCTTGCCACGACCGGTGTCGCGAACGGAAACGTCGTATGTCGCGCAAAACTTTTCCCCGCCCAATACCTCGGCCGGACGCCAGTTGGGACTGCCGAAAACATCACGCGCGTGCGTGGTGCGGACGGCTTGCCGACCGAAATCCTGACGACGCCGGTCATCACGCAGTCTTTGATCGATAGTTGCCAGCCGCTAAATCCTTTCGGCGTCAACCAGATGAGCCAGGCTTCAAAGAACTATGTGACAAGCCCGGCACTCTTCCGGAACGTGTCGAAGCAGACATTTATTCAAGCATCTGTTGGCGGTGCGCTGTTCGACCTCCCAGCTGGTCCCCTATCGGTCAACATAAATGGTGAATACAGGCGCGACTCACTGGCTTTCTCGACGAACGACCTGAACATCTTGGGCCGCTCGCGGTCAGCTCCGTCTGCCAACACCTCAGCTTACACCCGAACGCTGGAAGGGGGCGGCGAAGCTCGAATTCCACTCACTGGTCCGAATTTCCTTTCATTTATGGGGGAACTGGAATTTGACCCGGCGTTCCGCGTGACGCAGCAGAGCGGTGAAGCAGCAACGTTTCGTAACCTGGCGGGCCAGGTCATCGCGCCAAAAACCAAGGGCGATGTCGGAACAATTTTTTCACTTGCAGGGATCTGGCGCCCGATTCGCGATATCCAGATCCGCGGCAATTTCACGCGCTCGCTTCGACAGCCATCGATTGTCGAGCTGTTCCTGGGCGGTCAGCCAACGTTCCAAGCGGTGACCGATCTGTGCGGCCCAGCAAACATCGATGCTGGCAATTTTCCGGCATCGCGCCGGGCAAACTGCATCACGGCCGCGGTCGCCAACGGTAATGCTACGGACACCGCAAGCGCAAATACGTTTCTTGCCGGGTTCGTGCCGCAGGGCGGAAGTCTGCAGGGGACGTTCTCAGGGTCACAGCAGCTGAAGCCGGAACGCGGACGAAGCTGGACGGTGGGCGCTGCGTTGACCCCCCGATTTATCCCGGGGCTCACAGTACAAGCAGACTATGTCAATTTGCGCCTAGACAACACGATTGTGGTTGCGGGTGTCGGTACGTTTTTGCAGGCCTGTTACGACAGCCCGACTTATCCGGATCCGACACCGCAAATTGGGATCAATGGTTGCACCCGTTTCAACCGGGGCACTGATTTCCAGCTGCAAAATGGCGTCCAGGCGGGCTTCTTGAATCTAGGTGCGATTGAAGTGCAGGCCATTAACGGGTCGGCAAGCTACAAGTTCGAGCTGGGTTCCAATCGTTTTCTTCTGCGGGCAAACGGCTATTATCTGATTGCCTATGATGCCTCGCCTTCCGGTAATTTCAGTGATCGGCAAAAGTCAGCAGGCACCTTCACGCGTCCGAAATTGAAAACCCAGTTGTCGCTCCGGTACGAGCGCGGGGACGTCTACAGCCAGGTCACCTGGAATCGGCAGTCACCCACGCGGATATTCTCC
>JBMOGG010000008.1:0-39288 GCA_049318505.1 Sphingomonas sp. | reverse complement strand
GACGTATGGCCTGGGTGTTGAGTCGGAGGCGGCGCAGGCCTGCCTCGACCGGGCATTCGATGAGGGGATCAACTTTATCGATACGGCCAACATCTATGGCCGCGGGTCGGCGGAGACATTGCTGGGCGAAGCGTTGAAGGGGCGGCCGCGCGACAGCTATGTCATGGCGACCAAGCTGTTCTTCCCGATGACCGACGCCGACAAAGGGCTGTCGCGGGCTCAGGTGTTCAAACAGGTCGATGCGAGCCTGACGCGACTGCAGACCGACTATGTCGATCTCTACCAGTGCCACCGCTACGACAATGATACGCCGATCGCAGAGACGATGGACGCGCTGAGCGAAGTTGTCCGCCAAGGCAAAGCGCGCGCGATCGGCTTTTCCGAATGGTCGCCGCAGAACATCGAGGATGCGCTGGCCGTGCCCGACACCGTCAAGTTTGTCTCATCCCAGCCGCAATATTCGATGCTTTGGCGTCGGCCCGAAGCGAAAGTCATCCCGCTGTGTGCCGCCAACGGCATTTCGCAGATTGTCTGGTCGCCGCTCGCGCAAGGCGTGCTGACGGGCAAGTACAAGCCCGGTGCCACGCCCCCCGAAGGAAGCCGCGCGACGAGCGACGCCATGGGCGGGTTCATTGGACGGTTCCTCGAGCCCGCCGTTCTCGAAGCCGTCGCCCGCCTCGCGCCGCTCGCCGCTGAAGCAGGGTGCACGATGGCGCAGTTCGCGCTCGCCTGGGTGCTGCGCGAAGCCAATGTCGCCAGCGCCATCGTTGGAGCAAGCCGCCCCGACCAGGTCACCGACAATGCCAAGGCCAGCGGTCTTGTGGTCGACCCTGCGCTGTTTGCGAAGGCCGACGCGATCCTGGCCGCCTTTGGCGACATGCCGCGATGAGCCTGCCCACATTATCCGAGCCGCACGAACTCGGCTTCGACCCCGCACGCCTCGCCCGCATCGACGCGCATCTGAAGGCGAAATATATCGACGGGGGCCGGTTTCCACATGCCGCCCTCCTCATCGGACGTGGCGACGAGGTCGCGCATCTCTGCGTGATGGGCGATGCGCGCGCCGGAGAGCCGCTGAAGACCGATGCCATCTTCCGCATCGCCTCGATGACGAAGCCGGTCACCTCGATCGCGTTTATGCAGCTTGTCGAACAGGGCCGCATCGCGCTCAGCGATCCGGTGGCAAAGGTCCTGCCCGACTTCGCCAAGACGGGGGTCTTCGTCAGTGGCGGTGGCAACACGCCGTTCGTGACGCGCCCGCCTGCGTCACCGATGCGGATGATCGACCTGCTGCGCCATACCTCGGGGCTGACCTACAGCTTCCAGGAACGCAGCAACATCGACGCCGCCTATCGCAAGCTGGGCTTCGAGCGGTTTGACGCAGGGCCCATCGATTCTTTCGTCTGGGAAGTCGCCAACCTGCCGCTCGAATTCGATCCCGGCAGCGCGTGGAATTACTCAATCTCGACCGACATCCTCGGCGCCGTAGTCGAGAAGCTGTCGGGCCAAAACCTGTCGGACTATTTCGCCGATCACATCTTCGCGCCGCTCGCCATGGTCGATACCGGTTTTCAGGTACCGGCGGACAAGCTTGACCGGATGCCCGACTGCTACGTCTGGGATCCGGTCAACCGCATGAAGATGTACGACCCCGGCGCGACATCGGCTTGGGGAAGGGCGCCGGGCTATTTCTCCGGTGGCGGCGGCCTCACCTCGACGCTGGCAGACTATCACCGCTTTGCACGGATGCTGCTGAACGGTGGCGAGCTCGACGGTGCACGCATCGTCAGCCCGCACACGCTGAAGCTGATGACCGCCAACCACCTACCTGGCGGCGCCGACCTGACGCAGGTGTCGACATCGCTGTTCAGCGAAGCGGACAATGCCGGCATGGGCTTTGGCCTCGGCTTTGGCATGGTCATCGATTCGCCCGCAACGATGCTGCCGGGCAACAATGGCGAATTCTACTGGGGCGGCATGTTCTCGACGGCGTTCTTCGTCGATCCCGTCGACGATGTGATCATGATCTTCATGACCCAGCTGATGCCATCGAGCGCCTACCCCGTGCGCCGCGAAATAAAGACGATGCTTTATTCGGCCCTTATCGGCTGACCTTTCGGAGAGAGAAAAATGAGCGACAGCCCCATCACGACTGAAATCCATGACGACATCCTCGTCATCATCAGCAACAACCCGCCAGTCAACGCGCTCGGTGCCGCCGTCCGCATCGGGCTCGATGCGGGAATCAAGGCGGCGCTCGCCAATGACGCGGTGAAGGCCGTCGTCATTCGTTGCGACGGACGCACATTCTTCGCTGGCGCCGACATCACCGAATTCACCCGGCCACCGGTCATGCCGATGCTCCCTGAGGTGGTCGACACGATCGAGGCCTCCTCCAAGCCCGTTATCGCGGCCATCCATGGCACCGCGCTCGGCGGCGGCTGCGAAGTCACGCTCGGCTGCCATTACCGGATCGCCGTACCGAGCGCAAAGATCGGCACGCCCGAAGTGAAGCTTGGCCTGCTCCCGGGTGCCGGCGGCACGCAGCGCCTGCCGCGCACCGCAGGCATCGAAACCGCCGTCGAAATGTGCGCCGGCGGCACCCCGATCAGCGCCGCCAAGGCGCTCGAAGTCGGGCTGATCGACAAGTTGGCGGGGGAGGACACGCTGGTCGCCGACGCCCTTGCTTTCGCCAAGGAATGCATTGCAAAGGGCCCACGTCCGACCCGCGCGCTCCCCATCAAGGGCGATCCGGCGAGCATCGAGGCCTATGCCAAGGCCAACGCCCGCAAGAACCGCGGCTTCGACGCGCCGGCCGCCAACATCGCCTGTGTCGAGGCCGCCACCCGCCTGCCTTTCGAAGAGGGCATGGCGTTTGAGCGCCAGGAGTTCAGCAAACTGATGTTCGGCACCCAGTCCGCCGCGCAGCGCCACATCTTCTTTGCCGAGCGACAGGCGCAGAAGATCGACGGCATCGGTGCCGACGTCCAGCCCCGCGACATCAAGCGCGTCGGCGTGATCGGCGCAGGCACGATGGGCGGTGGCATCAGCATGAACTTCCTCAGTGCCGGGATCCCCGTCACCATCGTCGAGATGAAGCAGGAAGCGCTCGACAAGGGCACCGGCATCATCCGCAAGAATTACGAGGCGACCGCCGCCAAGGGCCGGATGAAGCCCGAGCAGGTCGAGGCCGCCATGGGCGCGCTGAAGCCGACGCTCAGCCTCGAGGACCTCGCCGATTGCGACCTCATCATCGAGGCCGTCTATGAGGAAATGGGCGTCAAGAAGGAGATTTTCGGCAAGCTCGACAAGATTGCCAAACCCGGCGCGATCCTGGCGTCGAACACGTCCTACCTCAATATCGACGAGATCGCCGCGAGCACGAGCCGCCCGCAGGACGTGCTTGGCATGCACTTCTTCTCGCCCGCCAACGTCATGAAATTGCTCGAAGTCGTACGCGGTGCCAAGACCGCGCCCGACGCGCTGATGACCGCGATGGGGATCGCCAAGAAGATCGGCAAGGTCGCCGTCGTCGCGGGTGTCTGCCACGGCTTTATCGGTAACCGCATGCTGATGCCGCGTCAGGTTCAGGCCAATGCGCTGCTCATGGAAGGCGCGACGCCGCAGCAGATCGACAAAGTCCATGTCGATTTCGGCATGCCGATGGGGCCGTTCCAGATGGCCGACCTCGCCGGTGTCGACATCGGCTGGCACCGCGACCCGACCCGCATCGAAAACGTCCGCGACGCGCTCGCCGCCAAGGGCCGCTGGGGTCAAAAGACCGGCAAGGGCTATTATGACTATGACGAAAAGCGCAACCCGACGCCGAGTGCCGAAACCCAGGCGATCATCGACGAATTTGCGGCGAAGTCGAACCTGCCCAAGCGCGAGATCAGCGACGAGGAAATCGTCGAGCGCACGCTCTACCCGATGGTCAACGAAGGCTATCTGATCCTCGAGGAAGGCAAGGCCCAGCGCGCTTCAGACATCGATGTCGTGTGGATCTACGGCTATGGCTGGCCCGTCTATCGCGGCGGCCCGATGTTCTGGGGCGACCTGGAAGGCGCCAAGAAGATTGTCGCGGGGCTGGAGAAGCATGGGTTCGTGGTCGCTGAGAGCCTGAAGGCGAAATCCTGATCCGCTAAAGGAAGAGCAGCGGACACAAAAAAAGGGGAAGCCCGCAGGCTCCCCCTTTTTCCGTGGTCGAGGCGTCTGATCAGCCCTTGGGCATGATCACTGTGTCGATGACGTGAATGACACCGTTGGTGCATTCAATGTCGGCTGACGTAACAGTCGCACCGCTGACGACAACACCCTTGGAGCCATCGACATGCAGTGCTTCGCCCGACACTGAAGCGGGCTCCATCTTCTTGCCGGCAACATCAGCGGCCATGATCTTGCCCGGCAGTACATGCAGGGTCAGGATCTTGGTGAGCTTGTCCTTGTTCTCAGGCTTGACCAGGTCGTCGACCGTGCCGGCCGGAAGCTTGGCGAACGCATCGTCCGAAGGCGCGAAAACGGTGAATGGCCCCTCGCCCTTGAGCGTTTCGACCAGACCTGCGGCAGTGACGGCAGCGACGAGCGTGTGGAACGAACCTGCCGCGACGGCGGTATCGACGATGTCATGCATGATGAAATCTTTCGTAAGCCCAAAATAGGGCAGACCCAACATCGGCTGCCGGCTGAAAGATTGCAAGTCATTGATATTGTTCATTAATATGACTTGTAAGCGTAACATCAGTGCCCTTAAACAGCCGAAACCACTGGTGGGGTTGTAAACATTGACCGGCGCAACGTGCCATCTGGCCAATTGTTCGAGCGTTATCGGTTCAAGAGACGCGGCACGACCATGTGCGGAACGGTCAGGATCGACAGCGTGACAAAGCTTGCAAAGATTGCCCCGTCTTCAATCGAGCTATTTTCGGTCACCATGCCGCTGCGCGACGCATAGACGAATGCCGCGATGCAAATCGCAGCGCAGGTAAACAACAGGGCTTCGGTATCACGGCCCTTCACCTCCGCCCGCGCAGCGGCAAAATGCTTCGGCGAGTGCGACAGGCAAAAGAAGATCGCAAAGCCCACGATCGGCGGCAGCAGGAGCATGCCGCCGACAACTGCACCGGTTTCCAGCGCCCGCATCGCGTGGCCGTTGAGGACCATTAGCCCAACGCCGACGACGGCCGCGATCAGCGTGACGGGGGCGACCAGAATCGACAGATCGGCAATCATCGTCGCGCTCTGCTGCCCGGTCAACGAAACGAAAATGTCGGCGATCACCTGATGGTAGAGCAAAGCGGGCGCCGTCAGCAGCGCCACAGCCGTGCCGATAGCGAAGAACGGCGGCAGTTCGTCCGCCCAGTCGTCGGCGAAATGAACGCTGGCAATGACAAGGAAACCAGCCAGCGCGAGCACCGGGGCGACGTACCAGATGGCATACATCGCGCCGGCCAGACCAAGATAGAGCAGGATGGTTGTGCCCACCTGCCGCCGGCCCATTTCGGCACTACGCCGCATCACAGCAATATCGAGGCTGCCGTGCGGCAAGCCGAAGACGAGCAATGCCAGGCACAACAGGCTCGTCGCGCCGGCGCCGAACAGGTCGGGGTGTGCGCCACCGAGCCACAATGCGGCAATGACCGCCACGATGCTGGCCATAGCCGCCCCGGAGAACCGAGCCGGCTATGGAACGACATGGCGAAGCTTTTGTGACGCGCAAGGGCGTTACCTATTGCACGCCCCGCAGCCACCCAATCACTTCGCTCGCCAGCCGGACACGGGCATCGGACCAACTGTGATCGGTCGCGGCATGGACCGTCGTGACCCCCTTCCCGCCCCCTGCCCTGATCCCGGCCACGAGCGCGTCGGCCATCGGCGCCCCCCCGTCATCCGATGTCAACATCAGCAGGCTTATGGTCGTCAGGCGCGGCGCCGCCTGCACGAAATCATAGGCGTCGCTATGGGCGATCACATCGTCAGCCATCGCTTCGGGCGTAGTCGCGAGCGCTTCCATGCCATTGTTGCGGATCGCCGCAGCGGCCTGGTCGCGCGGCAGTTTGCCGAACCGACCGATGTTGCCCGGCGAAATCATGAACGCCCCCGCCAGCCCCTTGTCGTGCTCGGCCGTCAGCGCCGTCGCCCAGCCGCCAAGACTGTGCCCGCCGAGCACGATCCGCTTCGGATCGAGCCCGAGCTTGGCTGCATTGGCGGGCGCGCGGGCATAGTCGAGCACAGCGTCGACATCGGCGAGGTCGTTGGCAAAACTGTAGTTGCCCGGACTTCCCCAGGACCCGCGATAGTTGAAGGTGATCACCGTCCACCCGGCACGCCTGATGGCCTGCGCGAGATCAAGGTTCTTCTCATTGCCGGGCAAGCCATGGCACAGCACGACAACAGGATGTGGTCCGGTGCCCGCTGCGACATAGACGACCGCATTGATCTCCACATCGCCACTCGGGATATGCACGACTTCCATCCGGGCCGGATGCGCAGCGTCACGGACGGGGTCGGTGAAGACGGCGGGATCGATCTTCGGGGCGGACATGGCCGGCGTCGCGAATGCCAAAATCACGGCCAGCATCGTTTTCTTCATCATGGTTCCCCCGTTAGACCACAACGATAAGCCGTGGACCAAAGGGGCACCAAGCGTAATCTGGCGATCATTCCTCGCGCAGCGGGGGTGGTGTCATATTCGCGATCTCGGTCGTCGGGTCGTTGTCGAGCGACGCAGGATCGTCACCCGGGATGTAATCGACTGCCATGTCGGGCTTGCCGTCGCCGGTATAGACACGCGGCTCCATCGGATTGTTCGGCGGAAGCGAAGGCTTTTTGTCGGGCATGAGGTCACCTTTAAATTACGATACCGGGCCAACCAGCGGAACGGCTTCGGGTTCCCCAAACCCGGTTCATGCTGCGTGCATTTGGACAGACCCAGTAAGGTGCTTGATGAAACGATCAGCCAAAACCGTGCCGATAGCACTTCTGCTTGCCGCATTTCCGCCCGCCCCGGCGCTGGCAGAAGATCCGCCTGTGCGGATGGTCACGACCACCGTTTATGGTAGCGACCCATGTCCCAAGCCAAAGGGCGACGAAATCATCGTCTGCGGGCGCGAGCCCGAGAGCGAACGTTACCGTATCCCCAAGCGCTTTCGTTCGGGCTCCCGCGTGGAAAGCGGCGCGTCGGCATCATGGACGTCGCGGGTCGCGGGGCTTGAAGACGCGCAGCGTTTCACCCGCCCCAATAGTTGTTCGGCAATCGGCAGCATCGGCCAGACCGGCTGCACCAAGGCGATGTTCGAGCAATGGTTTCGCGAGCGCCACATGGCCAAGGACCTGCTGCCCTGATGGATGCGCGCCGGCCACAGCGGCAGTAAAAACGGTCTCAGCCTCGGTTTTCGCTGTCCTGCACGGGGGGCGCCAGTCTGCACCGCGCGTTTTGTGTGCGGCTCCTTGACATTGCTGTTCGTTCGAAGCCGGGCCGCCAGCTCGCTTGCCCAGCCCACTTGCATCGGACATATGTGCCCCTTGTGTGACCGTTTGCCGACTGGCGCGCTTGCCTAGTCGCTCAGGGCGACGAGGCGATTTCGCCATCCCTCTGCAAGTGCGGGCAAATTTATCAGCGCCTGCAACGTCGGCAGGTTCCGCTCGCGCCCAGCGATCACGATGCCCGTGACCCGCTCGACATTCCATTCTGGATGCCGCCGATCGATCAACGCTAGATCGGCGCCCGCCGCGACGGCCCCCTCTTCGAGTACGCGGTAATACCAGCCACTCCGGCCGCTTTTGATCATGGTCGCGATGACCCCCCTGTCACCCAGTCGGTGTGCCTGTTTCCAGCAAGGCTGGCGTCCCTGGCACACCTCGACCAGCGCCGTACCGAGGCGGAAACGATCGCCAATGCAAACCTCAGTTTCAGTCAGGCCGCGGGTCGAGATGTTTTCCCCGAACGCGCCGGCGCTGGCCAATGCATCCCGGCCCGGCAAGCGGGCCTGCCACCAGTCGTAATGGTCGCGCGGGTAATGGTGGATTGCCTTGTCGGGCCCGCCATGAACGGTCAGGTCGGCCTGATTGTCCCCTTCGATTCCAAGCAAATGTACCGCGCACAGATCATTGACCGGCTTCTTCACGATCGCACTTGTCTCGCCCTCGTCGGTAAAGCGGGCGACCGCACCACTCAGCACTTGCTCGATCGACCACATGACCGTTCCCCACATCGTTAAAGCGGTCTTAACCGTCTTCAGCTAGGCCAGCCAGATGCCGGGGGTTTGGCCTGCGGCGACACACCAACAACCAAAGGGTGCGTTGCTTTGCGCCTGACCAGACGACTGCTGTTTCTCTTCGTCTTGATGGCGGCGTTTCCGGCGGTTGCACAGGACCCCTATTGGCAGTGCGCGGCCTTTGCCCGCCAGTTTTCGGGCATCGACATTCGCGGCGATGCCTGGACATGGTGGAGCCTTGCCGACGGTCGCTATGCCAAGGGTAAGCGCCCGCGCATCGGCGCAGTCCTGTCATTCATGCCATCGGGCAACATGCGCGGCGGCCATGTGGCTACCGTGACGCAGGTGCTGGGCGATCGCGAGATCACCGTCACCCATGCCAATTGGTCGCCGATCAGCGGCACGCGCGGCCAGATCGAACGCGACGTGCTTGTCCGCAACGTGTCGGACGCCAACGACTGGAGCCGGGTCCGCGTCTGGTATGCACCAATCGGCGACCTCGGGACCACGGCATGGCCGGTGGATGGCTTCATCTATTCGGCGCACGCACCGCGCTTTGCCGAGCCGCGGTTTCAGCTCGCGAGTGCGACCGTCGCGCCGCCGACGGCGGCGCGCCTCGGCTATGCACGACTCAATAGCCTGATGGTGGGCAAAGCACTGCCGCGTCGGCTGCGCCTTGGCAGCGATGTTACTCGGTTGGCGATGCTTGAGGATCGACCGGTTCGCTAGCTGCAGCATCCGGTACGTCGCGGAACCAAACCTCGACCGGGCCCGACAGTTTCAGCGTCAGCGCCGCGCCCTTGCGGTCGACCTTTTTGCCCAGGGCAACACGAATCCAGCCTTCGGACACGCAATATTCGTCGACGTCATTGCGCTCGGCGCCCTTGAAGCGAACACCGATGCCGCGTTCGAGCAGTTCGGCATTGTAGAACGACGAGGAAGGATGGGCCGCGAGGCGATCAGGAGGGCTATCGGTCATGCCGGGCCCATGCCTTGCGCTGGCGCCCACGTAAAGACGCAAGCGCCGCAATCGACTCATCCCGCGAGTCCGGCAGCCTGCCGCGCGATGCTTTCATGACCAGGCCGCCCACGCCACACCCCGAATCGAGTTTGGGGAAAAAGTTCCATGGGTCGCACCAAAAACTGTCTGGCGCTGGCTGCGTGCCTGTTCGGCACCATCGCCATCGCTCCCGCCGAAGCGCGGGGAGGCTGGCAGTGCGTTACCTACGCCCGCACGATCACCGATGTCTCGATCCGCGGCAACGGCAATAGCTGGTGGGGCCAGGCCGCCGGGCGCTATGAGCGCGGTAAGACGCCATCGGCTGGTGCAGTCCTCGCCTTCAAGTCGATCCCCGGGATGCGCGCCGGCCATGTCGCCGTTGTCAAGGATGTGATCAGCGACCGCGAACTGATCATCGATCACGCCAACTGGTCGCGCCGCGGTGGCGTGGAGCGCAATGCCCGCGCCATCGACGTCTCCGAAGCCGGCGACTGGAGCGAAGTCCGCGTCACCTATGGCAATGGCATGGGTAACCGCGTTAACCCGACCTTCGGCTTCATCTATCCAGCGGCCGAGGCGCGCGAGGCCGCCCACGCCTCTTCCACGACCATCGTGCCCACCAGCCGCCTTGAGCCGCTGGGCTTGGAGATCGCGATGCTCGTGCAGGCAGAGATGACGGGTACCCGCTAAACGCGCGCGCTATAATTTGGTGGCGACAATTGGTGCGAGCCGCGCCGCGATCACATCGACACCCTTGGCATTGGGATGAATGCCATCGGGCAGCATCAGCCGCCGGTTGCCCAATACCCCGTCGAGAATAAACGGATCGAGCTTGGCACCATAGGTTCGCGCCAGCTCTGGATAGAGCGCGTCGAAAGGCCGGGCGAAATCGGGCCCGAGGTTCGGCGGGGCACGCATGCCGGTCAGCACCACAGCAATGCCCCGTCGCTTCAGCTCTTCAAGCATCGCAACCAGATTGGTGCGCGTTTCGGCCACGGGGATTTGGCGCAGCACGTCGTTGCCGCCCAGACCCAGCAGGACGAGGTCGGGTTTGCGCGACAGGTTATCGAGCGCAAACGCCAGCCGCTTTCGCCCGGCTGCCGTCGTATCGCCAGATACGCCGGCATTGACGACTTTCGCGTTGATACCCTGTCGCCGCAACAGTGTCTCGACTTGCGCCGGCATGCTTTCCCCAGCCTTCAGACCATAGCCAGCATAAAGGCTGTCCCCAAAGGCAAGAATCAGCCGCTCGGGTCCCTTGACGACGATGACTGGCTGCACCGCCTTAGCCTGCGATGGTGCCTCGGCGCGGTTGCCGACGTCGCCAGGGCTGCATGCCGCAAGCAATATAATTTGGAGGAATGCGGCAGCGCCTACATATGCGTTCGAACCGAATTTGACAGGCATCGACTTTGATCTCTTCCGACAACGGCCCCGATATGGTGATTGAAGCGCGTGGCGTCACCCTCGCACTCGGCACTCCCCCGACACAAATCCTGCACGGCCTTGACCTTCGCGTCGAGCGGGGGACGAGTATTGCCCTGCTTGGCCCCTCAGGCTCGGGCAAGTCGTCACTGATGGCGATCCTCAGTGGCCTGGAACGCGCAAGCAGCGGCACGGTGCAGGTCGACCGGCTCGACTTTAGCGGGCTTGACGAAGACGGGCTGGCCCGTGCCAGGCGAGGACGGATCGGCATCGTGCTACAGGCATTTCACTTGCTGCCGACGATGACCGCGCGGGAGAATGTTGCCGTACCGCTCGAACTCGCGGGCATTGCCGATGCCTTTGGACGCGCTTCGGCGGAGCTTGCCGCGGTCGGCCTCGGCAACCGGCTCGATCACTATCCCACGCAATTGTCCGGCGGCGAGCAGCAGCGCGTCGCCATTGCCCGTGCCCTCGCCCCACGCCCGGCCCTGGTTTTCGCTGATGAGCCGACCGGGAACCTCGACACGACGACAGGTGCGGCAGTCATGGACCTGTTGTTTGCCCGCCATACAGAACTGGCAGCCACGTTGTTCGTGATCACCCATGACCCAAGCCTTGCCGCGCGGTGCAACCGTGTGATCGAGATGGCCGACGGGCGCATCGTCGCGGACCGTACGCAGTGAACGACTGGGCGCTGGCAACACGGCTGGCGCGCCGCGACCTGCGGGCGCGGTTTCGCGGGTTGCGACTATTGCTCGTCTGCCTGTTCTTGGGCGTCGGTGCGCTGGCCGCGATTGGCAGCCTTGCCAGCGCCATCGAGGGTGAACTTGCCGCACGCGGACAGGTGCTGCTCGGCGGGGACGTCGAATTCGAGATTGGACAGCGGCGTGCCGAGGCTGACGAGCGGCAAGCGATCGCTGCCATTGGGCAGGTCTCTGAGACGGTCCGGATGCAGTCCATGGCGATCCGCGGCACGCAGTCCGCCCCGATCGAACTCAAGGCCGTGGATGCGGCCTACCCGCTCTATGGTAAGCTTCGTATGGCCGATGGCCGAAGTGTCTCCGCCCCGCCCGCGGATACGGCGTGGATCGGTGCAGCACTTGCCGAGCGGATGGGCATGACCACCGGCGATATGCTTCGCCTGGGCAACGCGGCCTTCCGCGTCGGCGGGGTTATCGCGGACGAACCCGACAGGCTGGGCGAAGGCTTTACGCTGGGCCCGGTCGTCATCGTCTCGACCGCTGGCCTTGCACGCACCGGGCTGATCCAGCCGGGCAGCCTGTATGGCACGAAATACCGGGTGCGGATGGCAGGCGGCGATCCCAAGGCCGTGATCGAGGCGTTCAAGAAGAAGTTTGCTGAAGCGGGCTGGGAAACGCGGACGCGCGACAAGGCCTCGCCCAGCGCATCGCGCTTCGTCGACCGGATGGGCGACTTCCTGACGCTGGTCGGCCTCGCCGCGCTGGCCATCGCGGGCATCGGCATCGGCGGGGGCGTATCGAGCTACCTGGCTGCGCGCCGCCGCAGCATCGCCACGCTGAAGGTGCTCGGCGCAACCTCGGGAATCGTCGCGCGCGTCTACCTCATCCAGATCTCCGTCGTTGCGCTTGTCGGCGTTGCAGCCGGGCTGATCGTCGGCGTGTTGGCGACGCCGCTGCTTGTCACGCTCGCCGGGCAGGTACTGCCGGTCTCTCCCGGTTTTGCCGTGCAACCGGTGCCGCTTGCCCTGTCGACAATCTATGGGCTGCTGATCGCGCTGGGCGCCGCTGCCGTCCCGCTCGTGCACGGTGCCGAAGTGCCCGCCGCCGCGCTGTTGCGTGGCGCGATCGACGGCCGCGATGCCGGGCGCTGGCGTGCCTTTGGCTGGATGGCGCTAGCGGCGGGGGCGTTAATCGCGGTGGTCATGCTGACCTCGGCGCAGCCCGGTTTGAGTGCGGCCTTTCTGGGAAGTGTCGCGGGGGCGCTGCTGTTGCTTGCGGCGCTCGGCTGGCTGGTGCGTGCCGCCGCCGCGCGCCTGCCGCGCCCGCGCAGCCCGTTGCTCCGGCTGGCCATTGCCGGGCTCCACCGGCCGGGCGCGCGCACCGTGGCGCTCGTCGTGGCACTAGGCCTTGGCCTGACCCTGTTCGTGCTGCTGGCCGCGATCCGCACCAGCCTCGACGCCAACATCGAGCGCACCGTGCCCGCCCGGGCGCCAGCGCTCTTTGCCCTCGATGTACCGCGCGACCGCGTCGACCTGTTCACGCAAACGATCCGCCAGGCGTCGCCCCGCGCCGAGATCGCCACCGTTCCCCTGCTGCGCGGCACCATCGTCGCCTATGGCCGCACGCGCGTGGCCGACCTGGCGCAATTGCCGCCCGATGCGTTCATCCTGCGCGGCGAGCGGGGCATTACCTATGCCGCAGCGCTGCCCAAGGGTTCGACCCTCACCCAAGGGCGCTGGTGGGCAGCGGATTACAAGGGACCGCCATTGGTCTCGGTCGAGGCAGTACAGGCCAAGGCGCTCGGTCTCTCCATCGGCGACCCGCTAACGATCAGCGCGCTGGGCCAGGAAGTGACCGCCAGGGTCGCCTCGTTCCGGACCGTTCAATGGGACACGCTGGGTTTTAACTTCGTCCTCGTCTTCTCGCCCGGCACCTTCGATGCCTTTCCACACAACCTGTCGGCTACCGTCAACATGCCGCCGGCGCAGACCGGTGCCGTCATGCGCGCCTTGCTCCCGCGCTTCCCCTCGGTTTCTGTCATCGAAGTGGGCGGCGTGCTGAAGCAGATCCAAAATGTCGTGAGCCAGCTGTCCGCCGCCATTGCGGCCGCCGCCAGCGTCGCGATCCTTGCGGGCATCGCCGTCCTGATTGGGGCCATCACGGCCGCCCGCGAGATGCGGACTTATGACGCCGTGATGCTCAAGGTCCTCGGCGCGACCCGCGCGCAGATCCTGAGCGTGCAGACGATTGAATATGTGCTGTTAAGCCTGATCGTGGCGGTCGTCGCCCTGGGACTTGGGCTGGGGGCGGCCTATTACGTCGTCGTCCAACTGTTCCAGTTCGCCTGGCTGCCGGACATGGGCGCCGTCATCCTGACCCTGGTCACGGGCGTGGTGCTGACACTCGTCATCGGGCTGCTCGGCAATTTACCGATCCTGTCGGCCCGTCCGGCCCAGGCCCTTCGCGCGCTTTAGCCCGCCGCGCACAAGGTGCGTTATGGCGGTCAAGCACCGTGCAGTCGGCTAAAGCCCGAGCTTATCGAGCGCCGAGGCCAGTTCCGCGCTGATTTCCGCTTCGTCCTTCGGCGTCAGGCGCTTGAGCACGGTTTCGATCCGTGACTGCGCGACCTGCAGCGTCTTGTGACGCACGCTCCGGATGGCATTTGTGCGCCCTGAACGGCTCTTGCCCAGCAGCGCCGACCATTTGGCTTCCTCGACCGCGAGCACCGCCAGCGCCAACCTCAAGCCGTCACGCCGCCCATAGTCGTAGGACATAGCTCAGTTCCGTTCTTTCGTTGCCGAAAACTGGATATCCGGGTTCTTGCCCTCGACATAGGAGAGGTTCCACGCGTCGGTCGCCATGAAGACGCGCGCGCCGTCGCGATCGGTGGCGAGGCCGCCACGGTTCAACACCGCAAAGGCTTTCAGCGCCTCGGCATCGCCCTTGATCCAGCGGGCCGAATTCCAGGGCGACGGTTCCAAGCCCGCATCGACCTTATACTCGGCTTCGAGGCGCGACACGAGCACGTCGAGCTGCAGCGCGCCGACGACGCCGATGATCCACTGGCCGCCGACATCGGGATAGAAGACCTGGGTGATGCCTTCCTCAGCCAGATCGTCAAGCGCCTTGCGGAGTTGCTTCGTCTTGGTCGGATCCTTGAGAATGACGCGACGCAAAAGTTCGGGTGCAAAGTTCGGCAGGCCCGTGATCCGGCACGGTGCCCCGTCGGTGAGCGTGTCGCCCACGCGCAATGTGCCGTGGTTCGGGATGCCGATGATGTCACCCGGAAAGGCTTCCTCGGCGGTTTCGCGGTCCTGCGCAAAGAACAGGATCGGGCTGTGCACCGCAATGGATTTGCCCGTGCCGACCTGGTTGAGTTTCATGCCACGGGTGAACTTGCCTGAACACAGCCGCATGAACGCAACGCGGTCGCGGTGCATGGGGTTCATGTTTGCCTGAACCTTGAAGACAAAGCCGGTGACCGAGGGATCGTCGGGCGAGACGTCGGTGGGTTGCGCCGGCTGCGAGCGCGGGCTTGGGGCAAAGCGGGCGATGGCGTCGATCAGGTCGGCCACGCCGAATTCCTTGAGCGCCGACCCGAAATAGACGGGCGTCAGGTCGCCATGGCGATAAGCGACTTCGTCGAACGGCGCATAGCCGAGCAGCGCCAGCTCGCCATTTTCGCGCAGGTCGCCGACCGCTGCGGGCGACAGCAGGGTATCGAGCGCCGGATCGTCGAGCCCCTTCACGTCGGCGAATTCATGCCCGGCTTCCGCCCCGTCCGTCTTGCCCTTCAGCGACAGACGTTTGCGCTCGAAATGGTAGAGCCCTTCGAAACTGCCGCCCATCCCGGCGGGCCAGTTCATGGGGCTGACGTCGAGGGCTAACATATCCGCGACTTCGTCGAGCAGTTCGAAGGGGGAGCGGCCCTCGCGGTCGACCTTGTTGATGAAGGTGATGATCGGGACCGACCGCAGGCGGCAAACCTCGAACAGCTTGCGCGTCTGTGCCTCGATGCCGCGCGCGGCGTCGATGACCATGACTGCCGAATCGACTGCCGTCAGCGTCCGGTAGGTATCTTCCGAGAAATCCTTGTGGCCCGGCGTGTCGAGCAGGTTGAAGGTGAGCCCTTCATATTCAAACGTCATCACCGATGAAGTGACGGAAATGCCGCGCTGCTGCTCGATCTTCATCCAGTCGGACCGCGCCCGCCGGGCAGCGCCCCGCGCCTTCACTTCACCGGCCGCACGGATGGCGCCACCGAACAGCAGCAGCTTTTCGGTGAGCGTCGTCTTTCCCGCATCTGGATGGGAAATGATCGCGAAGGTGCGTCGGTCGGGACGGTCGGTGTGACGTGAACTCATCGCGGCCCCCTATCCGGTGCCCGCGCAAATCGCCAGCCGCCTATCCTTTCGGCGTGAGCTTGAGCAGCCGGCCGCCTGTGCCGTCTTCGAGCACATTGAGCGCCCCGTCGGGTCCCTGTTCGACTTCGCGGATACGCGTGCCCATGTCGAACCGTTCGGCCTCGCGCGCCTTGTCCCCGTCGAACGCAACGCGGATCAGCGCCTGCGATGACAGGCCGCCAATGAAGGCGCTGCCCGTCCAGGCCGGGAACAGCTTGCCCGAATAGATCATCAGGCCGCCGGGCGAGATGACCGGGTTCCAGCTGACCTTCGGCGCCTCGAACTCGGGCCGCGTCGGGTGGTCGGGAATGTTGCGGCCGTCATAATGATCACCGTTTGAGACGATGGGCCAGCCGTAATTCTTGGCCGGCTGGACCAGGTTGACCTCGTCCCCGCCACGCGGGCCCATTTCCTGCTCCCAAAGGCGTCCTTGCGCATCGAAGGCGATGCCGAGCAGGTTGCGATGGCCATAGGACCAGACTTCGGGTCTGAAGCCCTCAGCCACGAGTGGGTTGTTCGCGGCAGGCGTGCCGTCGTCGTTGAGGCGAAGGACTTTGCCCAGCGTCCCGCCCTTGTCTTGCGCCGGGTCGAACTTCTGGCGCTCGCCATTGGTGAAGAACAGATATCTGCCGTCGGGCGAAAAGGCGATGCGCCCTGAAAAATGGCCATTGCCCGAAACAAAGGGCGTCGCCTGGAAAATCGTCGCAAACCCTGCCAGCGTCGCCTGCGCCGGGCACGGCGCGCGGATGCACTGGACCTGTTTTTCAACCAGCTGTCCGCGCCCAAGCATCACGCCCTTGCCGCCCGGACCTGCGGCAGACCAGCTCAGATAGACGATCTGATTTTCGGCGAATTTCGGGTGGAGGACAACATCCATCATGCCGCCCTGTCCCTCACTGGCAACAGCAGGTGTGCCACCGACGGTCACGATCGACGCGCCGTCGGCAGTCACGAGTTTCAGCGCGCCGCCTTTTTCAGTGACCAGCATCCGACCGTCGGGCAGGAAAGTCATGGCCCAAGGCTTGTCGAACGTCGCGACCGGCGTGGCGACAAAGGGCTTGGCGGCAGGTGTTTGCGCGCCCGTGATTGCAGGCTGTCCGACCGCCACGGCATCCTGCGCCGTAGAGGCCTGCCCGCAGGCAGCAAGAACCAGAGCAAGGGCGGTAGCGGTACGTTTCATTATCGACTCCATCTTCAGGCTTGCTGCTCAACGCGCTTGCGCCTATATCGCTGCTGTTCTCCTTACATCGTCGGTGTTTGGGTTCGGTTCCGCAAGGGTCCGGACGCAAGACACGCTTGTTTTTATTGAAAGCACGAATGGCCGATATCGCCGCACTGACCGGACTGATCGAACCCGAAGCGCACGCGCTTGGGCTGCGACTCGTGCGCGTCGGTTTTTTCGGCGGCAAGTCGGATCCGACGTTGCAGGTGATGGCCGAGCGGCCAGATACGCGCCAGCTGACGCTCGACGATTGCGCCGTGCTGTCGCGGCGGCTGTCGGAGATTCTCGATGCGCTCGACGGCACGCCAGACGATCCGATCGATGAAGCCTATCGGCTTGAAGTGAGCTCGCCTGGCATCGACCGCCCGCTGACGCGCCTGGCCGATTATGCAGACTGGGAAGGCCATGAGGCGCGGATCAAGCTGAGCGAGCCGATCGAAGGGCGCAAGATGTTCGACGCCGACCTGAAGGGTGTCGAGGGCGACACCGTCCAGGTCGTCGCCAAGCACGGCAATATGGCGATCCCGTTCGACGCGATTGCCAGCGCGAAACTGATTTTGACCGACAAACTCATCAAGGCGACCAAGCCGCTGATCGCGGACGATGACGCCACCATTGTTGAAGACGATGGAAACGACGAAAACGACATCACCGAAGAGGAAATGGACTGATGGCCTCCACTGCCCCCGCTGCCGCCAACAAGGCCGAGCTGCTTGCGATTGCCGATGCGGTCGCCAAGGAAAAGCTGATCGACCGCGAGATCGTCATCGACGCGATGGAGGACGCCATCCAGCGCGCGGCCAAGGCGCGTTATGGCGCGGAGAACGACATTCGCGCCAAGATCGACACCACGACTGGAGACCTTCGCCTGTGGCGCGTCGTCGAGGTCGTCGAGCAGGTTGAGGATTATTTCAAGCAGGTCAGCCTGGAGGGCGGGCAGAAGCTGCAAGCAGGCGCCACCGTCGGCGACTTCATCGTTGACCCCCTGCCCAACATCGAATTCGGCCGCATCGCTGCACAAGCATCCAAGCAGGTCATCTTCCAGAAGGTCCGCGATGCCGAGCGCGAGCGCCAGTATGAAGAGTTCAAGGACCGCAGCGGCGAGATCATCACCGGGGTCGTCAAGCGCGTCGAGTTCGGCCATGTCGTCGTCGACCTGGGCCGCGCCGAGGGCGTCATCCGCCGCGACGCGCAGATCCCGCGCGAAGTCGTGCGCGTCGGTGACCGTATCCGGGCACTGATCCTGAAGGTTGTGCGCGAGACGCGCGGGCCGCAGATCTTCCTCAGCCGCGCGCATCCCGACTTTATGAAGAAGCTGTTCGCGCAGGAAGTGCCCGAAATTTACGACGGCATCATCACGATCATGGCCGCCGCCCGTGACCCCGGCAGCCGCGCCAAGATCGGCGTCATCAGCCGCGATGGCAGCATCGACCCCGTCGGCGCATGCGTCGGCATGAAAGGCAGCCGCGTGCAGGCGGTCGTGCAGGAAATGCAAGGCGAAAAGATCGACATCATTCCCTGGTCGCCCGATATCGCGACCTTTGTGGTCAATGCGTTGCAGCCCGCCAATGTCAGCCGCGTCGTCATCGACGAGGAAGAAGAGCGTATCGAAGTCGTGGTCCCCGACGACCAGCTGTCGCTGGCCATCGGCCGTCGCGGCCAGAACGTGCGTCTGGCGAGCCAGTTGACCGGCAAGGCGATCGACATCCTGACCGAGGCCGACGCCAGCGAGAAGCGGCAGAAGGAATTCGTCGAACGGTCAGAGCTGTTCCAGAACGAGCTCGACGTCGACGAGACGCTGGCCCAGCTACTCGTCGCCGAAGGGTTCACCAGCCTTGAAGAAGTCGCCTATGTCGACGTCAGCGAGATCTCGGACATCGAAGGGTTCGACGAGGAACTGGGGGCCGAACTCCAGAACCGCGCGACCGAAGCGCTCGAGCGCCGCGAGGAGGCCAATCGCGAACTGCGCCGTGGCTTGGGCGTCGAGGATGCGATCGCTGAAATGCCGCACCTGAACGAAGCGATGCTGGTCACGCTTGGCAAGGCAGGCATCAAGACGCTCGACGATCTCGCCGATCTGGCGACCGATGAACTGATCCAGAAGCGCCGCGTCGAGCCGCGCCGCAAGACAGTGCCGACGAACGAACCCAAGGGCGGCATCCTCGCCGAGTACAACCTGAGCGAAGAGCAGGGCAACGAGATCATCATGGCGGCCCGGGCCCATTGGTTCGAAGATGAAGCTGTTGAGGAGGACGCTGTTGCGGAACCCTCGCAATGACACGGTAGACGCCGACGGCAACTCCGATGCTGGCCTTCACGCCAGCGAGCGGACCTGCGTCCTCACGCGGGCCAAGGGCGCGCGCAACCGGCTGATCCGGCTCGCGCTCGGCCCTGACGGTCAGGTGCATCCTGATGTGCGCGCCAAAGCCCCCGGGCGCGGTGCGTGGATCGGGGTGACGCGCGGCGAACTCGATGCGGCGGTCGCCAAGGGCAAGCTGAAAGGCGCGCTGGCGCGCGCCTTCAAGACGACGGATATCCTGGTGCCCAACGACCTGGGTGCGCGGATCGAGGAAGCCTTGTCGCGCGCCGCCCTCGAACGTCTGGGGCTGGAGGCGCGCGCCTCGACGCTGGCAACCGGGAGCGAGCGGATCGAGGAAGCGGCCCGCAAGGGCGTGCTCCACCTGCTCTATCACGCAGCAGACGCCAGCGCCGATGGCAACCGCAAGCTCGACCAGGCCTGGCGCGTTGGCAATGACGATGAGGGGTCCGGACGGCAGGGGTTGATACTTGCCGTCGATCGCACGATCTTGTCGGTGGCGCTGGGGCGGGAAAATGTGGTACACATCGGCGTGATAGACGCACGCGCCGCCGAACGGGTGGCTGCCGCTGTCGACCGGTGGCACGGTTTTATCGATCATACGCCTCGCGGCGAACCTTGCGAAAATATGTCGCAGGGTTCAGGGCCGCGCGGCGCGAATAGAAGTGAAGGGTTCGGGTTTAATTCATGAGCGAAACGGAAAAACCGAAACTGGGCATGCGCGCGCCGCTTGGGATCAAGCGCACGGTCGAGACGGGCCAGGTCAAACAGAGCTTCAGCCACGGGCGGTCGAACACCGTTGTGGTGGAGGTGAAGAAGCGCCGTTTCGTCAAGCCCGGCGAGGAAGCCCCCGCACCCGAGCCCGTCGTCGAAGCAGCGCCTGCCCCGGTCGCGGCCCCGGCAGTTGCGCCCAGGCCCGCGGCGCCAGCGCCCGCGACGGTGCGCCCGCTGACGCCGCTCGAGCGCCGTGAGCAGCAGGAGCGCCTGCTGCGCGAAGCCGAAGAAGCGCGCATGGCCGCACTAGAGGAAGCCCGTCGTCGTGACGACCGCGCAAAGGTCGACAATACTGAAGACGAAAAACGGCGCGTCGAGGACAACCGCAAGGCCGAGGAAGCCGAGCGCGTGGCCGTAGTAGAAGAAGCAGCGAAGGATCCGCCGCCGCAGCCCGAGCCCGAAGTCCAGGCCGCGCAGGAGCGCACCGCGCCCAGCGAAAGCCCAGCCGAAGAACGCCGCCCCGTTCGGCCCGTACCCGCGGGTGCATTGCGCCGGCCCGAGCCTGCGCGTCCGGCAACGCGTCCGCGCGGGGTCGATGACCGCCGCCAGGCAGGCAAGCTGACCGTCACGCGCGCGCTCGAGGGCAATGAGGAAGGCGCCCGCGCGCGCTCGCTCGCCGCACTAAAGCGCGCCCGCGAAAAGGAACGCCGCGCCCATGGCAGCGGCCAGCCCCAGGCAAAACAGATCCGCGACGTGGTGATCCCCGAGACGATTACGGTCGGCGAACTCGCCAACCGTATGGCAGAGCGTGGTAACGACCTGATCCGTGCGCTCTTCAAGATGGGCGTCCCCTCGGCGATGGGCGATACCATCGATCAGGATACTGCCGAGCTGCTGGTTACCGAGTTCGGCCACAACTTCACCCGTGTCAGCGCGAGCGACGTCGAAATCGATATCGCGCAGGACGTTGATGACGAGGCCACGCTGAAGCCGCGTCCGCCCGTCATCACGATCATGGGGCATGTCGATCACGGCAAGACCAGCCTGCTCGACGCGCTGCGCGGTACCGACGTGGTACGCGGCGAAGCAGGCGGCATAACCCAGCACATCGGGGCTTATCAGGTTACGCTGAAGTCAGGTGAGCAGATCACCTTTCTCGATACCCCAGGCCATGAAGCCTTTGGCGAGATGCGCAAGCGCGGCGCCAATGTCACTGACATCGTCGTGCTCGTCGTTGCCGCCGATGACAGCATCAAGCCGCAGACGATCGAGGCGATCAACCACGCCAAGGCCGCCGATGTGCCGATCGTGGTTGCAATCACCAAGATCGACAAGCCCGAGGCCAATGCCCAGAAGGTACGCGAGGCGCTGCTTCAATATGAAGTGATCGTCGAGGAAATGTCGGGCGACGTTCTGGACGTGGAAGTGTCCGCGCTCAAAAAGACCGGTCTCGACGAGCTGACCGAAAAGCTATACCTCCAGGCCGAAATCCTCGAGTTGAAGGCAAACCCCGACCGTGCCGCCGAAGGCAGCGTGATCGAGGCCAAGCTCGACAAGGGCCGCGGCCCGCTTGCGACGATTCTTGTGCGTCGCGGTACGCTGAGGGTCGGCGATATCGTCGTGGTCGGCCAGTATTCGGGCAAGGTCCGCGCGATGATCGACGACAAGGGGCGCCAGCTGAAGGAAGCTGGCCCTTCCATGCCGGTGGAGATCCTCGGCCTTTCGGGTGTCCCGTCTGCGGGTGATCCAATGTCGGTCGTGGAGAATGAGGCGCGGGCGCGCGAAGTGGCGCTCTACCGCGTCAAGACCGCAACCGAGCAGCGCACAGTCTCGGCCCCGGTCGATATCGAGAACGTCTTTGCGACCTTTGGCGCGGTCAAGGCGATGGAATATCCGATTGTCATCAAGGCCGACACGCAAGGGTCGGTCGAGGCGATTATCGGTGCCGTCAACCGCATCTCGACCGACGACATCAAGGTCCGTGTCCTGTCCTCGGGCGTGGGTGGCATCACCGAAAGCGATGTCATGACAGCTGCCGCCAGCGGTGCGCCTGTCATCGGCTTCAACGTGCGACCGAACCCCAAGGCACAGGCGCTTGCCAAGCGCGACCGCGTCGAATTCCAGTATTTCGACGTGATCTACCACCTGACCGATCAGGTGCGGAATGCGATGGCCGGGCAGCTGGGGCCGGAGGTCATCGAGCATGTCGTCGGCCGCGCCGAGATCCGCCAGGTCTTCCCGGCAGGCAAAACCGGCAAGGCGGCAGGCCTGCTCGTCACCGAGGGCGTCATCCGCAAGAACCTCAAGGCGCGCATCACGCGCGACGACGTCATCATCTACAACGGCCAGGTCAATTCGCTGCGTCGCTTCAAGGATGACGTGGCGGAGGTTCGCGCGGGTCTCGAGTGCGGTGTTACCTTCGACGCCACGAACGACATCAAGGCGGGCGACTTCCTTGAAACGTTCGAGGTCGAAGAGCGCGCCCGGACGCTTTGAGATCGGATTTGGCGGACGCCAAGGGCCAGGAGCGCAGTGTCCGCACCCTTCGCGTTGGCGAGGCGGTAAGGCACGCATTGTCCGACATCCTGCAGCGGGGCGACGTGCATGACGATGTGCTGTCGAGCCACCCGACCAGCGTGACCGAAGTCCGCATGTCGCCGGACCTGCGCCACGCGACGGTGTTCGTGAAGCCGTTGCTCGGCAAGGACGAGGAAGCCGTGCTCAAGGCTCTGCGGACCAACACGGCTTATCTGCAGAGCGAAGTCGCCCGCCGCGTGAACAGCAAATATGCCGCCAAGTTGAAATTCCTTGCCGACGAGAGCTTCGATGAAGGCAGCCATATCGAGGCGGTGCTCCGGCGGCCGGACGTGGCGCGCGACCTCGACCAGGATTGATGGCCAAGCTCTATTTCTATTATGCCGCCATGAACGCGGGAAAATCGACGACTTTGCTACAGGCCGCGTTCAACTACGCCGAGCGCGGCATGGAGACGATGCTGCTGACCGCGGCGATCGACGACCGCGCAGGGCACGGGCTTGTCGGATCGCGCATTGGGCTGGAGGCCCCTGCTATTCCGTTCACCCGCGAGACCGACATTGCCGCACTGGTCCGCGCCGAAGCGCAGCAGCGGGCGCTGGCCGCCGTGCTCATCGACGAAGCCCAATTCCTGATGCAGGCACAGGTCTGGCAGTTGGCTGAGCTTTGCGACAGGGACGATCTGCCTGTGGTCGCCTATGGCCTGCGAACCGATTTCCGAGGCGAATTGTTCGAGGGCTCGGCGACTTTGCTCGGGATTGCAGACAGCCTTACCGAGCTGAAAGCGATCTGCGAATGTGGGCGAAAGGCGACAATGAATTTGCGCGTTGACGCCGCGGGTCGCGCCGTCCGCGACGGAGACCAGACCGAGATCGGCGGCAACGACCGCTATATCGCGTTGTGCCGTCGCCATTTTTCGGAACGGCTGCGCGGCTAGGTGCACGGCTGGATTATTCTCGACAAACCCTTGGGTCTCGGTTCGACACAAGGCGTGAGCGCGGTGAAGCGCGCTCTGCGTCAAGGCGGCTATGCAAAGGTGAAGGTCGGGCACGGCGGGACGCTGGATCCACTGGCGACGGGTGTGCTGCCGATTGCGCTCGGCGAGGCGACCAAGATGGCGGGGCGAATGCTCGATGCCAGCAAGATTTACGCGTTCACGATAACGTTCGGCACCCAGACCGACACCTTGGATCTGGAAGGCCTCGCTGTCGCGCAAAGCGATGTACGACCGACAGTGGCTGACGTGGAAGCGGTGTTGGTGCGCTTTACCGGGCCGATTGACCAAGTGCCGCCGGCTTACTCGGCGCTGAAGGTCGATGGCCAGCGCGCCTATGATTTGGCACGGTCCGGCGAGGGGTTCGAGCTGGCAACGCGAAGCGTGAACATTTTCGAGCTTGGCGTCATGTCGGCTGAGGCTGAGCCGGCGCTAGGGTCGGTCACGCTGACCGCCCATGTCTCGAAGGGCACCTATATCCGCAGCCTCGCAAGGGACATCGCCATTGCGCTCGGCACGGTCGGCCATGTGACGATGCTCCGACGCACGCGCGCGGGACCTTTCGACCTGAGCCAAGCGATTTCGCTGGACTTATTGGACGAGGCCGCTAAGGGCGCGACGCTTGAGGCGCATCTGCGTCCCATCGAGGCAGGGCTGGACGGTATCCCGGCTCTTCCTCTCACCCCCGAACAGGCTGCAGCGCTCCGTCAGGGACGCGTGCTTGTCGGGGTTGCCGCTTCCGACGGCCTTCATTTTGCCAAACTGGGTGATACGCCCGTGGCGCTGGTGGAGATCGTAGCCGGGCTTGTCCGGGTGGAGCGCGGCTTCAACCTTTAATCCGCGATACCGCGAAGGAAGACCATTTGACCGTAGCTGCCGAACGCAAGACCGAAATCATCAAGGACAACGCGCAGACCGAGGGCGACACCGGATCGCCGGAAGTCCAGATCGCGATCCTGACCGAGCGGATCGTCAACCTGACCGAGCATTTCAAGACGCACAAGAAGGACAACCATTCGCGTCGCGGCCTGCTGATGATGGTCAACAAGCGTCGCTCGCTGCTCGACTATCTCAAGAAAACCGACGTCGCGCGCTACACCGCACTCATCACGAAGCTTGGGCTTCGCAAGTAATACAAACGGCCCCTTTCGGGGCCGTTTGCTTATGTCCCGCATCCGGCGGGGCGCACCGGGTCCCACGAAATTAATCGTTTCGTGAGGTCTCATTAGGGCCAACCAGCGCCCGCACCGCTCGCAGACCGGATGTCTGCCATTTGAGGCCCCCGCAGCATATGGCTCGCGGGTCGTGAAGGAATACATATGTTCAATATGAAGACAGTCGAAATCGAGTGGGGCGGACAAACCCTCAAGCTCGAAACGGGCCGCGTTGCGCGGCAGGCCGACGGCGCCGTGATGGCAACGCTCGGCGAAACAGTGGTGCTGTGCGCGGTCACCGCGGCACGCAGCGTCAAGGAAGGGCAGGACTTCTTCCCGCTGACCGTCCACTATCAGGAAAAATACAGCGCAGCCGGCCGCATTCCCGGCGGCTTCTTCAAGCGCGAGCGCGGCGCAACCGAAAAGGAAACATTGGTCTCGCGCCTGATCGATCGCCCGATCCGGCCGTTGTTTCCAGAAGGGTTTTATAACGAGATCAACGTTATTTGTCAGGTGCTGAGCTATGATGGCGAAAACGAGCCGGACATCCTCGCGATGGTCGCCGCGTCGGCTGCCCTCACGCTCAGCGGCGTGCCCTTCATGGGCCCGATCGCGGCAGCCCGCGTCGGCTATCTGAACGGCGAGTACCTCCTGAACCCGACCGACGAGCAGGTTGCCGAAGGCGAGCTCGACCTCGTCGTCGCCGGCACGCACGACGCGGTGATGATGGTCGAATCCGAAGCCAAGGAGCTTTCGGAAGAGGTCATGCTCGGCGCCGTCATGTTCGCGCACCGTGGCATCCAGAAGGTCATCGGCGCGATCATCGACCTCGCCGAACAGGCCGCCAAGGACCCGTGGCCGATGGCCGCACAGGCCGACCTGAGCGCTGCCAAGCAGAAACTGCGCGACCTGATCGGTGCTGACATTGCCGCCGCCTATAAGGTGACCGACAAGTCCGAGCGCTCGAACCTGCTCAACGCCACCCGCGCCAAGGCCAAGGCAGCATTTGCCGATGCCGCCCCGCAGGACCAGATGGCTGCCGGCAAGCTCGTCAAGAAGCTCGAAGCCGAAATCGTCCGCACTGCCATCCTGAAGGACGGCGCGCGCATCGACGGCCGCACCACCACGCAGATCCGCCCGATCGAGGCGATCGTCGGCTTCCTGCCCCGCACGCACGGCTCAGCGCTGTTCACGCGCGGCGAGACGCAGTCGATCTGCACGACCACGCTCGGCACCAAGGACGCCGAGCAGATGATCGACGGCCTCAACGGCCTGTCCTATTCGAACTTCATGCTGCACTATAACTTCCCGCCCTATTCGGTCGGCGAAGTCGGCCGCTTCGGCGCGCCGGGCCGCCGGGAAGTCGGCCATGGCAAGCTCGCCTGGCGCGCACTGCACCCGGTGCTGCCGTCGAAGGAGGACTTCCCCTACACCATCCGTGTCCTGTCCGACATCACGGAGAGCAATGGCTCCTCGTCGATGGCCACCGTCTGCGGCGGTTCGCTGTCAATGATGGATGCGGGCGTTCCCCTCAAGCGTCCGGTCAGCGGCATCGCCATGGGCCTGATTCTCGAAGGCAAGGACTTTGCCGTCATCAGCGACATCCTGGGTGACGAAGATCACCTGGGCGACATGGACTTCAAGGTCGCCGGCACGTCCGAGGGCATCACCACGATGCAGATGGACATCAAGATCGCCGGCATCACCGAAGAGATCATGAAGCAGGCGTTGGCGCAGGCGGCCGAAGGGCGCACGCACATCCTGAGCGAAATGGCCAAGGCGCTGGCGAGCACCCGCACCGAGCTGTCCGAATTCGCGCCGCGCATCGAAACGATGCAAATCGACAAAGCGAAGATCCGCGACATCATCGGCACCGGCGGCAAGGTCATCCGCGAGATCGTGGCGACCACAGGCGCCAAGGTCGATATCGACGACGAGGGCCTGATCAAGATCAGCAGCTCCGACCCGGCGCAGATCGAGGCCGCTCGCAAGTGGATCAGCGGCATCGTTGAGGAAGCCGAAGTCGGCAAGATCTATGATGGCAAGGTCGTGAACATCGTCGATTTCGGGGCGTTCGTGAACTTCATGGGCGGCAAAGACGGCTTGGTGCATGTGTCGGAAATCCGCAACGAGCGCACCGAAAAGGTCGCCGACGTGCTGAGCGAAGGCATGGAAGTAAAGGTCAAGGTCCTCGAAATCGACCCGCGCGGCAAGGTGCGCCTGTCGATGCGCGTCGTCGATCAGGAAACCGGTGCCGAACTGGAAGACACCCGCCCGCCCCGTGAGGAGCGCCCGCGTGGCGATCGTCCGGACCGTGGCCCGCGTCGCGACGGCGAAGGCCGTGGTGACCGTGGTCCCCGTCGTGAGGGCGGTGGCGGCGGTGGTGACCGGGGTCCGCGTCGTGAAGGCGGCGGTGATCGCGGTCCGCGCAGCGGCGGCGGTGGCGGCTACGGCGGCGGTCGTGATCGCGACAGCGCACCCAAGGACAATAACGACGACGGCCCCGCACCCGAGTTCTCCCCGGCGTTCCTGACGCGCGAGGATTGATCTGTTCCCCCGCCAAGGCGGGGGTCCAGACCGATGCCAACGACTGGGCCCCCACCTTCGCGGGGGAACAAGGGCTCAAAAATTTCTAAGGGTTTTCGCAGAGGACCCAAAGAGAGGGGTCGCCGAAAGGCGGCCCCTTTTCATTTGTATCGCGCCACGGCATCGTGCCTGCCTATGCCGATCATCTCGATCTTCTTTGGCATCGTTATCCGGATGTATCACGACGATCATCCGCCGCCGCACTTCCACGCGAGCTATCAGGGCTTTACAGCGTTCGTCCGGATTGCCGACGGAGAAATCATGTTCGGATCGCTGCCGAAGAAGGCAGCCAAGATCGTTAAGCAATGGGCACTGGACCATAGCGAAGCGCTTATGGCAAACTGGGAGCGGGGCGAGGCGCTTGAGCCGATGGAACTGATCCCGGGAGCAGATCTGGATGATTGAGATTATCGGCCTGACAGTCGCGGGAAGCCATGCGCTCCAGTTGACTTTTTCAGACGGCACCAGCGCGCTGTGGCAGGCCGACGACGTGATCGCGCGCGATACGGTGTTAACCCGCCCGCTGACGGATGCAGCCTATTTCGCTCGCGCGTTTATTGAGGCGGGTTCGTTGGCATGGCCGAACGGCCTGGAGTTCTCCGGGCACAGCCTGCACCGGCGGCTGGATGAGGCGGGGGCGCTCATCCAGCAGGCGGCGTGAGGACCACGGCCCCGCGCCCGAGTTCGCGCCGGCGCTCCTGAAGCCCTAGGATTGATCTGTTCCCCCGCGAAGGCGGAGGTCCAGACCGATGCCAACGACTGGGCCCCAGCCTTGGCGGGGGAACAAAGGCTCGAAATTTTCTAAAGGTTGTCGCAGAGGACCGAAAGAGAGGGGTCGCCGTGAACTGCTCCCCATTTCGTGGACCGTTTTGAGCTGGAAAATTCCAGTTTAGGATTGAGGGTCAGGTGCTGGCGTGGGCGATGAAAAGATCGAAGTTTAGCCAGGCGCAGATCGCGTTTGTCTTGACGCAGAAGGAGGACGGCACAACGATCAGCGCGGTAGGTTGTCCCCACCTTGTACAGCGGATGAGAGCTCGTCCCGGGACGAGATAGGTTTCCAAGGAGGACCAAGAGACAGCCCGTGGAGCGCAATCCACGGGCCCTCCTCACTTCACGCCGCCAAATCCAGCGCCGTAATAGCCCGATCCCACGCCACCGCCACTTCATCCGTAGCGCGCCGTTCGATCAGACCTGCCGCGATCAGCAGGGCGACTTCGCGGTGGACCGACTTGTAATCGCGCGCCACGCCCTGCGCCAGTTTGCGCACCGACATCGCCCCTTCGCGGCGGAGGTGGCGCATCAGGTCGAGGCGGCGGGGCGACATGGCGGCCATGAAGCTTTCGAGCGACAGGAACGTCACATGGTCGCGCGTGACAGGGAGGCCTGCCTCTGCATCCTTCCATGCCGCCTTGAACCGTTCGCCCATGTCGGTGAGCGATCCGATGTGTACGTTGATGTTCCGGTCGGTCATGCGCCTTGCTCCCTTGCCACGTCGGCCAGAAAATCGGCGACGAGCGTATCGACATCGGTAAAGGCATAGGGCTCCTCGCGGTCGCGATAGTGCCAGTGGTCGCCCTTACCGCTTTCATTGTCGTAACCGACGATTCGTTGCCCATCGCGGCCATAGAACAATGAATATTTCAAGCCGTGAGGCCGTTCGGTGTTCGCCTGTGGCAGACGCCAGATTTTCATCTCGACGATGCTGCCATCGGGCAATCCTGCCTTGTCGTGATAGAGCAGAACGGCTTTGGCCATATGGTGCTATATGCCATATAAGAGTCGGGGAAGCAAGTGGGGTGGCGGCGGGCGGGCGCGGCTGCGCCAGTGCACGCTGCGGGTCGAGGCGCGCTCCCTGGGCGTGCTGGCCGCCACCGCCAATGTGAAGCTGGCATGCGCGGTACAAAACATGGCAGGGCTGGAGGCCGTCCATGTTCGGCTGGAATTTACGATAATCGAGCATGCGTGCAACAGCTTTGAGCCGCAGGTCGATTGCGAACCCGACCTGCCAATGCCGCCGATGCGGATCGACGACGCGGTCGAGGTGCTGCGGCTGCACCGCTACAGCACGCGCGGCCTAGGTGAGCCGCTGCGCCTGTTCGACAAGCCGCCCTTGATCGAGGACGTGCAAGTGGCAATTGCAAAAAAAGGTCGCAGCGCTGCGGCGGGGGCAGGCGGCGGGACTGAAATTGAAGTACGAACGGTGACGCTGGCACCGGCGTGGCGTTGATATTTGCCCACCGAGTCATCGTATCGTCACCAAAAAGTCATCTTAACGACCCCGCTTTGTCCCTTTCGCGCAATGTTCGACCTCTAGCGGCACGCTCATGCAGGTGCTGCCAGGGACGGCGCGGGCAAGACTCAATAGGGGACTTTATGACCGACATTCTCATTGTGCGGCCGCGCGCGGCTGCCCCATCGCTGCGTGCCCTGCTGACGGCGGGAAGCGCGATGATCGCGTTCCTGCCCGGCGCCGCACTTGCCCAGACGCCTCCGGCCACCGCCAAGGCCGACGATGAAATCATCGTCACCGCATCGCGCCCGATCGCCGAATCTGAAAGAGCTGCGCTCGACATTCAGCGCAAGTCCGACTCGCTCATCAGCGTCGTTGCCGCAGACTCGGTCGGTCGCCTCCCCGACCAGAACATCGCGGCCGCCGTCGGTCGCTTGCCCGGCGTCGGCGTCGTCCGTGACCAGGGTCAGGCTCGCTACATCACGCTGCGCGGCGCGCCGCTCAACTGGTCGACGCTGTCGTTCAACGGCGTCAACATCGTCAGCCCCGAAGGGCGCGACGCGCGCTACGACTCGATCCCCTCGGCCATCGCGAGCCAGGTGATCGTCCGCAAGGCCGTGACCGCCGACATGACCAGCGAGACGATTGCCGGCAACATCGACGTGATCACACGCTCGGCGCTCGACTATCAGGGCTTCCATTTCCAGGGCAAGCTCGGCGCCGGCAAGGGCGACCTCGGCAACAAGGACGAGCTGGAAGGTTTTGCCGTCGTTTCGAACCGCTGGGAAACCGGCATCGGCGACATCGGCGTCCTCGTGTCAGCCAGCTATTATGCGCGCGGAATCGCGACCGACAACTTCGAAACCGATTTCGAGCAAGTGCCCCAGAACACACGTCCGGGTACGGCCGACCTATTTTGGGCGCGCGAGACCGAGCGCAAATATTACCGCGCGACGCGGCGCAACTACAGCGCTTCGGGGCGGCTCGACTGGCGGCCCGATACCGACAGCCGCTATTTTATCGAGTCGGTCTACACCGCGTTCACCGACCAGGAGTTGCGCGACAACTACATCTTCGACTTCGACGACCAGCAGGGCAGCACGGCGACGGGCAACGCGTTGCGCGCCGCGTGCGGCCCGACGAACTCGGGTCCCAATCCGCCGATCGGCACCACAGGCTATGCCGACAACTGCATCGGCAATACGCCGTTCGCGGGGACCGTTTATGGCATCGACATCAACTCCAACATCCTGCGCCGCCGTTTCGTCCAGTCGATCTTCACCAACACGATCGGTGCCGACGTCAAGTTCGGCGAGGGCTGGAAACTGATGTGGCGCGGCAACTACACGCGCTCGCTCGACGATCGCTCGGCTCCGGCCCAGTTCAACTTCGACAGCGCAGGCTTCGGCAACGTCAACCGGCCGACCGTCACGTACGACCTGACCAACCCGTTCAATTCGTCAGTGTCGCTGTTCCGCACCAACGTCGGCACAGGTAACGCGCTAAGCCGCGGTGCCGCGGTCGCGAACATCCAGGATTTCGCGCTACCGCTGTCGCGCGTCCGCAGCCTCGATGCCAATGACACGACCAAGGCCTATACGGCGCGCTTCGAGCTGGCCAAGGAAACCAGCCTGTTCGGTGCCGAAACCGAAATCAAGATTGGTTTCCAGTACGACAGCCGAACCAAGGAGTCGGTCGAAAATCTGCTCGATCTCAACCTGACGCAGGCTAACACTGCGGGAATCGCGAACACGATCCAGGCCTACACCAATGCGGGGAGCTATATCGGCAAGATCGCGCCAGGTTACGCGTTCCAGTATTACAACGAACCGTTCCTTATCGCCGAACGTGACAAGGCGCTCGCGGCCGGGTTTACCCGCAACTTCAACGCGGCCAATTATTACAACGTCAACGAAAAGGTCCTGTCGGGTTATCTGATGGCGACCAGCCGGTTCGACTGGGGCAGCGTCATTGGCGGTGTGCGTGTCGAAAACGTCAAGAACACCGGCAATGCGTTCCTGAGCCCCGGCACAGCGACGCAACGGCCGATTTCCGCGCAGAGCAGCGCCACCAATTTCTTCCCCAGCCTGCACATCAATGTGAACGTTGCGGACGACAAGAAGTTGCGCGTGGGCTTCACCAGCGGCGCCGCACGCGCCGATTACGATCAGTTGCGACCGAACGTCACGATTAACGATGCCAATCTGACGATTTCGGGCGGCAACCCGGCGCTGAAACCCGAACGCGCCTATGGCGTCGATGCGTATCTCGAATGGTTTGTCCAGCCGCAGGGCTATTTCATGCTCGGCGCCTATTACAAGCGCGTGGAGGACGTCCTGTTCACCTCGCGCCGGACATTCGGGTCCGACGCGCTCAATTCAGGCGGCGTCGATCGTTCGGGCTATGCTTTCAGCGGGCTGATCAACGGCGGCAGCGGCTATATTCTGGGCGCTGAAGCGGCAGTGCAAGTGCAGATCGAACCCTATACCGAGCAGCTCGGCCTGCCCGAATGGATGGGCGGTTTCGGCGTTTCGGCGAACGCCACCTACAACAAGAGCAGCGTGACGAAGCCAACCGTTTTCGACGGGGCGGGGGCTGTGTTGCGCGCCGCACGCAAGGTATCACTGCCCGGCACCTCGGAAGTGATTTACAACGTAGGTGCCTATTACGAGAAATATGGCCTGTCGCTGCGCGTCCAGTATCAGAAGCGTACCCCTTGGGGTGACTTTGTCGCCGACACGCTGGTCGATGGCGGTGACGGGTTCTGGGACACTGACGACGAACTCGACATCTCCGCACGCTACGAAGTGCTCAAGGGATTCGAGGTGTATGTCGACGCATCGAACCTGCTCAACGGGCCGGGTCGCCGCTACACGAACGACAGTCGCTACACGATCGAGTACGAGCGGTTTGGACGGCGGTTCACCGGTGGCGTGCGCGTCAACTTCTGATCGGCGCGGCGGCGCCAAAAATATGTCGCTCGCCGCCTATCTGAGTGCCGTCTGCCTGGTTGCTGGTTGCGCGACCTTACCGGCCTTGCCGGTATCGGTCGCCACTGCCGACATTCCCGCCGCAGGGCAAACCGCGGCGGTGGCGACGGCAGACGCTGACGCAGCCGACGATCCCGCAATCTGGCGCAACGCACGCGCGCCAGCGAAAAGCCTGATTGTCGCCACCGACAAGAAGGCCGGGCTCAACGTCTATACGCTGAACGGCGGCTTGATGTCGTCCTTCCCCGCTGGGCGCGTCAACAACGTCGATCTGCGTCAGGTCGGGCGGCGCGTCATCGTCGTCGCCAGCGATCGCAACGACAAGGCGCTCGGCAAGCTTGCCGTTTTCGAACTGGAGACGCGCGGCAGCAAATTGCTGCCGCTTGCGGTCCTGGCGGTGGGGCCGGGCGAAGCCTATGGCCTGTGCCTGTCGAAGCCGGCACGCGGCCCCCTCATGGCTTTTCTCGTCATGAAGGCAGGCGACATCCATCAGGTCGAACTTCGACTCGGCGCAACGCCGACCGCAACCGTCGTGCGTTCGATGAAGCTTGCAACCCAGTCCGAGGGGTGTGTCGTCGATGACCGCACCGCCACACTCTACGTCGGCGAGGAAGATGTCGGCGTCTGGAAGTTCGGAGCGCGCAAGGGCGATTCTGTCACGCCGGTCAGCGTCGCCAAGGCAGACGGCCAGCGCCTCGTCATCGATACCGAAGGCGTTGCCATCGCCGCCGAGGGCACGCGCGGCGGTTATCTGGTCGCCTCGAGCCAGGGCGACAGTGCCTATGCGGTCTGGCGGCTGCCCGACCTATCCTATGCCGGACGGTTCCGGATCGTCGCGAACGGCACCCTCGGCGGCACGTCGGAGACCGACGGCATCGAAATCTCGACGGCGCCCTACCCCGGCTACCCCGGTGGCATGATGATCGCGCAAGATGGCGACAACCTGCCCGCGGCACAGAATTTCAAGCTTGTTCGCTGGAGCGACGTGAAGCGCGCGCTCAAACTGCGCTAATCGCTGAGACACGACATAAAAAACGGCAGGGGCGGTTTCTGCCCCGTTTGACGGCATCGCGCTCGCGACCTAGCCTCTGGTTGATTAAAGGGGACCACCGATGAAGTCGAAGATCACGATAGCTGCTGTCCTGGCGTTCGCTGCGGCCGCCGCACAGGCGGCAGAACCGGCCCCACGTCCCGACCAGCTGGCGTTCCGGGAGCTCATTCGGGAACTGGTCGAGACCGACACTTCGGTCGCGACTGGCAATTGCACCGCGCTTGCCGACAAGATTGCCGCGCGGTTCAAGGCGGTGGGCTTTGCCGACGGCCAGGTGATACCGTTCCGCGACGACAAGCTGCCGCTCGACGGGGGCCTGGTCGTCACTTTCCCCGGCACCTCGAAAACCGCCAAGCCGATGCTGCTGCTCGGCCACCTCGACGTGGTCAATGCACGGCGCGAGGACTGGGTGCGCGATCCGTTCAAGTTCATCGAGGAAGACGGCTATTTCTATGGCCGCGGCGTCGCCGACATGAAGGCACTCGCTTCGATCTGGATCGACACGCTGATCCGCTACAAGACCGAAAGCTATCGGCCCAAGCGGACGATCAAGCTGGCGCTGACCTGTGGCGAGGAATCGGGCGCGCGGATGAACGGGGTGCAATGGCTGGCCGAAAACAGGCCCGCGCTGATCGCCGCCGGCTTTGCCCTCAACGAAGGCGGCGGCGGCGATACCGATGGGCATGGCAAGCTGGTCAGCCAGAGCATGCAGATCGGCGAGAAGTCGAACCGCAGCTTCGAGCTCGAAGCGACCAACCCGGGCGGGCACAGTTCCATCCCGGTCGACGACAATGCAATCTACGAGCTGTCCGACGCGCTGGTGCGCGTAAGGGGATATAAGTTCCCGGTGCGTTTCAACGACACGACGCGGACGTTTTTTGCAAAGGCGGGCGCTGCCCGAAGCGACGCGCTGGGCGCCGCGATGGTGCGGCTCGCGGCGAACCCGCAGGACAAGGCTGCCGAGGCAATTGTTTCGACCGACCGCGCCCTCAACTCGATGCTGCGCACGACCTGCGTCGCGACAATGCTCGAGGGCGGACATGCCTCCAATGCCCTGCCGCAGCGGGCAAAGGCCATAATCAACTGCCGTATCGTGCCCGGCGAAGACGCCGACACCACCCGCGCGGCGCTGGTCGGCGCGATCGGCGACGCCAAGCTCGGCGTGAAGCTGGTCGGACGCCTGCGGCCCATAGCGGTCACACCGCCGCTCGAACCGAAAATCATCGCGCCGGCCGAGAAGCTGGTCGCGCGCTACTTCCCCGGCGTGCCGTTCCTGCCGAGCATGTCCACGGGGGCAACCGATGCGACCTATCTCGCCCCCGTCGGCATTCCCACTTATGGCGTGCCTGGCCCGTGGGGCGACCCCGATGGCAATGGCACGCACGGCCTGAACGAACGGCTTGCAGTCCGTTCCGCCTATGTCGGGCGCGATTTCCTTTACGATCTGGTCAAGGTCTACGCCGGCCAGGAGTAGGATTGCTTGCGGAATTGATGCTGCCTGCGGGGCACCGCAATGATAGGCGCGCCGCATGAGGCTCACCAACTTCGACGTCGACCTGTTCCTGCGCGAGCATTGGCAGAAAAAGCCGCTGCTCGTCCGCGGTGCGTTCGATGCGTGGACGAACCCGCTCGACCCCGACGAACTGGCGGGCCTGGCCTGCGAAGACGAGGTCGAGTCGCGCCTGATCACGCTGAAGCGCACCGACTGGAAGGTCGAGCCGGGGCCCCTGCCCGAGGAGCGCTTCGGCAAGCTGGGCAAGGCGCCGTGGACGTTGCTGGTGCAGGCAGTCGACCAGCATGTGCCGGCGGTTGCCGCGCTGGTTGCGCCCTTTCGCTTCGTCCCCAACTGGCGCGTGGACGATGTCATGGTCAGCTATGCGACCGATGGCGGCGGCGTGGGGCCGCATTTCGACCAGTATGACGTGTTCCTGATCCAGGGGCTGGGCCGGCGGCGCTGGCAGGTCGGCGGTATGTGCGACGACGAGACACCGCTGTTGCCGCACGATGATTTGCGCCTGCTCGCAAATTTCGAGGCGATCGAGGAATGGGTGCTGGAGCCCGGCGACATGCTCTACGTCCCACCGCGCATTGCCCATAACGGCGTCGCGGTCGGCAAGGATTGCATGACCTATTCGATCGGCTTTCGTGCGCCGGCGCGCAGCGAGTTGATTGCGCACTTCGCCGATCATCTGCTGGCCGAACTCGACGATGACGACCGCTATGCCGACCCCGGCCTGCTGGTGCCGGACAATCCGGGCGAGATCACGCCCGAGGCGCTGGCACGACTGCATGCGATGGTGACCGAGAAGCTGGCCGACAAAACCGCCTTCGCCCGCTGGTTCGGGGCGTACAGCTCGACGCCCAAATACCCCGAGGTGGACTGGGCACCCGAAGAGCCGGTGACCATAGAAGATGTGCGTGGCGCGTTCGCCGCCGGCGCAACGCTTCGGCGCAATCCGGCAAGCCGCTTTTCATTCGTGCGCGAGGGCGATGCCGTGGCGCTGTTCGTCGATGGCGAGAGCCATGAATGTGTGGGGGAGGTGGCGCTCTTCGCCGAGAAGCTGTGCGCGACCGATAGATTGACGACCGAAGCGGCAATCGCGGCAAGTGCGCCCACCGTGGCCCTGGTCGCCGCCTTGCTGAACAAAGGCAGCATCGAGGTCGATCAGAGCGACTGAGACTGCCATTCCCCCGATGCCAGCCCTGCGACCGTCCAGTCGCCGATGCCCCAACGGACCAATCTGAGCGTCGGATGCCCGACCGCTGCCGTCATGCGGCGTACTTGCCGGTTGCGACCTTCGCGGATGGTGAGTTTCAGCCAGCAGTCGGGGATGGTCTGGCGCACGCGGATTGGCGGAGTGCGCGGCCAGAGGTTCGGGTCGTCGATCCGTTCGGCAAGTGCGGGACGTGTCGGCCCGTCCTTCAGCCGCACGCCCTGCCGCAGGGTGGCGAGCGCTGCCTGCCCCAAGTCGCCTTCGACCTGCACGAGATAGGTCTTGGGCAGCTTGAACTTCGGGTCGGCAATGCGCGTCTGCAGCCGGCCGTCGTCGGTCAGGAGCAGCAATCCCTCGCTGTCGAAGTCGAGACGGCCTGCGGGATAGACCCCGGGAACAGCGATATAGTCCGCCAAAGTCGGGCGCGGGGCAGCCGTGCGTTCGTCGCTGAACTGGCAGAGGACGCCATAGGGTTTGTTGAAGGCAATCAGGCGGGGCATTTCGGTCAGGCTATGTCAGGCCGGGGCACGCGCTTGGCCTTGGTGCGGCTGGTGAGATGGAAACGGCGGCACCGGTCGCAGGCATAGGGGCGCAGAGGCACAGTCGCGCGAGCCACGGCCACCTGCGCCTCCTCCATCGAGAAAAACCGCTGCTTTCGCGCGCATGTGCTCAATTTTGTCCGCACCGTCATCCTGTTCATCATTGCCGCAGCGACAGCGTGTCGCATAGTGCGCGCATGGAAATTCGATTCGCCGCAACTGTCCTCATGGCGCTCATGGTTTCGGGAATCGCCGATGCCGCCCCGCGCAAGGCCCCGCCAAAGCCCGCACCAGCGCCCGTCGTCCAGCCCCTGCCTGACACAGTGCGCGTGGCGATGGTGACCGAGATGGGCACGATCACGCTCGATCTCAACGGCAAGCAGGCGCCGGTCTCGACCCGCAATTTCCTGCGCTATGTCGATGGCAAGCGGTTCGACGGGATCGTTTTCTACCGCGTCATGCGGCTGGCCTGGGGGGAGCAGCCCAATGGCCTGATCCAGGCAGGCCTGCGCGGCGACCCGAAACGCGTGCTGCCACCGATCGCACATGAAAGCACGACGCAGACCGGACTGAAACATCTGGCAGGCGCGATCTCGATGGCGCGTCTCGGCCCCGGGACGGCGACTGCCGATTTTTCGATTCTGGTGTCGGATATTGAAGGGCTAGATGCCGGGCAGAATCCTGGCGACCCCGAAGGCTATGCTGTGTTCGGGAAGATCATCGAGGGCATGGACGTGGCCCGCAAGATCTATGACGTGCCGCTGTCACCGACGGCGGGGTCCGGCGTGCTGAAGGGCCAAATGATCGAGAAGCCAGTGAAAATTCTGAACGTGCGGCGCGTCGCCTTGCCAAGGGTTACGCCGCCGCCCGCCCTTACGCCATAGGGTATAGCGCCAACGCGCCATACCCTATGTTGGTTCAGCGGCAGCGTGCGCCGTTGCTGTCGATTGCGGTCCCGGCCGCCGCACCACCAATGCCGCCCAGGATCGTGCCCAGCGTCTTCGATCCACCCGGCGCGATCATGTTGCCCAATACACCACCGGCGATACCGCCGACGATCAGCCCCGTCGTTCCGTCCGAACGCCGACAATAATACTGGCCGTTCTCGCCGCGATAGACGCGCTCGTTGCGCGACAGGCGACGCTCGCGATAGGTCGGCGCGTCACGATAATAGCGGTCGGCATAATAGCCGCCGTACGCCGGATCAGGGCGGTTATAGTCGTAGTTGCGGACGGTGGCATAGGCCGGACGGTCGCCGTAGCTGCCAACACAACCGCTCAACAGCGTTGCTGCGGACAGCAGGGCGAGAACAGGGGTACGCATTATTTCGTTCCTTTCGGTCAGCCCCCTAGCCTTCAATGTCTGGTGCGCGTTTTGGTTGCGCGGGCGTTCCTGTCGCCAGCGCGAAGGCAAGAAAAGGGCAACACCCAAAAGTGCGGCCCAGTCGAACTCCCAGAGAAGGGATAAAGCGGTGATCACATCGCGTATTTGGCCTGCGCGTTCGCCGCAGCCAGATTGCCGTCCGTGGCATTGTCGGCAGCTTGGCTCATCGCGTTGGCCTTGTTCTAGCAAGGCTTCCTTGCCGTTTTCGACCGTCGTGCTGTCGGCGACCGCGTCGATATTATCCGAAATCTGTTCCATGTTGTTCGCTGCTGCTGCCTGGGTGTTGGTCGCGGGGTGCAGCCGCCAAGGACGGCAAGGCTCACGGTGGCGGCGCCCGCCAGAAAACGGTTGATCATGTCGATCTCCCGTCGGGGGCCCCGTTTTGTCGCACCCGTGCGACGGCGATAACCGACGTCATTCATTTCGGTTCCCCATTTGGGGCGAGAAAGCGGCGAGACAGCTGAATGGGGAGCTTCTGTTGCTCGGTGCTCCCCAAACCGCCGGTTTCCACTTCTGTTGCCCGGTGTGGTCCCTACCGCGCTAAAGCCGAACTAACTTCATCCACGAAGGACTTAGTTAGGCAGCAATCGCGAGCGCCTCGTTATCGTTGGCACTTGTCGTTTTGAACGGTTTTACGACTCATTCAGGTCGGGCGACGACAACCGATTTTAACACACGTCGATCCTAGTTCGGCCCCGTCATGGCCCCTGATTTCTCAGGGGTTATGGTGGAGCCGCCGGGTACCGCCCCCGGGTCCGCTGCGCTTATTGCGCGGCCTCGTTTATCGCCATAGCCGGGCGAACCCGGCACGACGTCATATAGGGCAGCTTGCGTGAATGAAAAGTCACTCCGGTATTTTGATCACAGTGTGACAGAAAAATGCCGGGCAACTTGCCGTTCAGGTCAAGGGCGTTAAGGACTGGTACGTCATGCTTACACAACGCTCCAGATATGCGCTTCGTGCGATGCTGGCACTGGCGAACGAACAGCCCGGCCAGCCGCCCGTCCCGATGAGCCGCATTGCCACCGAGGCACAGATTCCTCGCAAGTTCCTCGAGATCATCCTGGGCGAATTGCGCCAGGCCGGGTTCGTGAATTCGACGCGAGGCAAGTCGGG
>JBMOGG010000007.1:0-40179 GCA_049318505.1 Sphingomonas sp. | reverse complement strand
CCTTCACCCGCGCCATCCCGACAGCGCAGTGCATGAACTGCCACATGCACCAGCCCAACATCTTCCTGAACAGCTACCTTGGCTACACGATGTGGGATTATGAGTCCGACGCACCGCGAATGTGGCCGGAGAAACAGCGCTACCCCGACGCGAAGTTTGCGCGCGAGGTGCTCGATCGCAATCCGGAAGCGGCGGCGGTCGGCGGCAAGTGGGCCGACCTCGATTTCCTGCGCAACGTCTATGACCTGAACGAGGGAAACAAGGACACGCAGTTCGCCGATTACCACGGCCATGGCTGGAATTTCCGCGCCATACTGAAGCGCGACCGGCAGGGCAATCTGCTCGATGCCGAAGGCAAGATCGTGCCCAACGAAGACCCGGAGAAATTCCGCAAGAAGGATGAGGGCAAGTTCGTGCCCATCGGCACCAACCCCGGCAAGTCGGTCCATATGATGGACATTCACGCCGAAAAAGGCCTGCAATGCGCCGACTGCCACTTCGCGCAGGATAGCCATGGCAATGGCCTGATCTATGCCGAAGTCGCCAATGCCGTGTCGATCGGCTGCAAGGATTGCCACGGCACCGTCGACGCCTATCCCAATCTCCTGACCTCGAACGTCGCCGCGCGACCCGAAGGCGAAAACCTTGCGCTGCTGCGCAACCCCGACGGGCAACGCCGCTTCGAATGGATGACCGACGCCAGCGGCCGGCGCGTTCTCATTCAGCGCTCGATCACCGATCCGAAGATCGAATGGCGGGTGCATCTGGTGAAGGACTCGGTCGATCGCACGTCGCCCGATTTCAACATGAAGGCAGCGCGCGCCAAGCTGATGGGCAAATTGTCGCCGACCAATGTAATGAATTGGGGGCCGGGCATCGCCAAAACCGATCGCGCACATGGCGACGAGACGATGACCTGCTTCACCTGCCATTTGTCGTGGACGACGTCCTGCGGCGGCTGCCACCTGCCGATCGAGGCGAACTGGAAGACTTCGACCCACAAATACGCGGGCGAAGAGACACGCAACTGGGCGAGCTACAACCCGCAGGTTGCGCGCGATGACATGTTCCAGCTCGGGCGGCACCAGACAACGAAGGGCAACATCATCGCGCCGGTGCGATCCACGTCCGCGCTGGTCCTGTCATCGACCAACCTCAACCGCGAGCGAATCTACATCCAGCAGCCGCCGATCTCGGCCATCGGCTTCTCGTCGCAAGCATTCGCCCCGCATTTCCCGCACACGGTGCGCACGACCGAGACAAAGGGATGCAGCGACTGTCATCTCTCCGCCGCCGACGACAACAACGCGATCATGGCGCAGCTGTTGTTGTTCGGCACTGGCACGGTGAACTTCGTCGGGATGAACGCCTGGACCGGCCTCGAAGGCGGGTTCGAAGCGGTGCGCGTTACCGAATGGTCGGAACCGCAAGCAGTTATCGGCAGCTATCTGCACCGCTATGCCTATCCCGATTTCTACAAGGCGCATGTCGACGATAACAGGCGCGAGCTCATCAACTGGACCCGCGGCGTGAAGTTCGACAAGCGGCTGTCGGGCGAAACCAATCCGACCGAGCTGTTCCGCAACGTCGTGCAGGGGACCAAGGACGCCGTCAGTTGCCTGCAGCTGCGCGGGGAATATGTGTTCGTGGCGGAAGGACGCGGCGGTTTCCGTGCCTATGACGTCGCCTCGATCGCCAACAAGGGGTTCTCCAACCCCATCGTCAGCGCGCCTTTCTCCCCACTCGGCCAGGACACGCATGTCGCCACGACGAACGCGACGTGCATGGCGCTCCCGACCAACCAGAATATCGCCCCCACCCGCAACACGCCGGAAATGCGTGAGCTCAATCAGGAACAGGCGTTCCACCCGATCTACAACTATGCGGTCATCACCGATGCAGTCGAGGGGTTGATCCTCGTCAACATCGACGCGTTGGCCGATGGCGAGTTCCGCAACAATTTCCTCAAGCGCGCCGTGACCTGGAACCCCGGCAACGTGCTGAAGGGCGCGCGGCATGTCACGCTCGCGGGCCATTTCGCCTATGTCACGACCACTGCAGGGCTCGCCGTGATCGATCTCGACAATCCGTTGAACCCCAAACTCACGGCGCAAATCCCGCTCGACGATGCCCGCGCCTCGGCCATCCAGTTCCGCTATTTGTGGGTCAGCGACCGGACTGGCCTGAAACTCTTCGACGTGACGAACCTGTCGAAGCCGGTCGCGGTGCCCGAAGGCAATGTGCCGCTTGCAGACGCGCACCGCATCTATCTGGGCCGGACCTATGCCTATGTCGCAGGCGGCAGCGAGGGTCTGGTGATCGTCGATGTGACAAGACCGCGGGCGCCGTCAATCTACCTCAAGGAAAGCTTCGCGGGCGCCATGACCGACGTCCGCGACGTCGTGATCGGCGGCACCAATGCCTCGCTCTTTGCCTATGTTGCCGACGGACGCGCAGGCCTGAAGGTCATCCAGCTTACCAGCCCCGCGAGCCAGCCAAACTTCTACGGATTCTCGCCGCCGCCCAGGCCTGAACTTATCGCCTGGGTACGTACGCCTTCGCCCGCCCTCGCCTTGTCGCGTGGCCTCGACCGAGACCGCGCAGTCGACGAGACCGGCAACCAGATTGCCGTCTTCGGTCGGCTCGGCTCACGCCCGTTCACGCGCAGCGAGATGGAAAAGCTGTTCCTCGGGCCGCGGCGCGTACCCTACAAGGTCGTCGATCAGCCGAGCATGAGCGACTGGGTCAACTGAAGATTTTGATCCGCGTCAAAGCGCGCCGGGCGCACAGCTGCCATCGATTCTCTCGTCACTCAGACGGAGAACTTACATGGGCACTCTTTTTCTCGGGCTTGCAGTCGGCAGCGGCGTCGCATTTATGCTGATCATGGGGTTGATCAGCATTGAGGACGCGGTGAAGCACCGCAGCCATTGACCCCGGCTAGGGTCGCTCCGCGATCAGGCTGCGAACAAGATCCTGCATCTTCATATCGAACTGGGCGAGCATGACATGCGCGCCGGCTGTGTCGAAATGCGTGATCAACTCGCTGCCGTTCCACCAGTGCAGCGCATAGGCAGGCGGATCGGCAATAATCATCGGCCGGTTGTCCGGTTTCTCGGGATCGATCGGAGATATATCGAGGGCGACCTGCGGCGATGTCGCGGGGCAGATCGCAATCGTCGTCCCTTCCCACCGGGTCGTGATTGCGCGGTGAAGATGGCCGCAGAGGATCGCCAGGATATTGGTCCTGCCGGCCACGCAGGTGCGGAAGCGCTGCACCCAGTCTTCTTGCGGATGGGTATTCATCCACTCGATGCCGACGGCGACCGGCGGATGGTGCATCACGATGACGGTCGGGTCGTCTGGCCGTTCGTTCAGGCGGTCGGTCAGCCATGCTGCCCTGACCGCGCAGAACGCACCGCCATGGCGCCCTTCTTCGAGCGTATCGAGCATAATGAAGCGCAAGGGGCCCGCATCGAACTCGTACTGGATGAAGCCGTCAGGCGCCGGCACATCGGGGAAACATGCGGTAAAATTCGCGCGCAGGTCGTGGTTGCCGACCATCGGCCAGACGGGAAAATCGAGCTGCGAAAAGGCGTTTTTGAGCCGCCGGAAACTGTCCGGGTCGCCGAATTCGGTGAGGTCGCCGGTGGCAAGCAAAAGATCGGGCTGCGGCGTCATCGCTCTCAGCTGCTTGATCACCTGATCGAGCCGCTTGCGGTTGAACTCGGCCGGATTGTCCGGCTCGAACCCGAGATGGATGTCAGTGATCTGGGCAATCAGCAAGGCACGGCGCCCTTCTCCAACCGTTCCACGAACAGAATGAAACGCCTTTCGCGAAGTAACGTCAAGGCTTGCTTGGCGTCGTCATGGCGATCGTGCGTCGCGCGGCACCCGTTGGCCGCCACGGCGCCTGTCGGTCAAGGTGGTAGTCGTGGCATGTCGCGCACGACGATGGAACTTTGCTCGCGGATGCTTCGCCGCCGTGGCAACTGCGACACGTAGCCGCCCCGCCCGCCTTGACGATGGGGTCGCCCAGCTTGCCGATTGAGGGGATCAACAGGTCGCTGGCGCTCCTCGATCCTGCGGCGTTGTGGCACGATGCGCAGCTTTCGGTCGCGTGCGCCTTATGGTCGAACCAGCCGTTCGCGATGAAGCGCATCGGTTGCACGACCTTGGCGATACGCCATCCATTGGTTGCGGCATCGGCGGTCCGTTCGATGACATGGCAGTCATAGCAGGCCCCCCCTTTGGTGAAGAGCGCATCGACCGAGACCGGTCGCGCGCCCTGCGACGCCGGGGCGGCCTCGCCCGGTCGACGTCGACCCGCCAGCATCGATGGGGCAACCATCGGCCGCCAGCCGAGCGCGCGGACATCGGCGACGGCTTGCGCCACGTCGCCATGCTTGAGCGTACGGACCGTGCCGCCGACGCGGTCGTAGCCGAGCGAGTGGCACGCCTGACAGTCGGACTCCATGTCGACGGGCAGGAAGCGGACGCCATCGGCAGTGGGCCTATGGCAGTCGGCGCACACCATGCCCGGGCCGTCGCGCTTGCCGGGAAAATTCGCCGGCATGGTTTGCGCCATGCGCGCGACGCCGTTGACCTTCGACAGATGCACATCATGCGGGAACTTCAGCCCACCGTCGACCCGCACCGGCTTGAACGCCGGGTGATCAAGTCCGAAATCGCCCGCATTGGCAATCTTCGTGTCGGGCAGCCGCGCCTTCATCGTCGCATGGCAATCCGCGCAGAACGCCTGGGCAGTAGCCTGCATCGGCCCTGCGCCTTCGTGCTCGCTGTGGCAATCAACGCACCGCTGCCCCTTGGGCTTGCCGAACGCAACCTTGAACACATTGCCCACCGACTTGCCCAACCCGGCGGGGGCCATGGCCGCGACCTGCCGTTTCGGATCGGCGTGGTCATGGATGCCGGAGTGACAAGTGGCACATTTTATGTCCTCGACCGACACGAAAGCCTTTTCGTGACACGCTTGGCAATTACCCTCCAGCGCGTGATGCGCCTTTGACAATGGCCCGGATGACCAGCTGGTGTCGGCATGGAAGCCGGCCGGACGCGTCTTTGCAGAACGATAGCTCGCCCAGCTCCACAACGGGGCGACCAGGAAGGCCGCAAGCACCAGGAGTGCAAAGGCCCAGGCGCTCGACCGCTTTCCCGGAAGCAACCCCGTCAGGGTAAAGGCGGTTCGCTCATCCGTGTCGCCTGCCGCGTCGGAGACAGGCGCGGTGCGCTCGATGCGGACGATCACCGCGTTGCCGTCCGAACCAATCGTCAGCAAATGTCCGCCGAAGCGGAGCTCCGCACCTGTCTCGGGTGAAATCTCGACAAGCTTTGTCGGACGGCCATCCACACGAAAGCCAAGCCCGCCGACACTCTCCGCGCGAAGTTTGCCGCCCGGCAACTGGGTCAGTCGCGCATGAAACGGCTCAACGGCGAGATCGGCGAGGTGGATGTCGTTCGATGCGTCCCGGCCAATCGAGATATTGGGCTGCGCCAGCGTGACCGGGCGCACGATCTCCCGCCCGTCGGCAGTGCGTGAGACTGTGCGGATGATAAAACTCATGCGCCTCTACCAGTAGAAGAACACGGAGAAGATATGCGCCGAAAGCGCGGCGATCAGCGCAAAAGTGACTGGCACATGGACGTACAGCCACACTTCCAGCAGCGCCTTGATCCTCAAGTGCCGTCGCACGCGGGCCAGCACCGCTTCCTTGCGTTCTAGCAGCGCGTCGATCTTTTCCAGCGGGTCGTCGCCGATATGTGGCTGATGGACGGTCTCCTTGCGGATTTCGGCCTTGGCCGCACGCGTCGCGCATTGCGGATAATTGCCCGAGAGGCGCGCCCATAAGCCGCCCCCGAACGGATCATGCTCCAGGCTGGCGCGGACGAGATCGGCATGCCGCTGTCCCAGCGGCTGGGCGGTCTCGTGCAGCTGCCGGTCGACCGATCGCAGCTGTTCGAGCATTTGCGGCTCGGTCGTCTCGTTGCGGTTGTCGGACAGGACGCGCGGCAGCGTCGCATAGGCAAACACTCCGAACAGGCCAGAGGCGATGACGAGCATCATCAGCGCATAGGCCAGCGTGTGGACGTTCCAGCCAAACTGGAAACCGGTGTGCAGCGTCCCGATGACGATCAGGCTTAGCCCCAGCCAAACATGGGCCGACGTCCATGACTTCAGCGACCAGCGCCCGCGAGTCATCGCCCGTTTCCGAATGCCGAGCGCCGTTAGCCACAAAATGAGCAATGCGCCGATCGTGCCGAGCGTATAGCCATACCACGTCCCCCCGTTCGGGCGCGGCTGCGGATCTTGGAGGATGTAGATGCCGAGCGCAACGATCGAGATGACGAGCGCAATCTTCACCCAGCGCGATCCGCCCAAGGTGAGAAACCCTTCGTGCGCTGAGGCACGCACGCGGTTTTGCACCGAAACGCGGGTGGCCATCAACCTTCACCCCCATCGAGCCGCGCGACGGTCAGGAACTCCTCGGGCGCGACCCGGATCGCGGCACCCGTCGGACAGGCACGGACACATGCGGGACCACCTTCTATGCCCGAACACATGTCGCACTTGATCGCCTTTTTCGCTTTTTCGACGCCCTGCTCCGCATTGGCGTAGCTCCATGCCTTGGATGGCTCACCCGGCCCCGGACCGCGCCCGAACAACAGCCAGTTGAGCAGCGACGGTTTCTTGGGCGGCTTGGCGTCCATCCGGATCACGCCATAGGGGCAATTGCGCTGGCAATTGCCGCAGCCGATACATGTGTCGTCGATGAACACCTCGCCATCGGGACCGCGGTGGATGGCATTGGGCGGGCAGTCTGCCATGCAATGCGGATGCTCGCAGTGCCGGCACGAGGTCGGGACATGCAAATGCGCATAGGTCCGTCCCGCCTCACGGTCGAGGCGACTGAGCCCTTCGTGCGAATCCGCGCAGGCCTTTTCACAATTGTCGCACCCGACGCACAAATTCTCGTCGATCAGCAGGACGTCGGTCGCTTCGCCCACGCCCTGGTCAACAAGGAAGGTCGCGACGTTCGAATACATGTCGACGATGCCCGAAAAACTGTCCTTCTTCGCCTCGATGAATGCGTTGACGTCCTGCCGCGCCGCCATGTCGCGACGTATCTTTTCAAGCAGTGCAGGCTTATGGACGAGCAACTCCTTGAATACCGCGCCGGGCAGCTTGATGACTTCGGACTTGATGGCGGCCTTGACCGTCGCTGTCCGTCGCCCGCCCCCGATCAGCGCCATTTCGCCGACAAACGAGCCCGCAGGCAGATACGACAGGAACACCGGCTTCCCGCCGATCTTCTTCTCAACGACCATCGACCCGGTACGGATGACATAGATGTCGTCGCCCTCGTCGCCTTCAGTAATGACGTTCTCGCCAGCCTTGACCCCGATCACTTCAGCACCCGCGACGACATCGGCCACGTCTTCCTTGGTCAGGCCCGAACCAAACATCTGCAGCAACTGGCGCTCGATGCCGATGCGCATGATGGTCCGTCGCGCGGCCGGAACCTGCGACTGCAGCTTAAGTGCGGCCGTGCGCGAAATCTCCACGCAGATCGCATCCTCGGCAGCCACGATCGTCGCGCCCCGCCGCCGCCCCGAGATCAGCCCGACCTCGCCAAAAATCGATCCTTGCTCGATCGGCACCGTTGCACCGCCACCGAGCTCGACGAGCACCGACCCTTTGGCGATGGCAAAGAGCGACGATCCCGGGTCGTTCTTTTCGAAGATCGTCGCCCCGCGCTTGTAGAAGCGCGCCTCGCTGTCGAGCATGAACTCGCGCATCTGCAGTGGCGACATCCCTTCGAGGATCGCTACTTTGCGGCGGAGCATCTCAAGCCATTCATCGACCGATTTCCGTCCTGGCAGGCCGGCGAACTTGGCCTCGAGAATCGGCTCGTCCGCCGGCTTCAGCGCGGTATTGCCGTTGATGAACTCGACCACGTCATGGCCCTGGTTCATGCAATGCTTGATGAGCGGATAGCCGGCGAGTGCGCCGATCACGAAGATGCCGGGCGCCGTTGTCTCGAAAACAGCAGACAGCTTCGGGAATGCCAACCGGTCGTTGGAACTGAATTCGATCCCGCACCCTTCAACAAAGGCACGCGGCGGCGCAGACCCCATGCGGGCGATGATGCGGTCGCATTTCACGCGCAGTTCCCCATCACGCGTGTCGAGCACGATCATACCCGGCTCGACCACGCTCGTGTTGCACTCCACATGGATGGTGATCCGCCCGGCATCGCGCGCCGTGAGCAGCGCCTTCACATTGGCGTCCTTGGCGGTCGAGAACTCCGCGCTGCGATTGACCAGGCTGACCACATTGCCCTGCGCGGCATCTGCAGCCAGCCCCAGCGCGTTTTCGATGCCCGCGTCGCCGCCGCCGATCACGAAGATATGCTCGTCATTATAGTCGGCCGGGTCGTCGAGCTGGTACTGCACATGCGGCAGGTCGCCGCCCGGACAACGCATCAGATTGGGGTTCCCCTGCGTTCCGATCGCAAGGATCACGGCGTCAGCGATGATCTCGGTCTTGTCGGACAGTTTCAGGCGATACGGCGGGGCGCGGCGCTGCAGCTCGGTCGTCTGCGAACTGCCGTCGCGCGCGCGCGTCACGATCTGCTGCACTGATCCGGGAATCGCCTCACCCGTCCCTTCGATCGCGACAACCTCGGCCTGTTTGCGCACGACTACGCCGTTGGTGGCGGTCTGCACGTCCCAGGTATCGAGAATGGCCTCACGCTTCCCCGCGGCAAAGTCCAGCTCGGCGCGCAGAACCAGTTGCGACGGCGTAGCCATCACATGCTTGCCCTTCTGGTATTTGTAGATCGTATCGCACAGATGGTCGGTTTTCTCGAGCAGGATGTGCGACAACCCGAGCTTGGCCGCGCGCGATGCCGCGCTGAGCCCGGCCGGCCCCGATCCCACAATGGCAATGCGAAAGGTCTCGCCCACGGCGCGCACGTCCCCCGAATACCCTGACCAGTGCGACCTGCTTTACCGCACTCTAGCATCGCCGCCGTGTTGCGCTAGAGGCTTATGACATGAACGACACGACCACCAGCCGATTCAGCCGCATTGCCCTCATCGGGGCCGCTCTCCTTGCCGTGACGGCCATTGGCGTGAAGCTGTGGCGCGACCGCACCCCCGACGTCGCTGCTGCAACAACAGCAACCGCTCCGAACGGCCCGCAGGATGTCGGCGCCATGATTTCCTCGCTCGAGGCAAAGCTGAAGGCGGACCCGAACGATGCCGAAGGGTGGCGGATGCTTGGCTGGTCGTTCTTCCAGACGCAGCGTTATGCCGAGGCGGCGATGGCGTACAAGCGCGCGACGGCGCTGAAACCCGATAATGCCGACTATTGGTCATCGCTCGGCGAAGCGCTGGTCACCGCCGGACCCGGCACCGTGCCTGCCGAAGCAAAGGCGGCATTCGACAGGGCCGTAGCGCTCGATCCCAGGGATCCCCGCGCGCGCTATTTCATTGGCGTGTCAAAGGACATGGCGGGCGATCACAAGGGCGCAATCAACGACTGGTTCGCCCTACTACAGGACACCCCGGCGGGCGCGCCCTGGGAAGCCGATGTCCGTCGCACCATTCAGGCGGTTGGCGAACGGGACAAGATCGAGGTCGCGACTCGCCTTGCCGCGCTCAAACCCGCAGCCCCCGCGCCGGGCACCGCTGCCGCCGCAATCCCGGGCCCCAACCCTGATCAGATGCGCGCCGCCACACAACTTCCGGCCGGGCAACAGGAAGCGATGATCGCCGGCATGGTCGAAGGGCTCGCGGCCAAACTCAAAGCCAACCCAAAAAATGTCGAGGGCTGGATCATGCTGATGCGCAGCTACACGACTTTGGGTCGGGGCAGCGATGCCGGTGTTGCCTATCGCGCCGCCATCGCCGCAAACCCGGGCGCAAAAGCTGAGCTTGAGGATGCTGCAAAAACGCTTGGAGTTGCGCGCTAGCCGCGTCGAGCGCATAGGCGCGCGCATTATGACAAGCAATTGGACCCCGCAAAGCTGGACCGCGCATGAAGCGCGGCAACAGCCCACCTATACCGACGCCAGCGCGCTCGACCGCGCGACGACGACGCTGTCGTCGTTCCCGCCACTGGTTTTTGCCGGCGAGGCACGCGACCTGACCGACGAACTGGCCAAGGTCGTCGATGGCCGCGCGTTCCTGCTTCAGGGTGGCGATTGCGCCGAAAGTTTTGCCGAATTCCATCCCAACAACATTCGCGACACCTTCCGCGTCATCCTGCAAATGGCCGTCGTCCTGACCTTCGCGTCGAAGCTGCCGACAGTGAAGCTCGGCCGCATGGCGGGCCAGTTCGCAAAGCCGCGAAGCGCCGACATGGAAGCACAGGACGGCATCGAGCTGCCCAGCTACCGCGGGGATATCATCAACGACATCGCGTTCGAGGCTGCCGGCCGCGCGCCCGATCCTCAGCGAATGGTGCAGGCGTACAACCAGTCGGCCGCGACGCTAAACCTCCTCCGCGCCTTTGCTGCGGGCGGCTATGCCAACCTGCATCAGGTTCATGCCTGGACGCACGACTTCATGGGCCGCAGCCCTTGGACCAAGCAGTACCGCGACGTCGCCGACCGGATCGGCGAGGCGCTCGACTTCATGAACGCCTGCGGGATAAACCCCGACACGGTGCCGCAGCTGAAGGGCACGCAGTTCTACACGAGCCACGAGGCCCTGCTGCTCGCCTACGAACAGGCACTCACCCGCCAGGATTCGCTGACCGGCCAATGGTATGACACCAGCGCACATTTCCTGTGGATCGGCGACCGCACCCGTTTCGAGAACAGCGCGCATGTCGAGTTCCTGCGCGGCATCGGCAATCCGCTGGGGATGAAAGTGGGGCCGAGTCTCACCCCCGATGTGCTGCTTCGCCTGCTCGATACGCTCAACCCGGGACGGATCCCCGGCCGCATGACGCTCATCACCCGCTACGGAAATGACAAGATCGAGGCAGCACTGCCTGCGCTGGTCCGCGCGGTGATGCGCGAGGGGCACCCGGTGGTGTGGAGCTGCGATCCGATGCACGGGAACGTCGTCAAGGCCGCCAACGGCTACAAGACCCGGCCATTCGAACGCATTCTGGCCGAAGTGCGCGGATTCTTTGCCGTCCACCGTGCGGAAGGATCGTTCGGCGGCGGCATCCATGTCGAGATGACCGGCCAGAACGTCACCGAGTGCACCGGCGGCGCGGTCGACGTGACCGAGATGAGCCTCGGCGACCGGTACCACACGCATTGCGACCCGCGCCTCAATGCCGCGCAGAGCCTCGAACTCGCGTTCACGCTCGCCGAGATGCTTAATGCCGAGTTGAACGACCGGCACAAGGTTGCGGCCTGATCAACGCGGATCTCTCTTGTGCTCCTGCAAAAGCAAGAGCCCAGGTGACGGTCGGTCCACAAGCCGCCAAGGCGCCTGCTTTCGCAGAAGCACAGCGATTGCCATGATCACCAGCGCCCCAAACGCCTTCTTAGAAATCCTCCCCGAACGCGGGCGGCTGATCGGCCTTGATGTCGGCACGAAAACAATAGGCACTGCGCTGTGCGACGCGATGTGGACTATTGCTTCGCCCGCCGACCTGATCCGCCGCACGAAATTCGGCGCGGACAAGACAGCGCTGGAGGCGTTGATCGAGCGACAGGCCGTGCGCGGCATCGTGATCGGCCTGCCACTTAATCTCGATGGCACCGACAGCCCGCGCACGCAGTCGACTCGCGCCTTTGCCCGCAACATGGATGCGGTGGGTTTGCCGATCCTCATGTGGGACGAACGCTGGTCGACTGCAGCCGTTACCCGCACGCTTATCGACGCCGACGCGAGCCGCGCACGCCGGGCAGACCTCGTCGACAAGCTGGCGGCGAGTTACATCCTGCAGGGGGCGATCGACCGGCTGGCCAGCGCTTAGCGCCGGGCGACGGTCGGGGCGTACCGCACGGCGGAGCGCGGGGCTGTTCTCGATCCGGCGCGTTGAATATCTCTGGGTCTTCAGTTGTGCTCGTCGCTCTTTTCAATCGTCGAATACTGCCAGCATTAGGCGCTTGAGGTGCGGCACAATCGACCCGCGCACCCCTTGCTACGCGGGGAACCGCAACAGGTGTGACTTTGGTGTGATCTTATGCCGATCGAGCCGCGGGTTCAGTAAGTCCGCCCGAGCAAAATCGTCTCCACCGCAGCATCCCCTGTAAACACGCACGTCCCAACCGGCACTGCGCCCCCCAGTGGCGTGTTGCGGGCCGTCAGTTTCAGCGTCTTCAGCCGCTTGACGACATCCTCGAGCGCGGCACCGGTCGGGCGCGACCAGCCGCAACTGACCCACCCGACAACATCGTCCTCGCCACCGGTGAAATGAGCCTCAAGTTCGACCCAAGATGTCACCGGCCTGATCGCGGCGTCACGGCGCGCAGTCGCTTGCGCGTGCAGCGACTTCTCAATGTCGACCAGTGTCTGTGCCACCTCGCCCACGAACGCATCGCGCGGCGTGAACGCCGTCGCGAGCTTTCCATCCTCCTTGTAGAGGCGATCACGACGCAGCACGGCAACCTTGCCTTCGGCCACGTCGCGCGGACCGACCTCGACGATGATCGGCGCGCCCTTCTTTACCCAGGCCCAACGCTTGTTCGACGCCTTGTTGGCTTTCACGTCGAGCAGCACGCGAACCGGCTCGCCGAACGCGGTCTGCGCGCACACCTGCTGTGCAAGGGCGCGGCAATAGTCGAGCACCGCGTCGTCGTCGGGCCCATCGCGCAGCATCGGCACGAGCACGACCTGCCACGGCGCAATTTGCGGCGGGCAGCGCAGCCCGTCATCGTCGCCGTGCGTCATGATGACCCCGCCGATCAGCCGCGTGCTGACGCCCCAGCTCGTCGTATGCGCCAGCGCCTGGCCGCCCTCCTTGTCCTGATAACGGATGCCCGCGGCTTCGGCGAAGGTCGTGCCCAGATAGTGCGACGTACCCGCCTGCAACGCCTTCCCGTCCTGCATCATCGCCTCGATGCTGTAAGTGGCGTCGGCCCCGGGAAAGCGCTCATGCTCGGGCTTCTCGCCTGCAATCACCGGCATCGCCAGCGGCCCCTCGGCAAACGCCCGATACATTTCGAGCGCGCGCAGCGTCTCCGCCATCGCATCCGCCTTGTCGGCGTGCGCGGTATGCCCCTCCTGCCACAAAAACTCGCTGGTGCGCAGGAACATCCGCGTCCGCATTTCCCAGCGTACGACATTGGCCCATTGGTTGATCATCAGCGGCAGGTCGCGCCAAGACTGCACCCAGCGCGCCATCGCTGCACCGATCACGGTTTCTGACGTCGGGCGCACGACCAGCGGCTCCTCAAGCTTCGAGCCTGGGTCGGGCATCAGCCCACCCTTCCCGTCTGCAACCAGCCGGTGATGGGTGACGACCGCCATTTCCTTGGCGAAGCCTTCGACATGGTCAGCCTCGCGGGCGAAATAGCTCAAGGGAATGAAAATCGGGAAATAGCAGTTCTCGACGCCCGCCTTCTTGATCTCGGCGTCCATCAGCTTCTGGATGCGTTCCCACATGCCATAGCCCCATGGCCGGATGACCATGCAGCCGCGCACGCCCGAATCCTCGGCCATGTCGGCTTCCTTGATGACATCCTGATACCAGGCAGCGAAATCCTGTGCGCGGGTGACTGAAAGTGCGTGTTTCATAGGGCGACGCTTTGACGGAGCCGCCCGCGCTCGGCAAGGGGAAGGCGTGTCTGCCACCCCTGTTCCTGATCGTCTGATCCTTGCCGTCCTGTTCCGCCTCACTTCGGTGTTCGCGCTGACGACGATGGGAGCGCTGATCAAGCTGGCCGAATTGCGCGGTGCGCGTCTGGCGGAGCTGCTGTTCTTTCGCCAGGCGTTCGCCCTGCCTGTCGTCGTCGCTGCGACGATGGCCGGGCCAGGGCTCGCGACACTGCGGACAACCCGCCTGCCCGCGCATATCCTGCGCACGGTCGTGGGCCTGTCGTCGATGTCGCTGATGTTTTCCGCGCTCATCATGCTGCCTCTGGCCGAGGCAACAACGCTTCAGTTCACCGTGCCGATCTTCGCAACAATCCTCGGCGCGGTAGTGCTGCGCGAAGCGACGGGCCGGCACCGCTGGGGGGCCGTGATTGTCGGCTTCATCGGCGTCGTCATCGTCGCGCAGCCAGGGTCCGGGCATATCCCGGTGCTGGGCGCGGCGACCGGGCTGACCGCTGCCCTTCTGAGCGCAACCGTATCGATCCTGATCCGCCACATAGGCAAGACCGAACGGCCGACGACGACCGTCTTCTATTTCTCGCTCCTGTCGCTTGTGCCGCTGGCTCCACTGTTCGTTATGTCTGTAAGCGCCCATGATGGATGGACCTGGGCGTTGCTCGTGGTCATCGGCTTGACCGGCGGCATCGGGCAGATCGCAATGACGAGTTCGCTGTCGCATGCCCCCGTCGCCGTCGTTGTGCCTATGGACTATTCGGGCCTGATCTGGGCGACGCTTTATGGGTGGCTCCTGTTTTCGGTGCTGCCTTCGTCAATGACCTGGGTCGGCGCGCCGATCATCATTGCGAGCGGGCTGTACATCGTCCTGCGCGAGCATCGCCTGCGCCTTTCAAATATCCTTGCGGCCACGTCGGCTGAGGCATAGCTTTTCGCGAAACAATCTTTCAGGCGAGGGACATACGATGAGCATGACCGACTTTGCATTCTCGCGCCGCGCATTGCTTTCGACGGGATCGGCGGCAGTCGGCTTTGTCGCAACGCCCGCGCTGGCGAAAGTCGCGACGAAGAAGGCAGCGCCCTCCCCCTTCCACGCTACAATTGATGGCATTGCCGAGGAAGTGCTGCAATTCTCGCCCGAGACTGCAACCTCACTCGGCGTTGATACCGGAGCCCGCGCGGGACTGCGCGCCAAGCTTTCGGACGGATCGGCAGCGGGCAACGCCAGGTTCGCAGCAGCCGCAGCGGGCATGATGACGCGCCTGCACAAGATCGACCGCAACACGCTGGCGCCGGCCGACCAGCTGCGCTGGGACACTGTCCATTACGCGCTCGAAAGCGCCGAACTTGCCAAGCCCTTCTTCTACGCCAGCGCCGGACAGGGCTTTGGCGGCGGCACCTCGCCCTATGCCATCACGCAACAGAGCGGCGCTATCGCAAACACGCCCGAGTTTCTCGATTCTCAGCACCCGATCAACACCAGCGCCGATGCCGAGGCTTATCTCGCGCGCGTTGCCGCCCTGGCACGGCAGCTCGATGACGAGGCGGCGCAGATCAAGCGCGATGCCGCCCGAGGCGTGATGCCACCCGACTTCATTGCAAAGACCGTGCTGACCCAGCTCAGCGGCTTCCGCGCGACAGCCGCCGCGCGCCAGAAACTCGTCACCTCGATCGCCACGCGTACCGCGGCCAATGGGATCAAGGGCGATTGGGGTATACGCGCGCAGAAACTGGTCGAAACGATGGTCTATCCTGCGCTTGACCGCGAGATTGCCGCGTTCAAGGCCGCAACCGCCAGTTCGCCGAAAGACGCGGGTGTCCAGCGCCTGCCGATGGGCGATGCATACTACGCCTGGGCGCTGCGCCTCGGCACCACGACGAGGCAGACCCCGGCTGAAATCCACAAGATCGGCCTTGCCCAGAACGAGGAGTTGAAGGCGCGGATGGATGCCCTGCTCCGCAAGCAGGGCATGACCAGCGGCACGGTCGGCGAGCGCGTTCAGGCGCTCAACAAGGACCCAAAGCAGCTGTTCAGCGACGACGATGCGGGCCGCGCGGCGCTCATCGCCTTTTGCAATGCAAAGATCGCGGCGATCCGCCCGCTGCTGCCCAAAATCTCGCACCTTGGGCTCAAGGCCGATGTCATGGTCAAGCGGGTCCCTGAGGATATTCAGGACGGCGCGGCGCTTGGTTACATGAACTTCGCCTCGCTCGACGGGAAGCGGCCGGCGATCTACTACATCAACCTGAAGTCCACGACGCTCTGGCCCAAATACCAGATCGCGACGCTGACCGCGCATGAAGGCGTGCCGGGGCACAGCTATCAGGGCGCCTATCTGGCCGAACATCACGCCGAAATCCCGCTGATCGCTTCGCTGATCGGATTCAACGCCTTTGTCGAGGGCTGGGCGCTCTATGCTGAGCAGATGGTCGACGAGGCCGGGCTATACACCGACGATCCCTTCTCGCAGATCGGCTATCTGCAGGCGCAGCAATTCCGCGCTTGCCGCCTGGTCACCGATACCGGCCTCCATTCGATGCGTTGGACCCGCGAACAGGGCGTCGCCTTCCTGACCGAACAGACCGGCAAGGGTGCCAATGCCATGACCAGCGAAGTCGACCGCTATTGCGTCGCGCCCGGACAGGCGTGCGGCTACAAGACCGGGCATAACGAGATTTTGCGGCTGCGGGCGCAGGCGCAGGCGGCGCTGGGGCCGAAGTTCGATCTAGCGGCGTTCAACGACACGCTGGTGAAGACGGGGGGCGTGCCGTTATCCGTGCTGCCGGCGGCAGTCGACGCGTATGTGAGGGGCGCGCGGGGGTAGCAACATGGTGCGACGCGCCAGACCATTAAAGTCAACTCGTTCGGCCTGTTTGCTTTCAACCATGTTTGGCATCAGCCTATCTGGCAGCGGCAAGCAGGATAAGTTTTGGACAAATGCGATGCCACGCCACAAAGGTGACACGCGATGGCACCATCGCTGGAACCCTATAATTCACCGCATCGAGTACGGATTGCAAGATCCGGCGCTTTGAGGCCTTCCAAGATAGGCATGAAAAAAACACTCTTGTTTCTGCCTGATTGACAGCTGCCAACGAGCATCGGGCCCAGCGAGGACGCTTTTCATGACGAAGCGCTCAAAATCGCCCAGGACATTGCCTCAGCTAAACGAGGCATTGTCGTGAGAACCGACACTGGTTGGTCGCGTCATATTCCCCTGAGCAAAAGTCTTGCTCGATTTGTACAAGAATGCATCAGTTTCAAAAAGCGCCAGACAAACGTCGCAATACAACTGATCCCAAAGCTGAGGGCGCCCTATTCGGCCGCAACCGCCAGTTCCGGCTCTTTCCACACCAGCACCGGCTTGCGCGCTGCCAGCGTCTCGTCCAGCCGCCGCCGTGGCGCAAAGTGCGGGGCGGATTTCAGCGACACATCGCCCGCCTTTGCCCGTTCTGCCACGCTGCGCAACGCGGTGATGAACTGGTCGATCCCGGCCTTGCTCTCGGTCTCGGTCGGCTCAACCAGCATCGCGCCGTGGACGACGAGCGGGAAGTAGACCGTCATGGGGTGGAAGCCCTCGTCGATCAGCCCCTTGGCGATGTCGAGCGTGCTGAACCCGTCGGCCATGCCATGATCGCTGAACAGTGCCTCGTGCATGCAGGGCCCGGTGCCGGCAAAGGGCGCATCGAGCGTGCCCTCAAGGCTTCGAAGGATGTAGTTGGCGTTGAGCACCGCATCGCCCGAAACCTGACGGAGCCCGTCGGCACCATGGCTCATTATGTAGCTGAGCGCGCGGGTGAACATGCCCATCTGACCGTGGAATGCGACCATGCGGCCGAACGATGAACTTTGACCATTCTGTGCCGTTTCCTCTTCGACCAGGCGATATTCTTCGCACAGCTTCTCGACGAAAGGCAGCGGCGCAAACGGGCTGAGCGCCGCCGAAAAAACGACGGGCCCCGACCCCGGTCCACCACCGCCATGCGGCGTGCTGAACGTCTTGTGGAGGTTGATGTGCATGGCATCGACGCCCAGATCGCCGGGGCGTACGCGGCCGACGATCGCGTTGAAGTTCGCGCCGTCGCAATAGACAAAACCGCCTGCCTTATGAACGGCATCGGCAATGATCTTCAAATCTTTTTCGAACAATCCGCAGGTATTGGGATTGGTGATCATGACGCCGGCCACGTTCGGCCCCAGCTTGGCGATCAGTGCGTCGGTATCAACCCGACCGTCGCGCGCGGGAATGCTCTCGACACGATAGCCTGCAAACGCTGCCGTTGCAGGGTTCGTGCCGTGCGCACTCTCGGGGACCAGAATGACCTCACGCGCATCGCCGCGGGCCTCGAGCGCTGCGCGGATCGCAAGCACGCCGCAGAGCTCGCCATGTGCACCCGCCTTGGGCGACATCGCCACCGAATCCATGCCGGTCAGCGTGACCAGCCAGTGTGCAAGCTGATGGATCACCGCCAGAGCGCCCTGCACCGTCGAGATCGGCGCAAGCGGATGAATGTCGGCAAAGCCCTTCATCCGCGCGACCTTTTCATTCAGCCGCGGATTGTGCTTCATCGTGCAGCTGCCGAGCGGGAAGAAGCCGAGGTCGATGCCATAATTCTGGCGCGACAGGCGCGTATAGTGGCGCACAGTTTCGGGTTCGGACAAGCCGGGCAGACCGATGGGGCGGCTGCGCGCCATGCCGCCGAGCCGCGAGGTGTGCGCAGGCACCGGGGGCAAATCGACGCCGCAGGTGTCCCCGCCGCCGATCTCGAAGATCAGCGCTTCCTCCAGCATCAGCGCGCGGTTACCGGTCGTCGTCGCCGGCGCATCGGCCTGACTATGGTCCACCACCATTTCGGGTTTCCATCCGCTTGCGTTGATCGTGCTCATGCCAGTACCTCCGCCAGAGTTGTGGCAAATGTTTCGATATCTTGCGGGCTCACCGTCTCGGTCACCGCGACGACAAGGCCGCGCTCGATGCGGCCGTCGTTCTGGTAGAGCCGCCCGAGCGACACACCGCCGAGCACGCCCTTGTCGGCCAGGTAGCGCACCACTGGCCGCGCTTCGACCGGCAGTTCCAGCGTGAATTCGTTGAAGAAACGCTCGGTCACCAGCCGGACGCCCGCAATCTGCGACAGCCGCTCCGCAGCGACGCAAGCGTTGGCATGATTAATCGCCGCGAGTTCGCGCAAGCCTTTTTCACCGAGCAACGTCATGTGAATGCTGAACGCCAGCGCGCAGAGACCCGAATTCGTACAGATGTTCGACGTCGCCTTCTCGCGGCGGATATGCTGCTCGCGCGTCGACAGTGTCAGCACGAAACCACGCTTCCCCTCGGCATCGACCGTCTCGCCGCACAGCCTGCCTGGCATCTGGCGAACGAACTTCTCCTTGCAGGCGAACAGCCCGACATAGGGGCCGCCGAATTGCAGGCCCACGCCCAGCGACTGCCCTTCGCCAACCACAATGTCGGCTCCCATTTCGCCAGGCGACTTGATCATCCCGAGTGCGACGGGTTCAGTCACCACCGCAATCAGCAATGCACCATGTTCATGGGCCTTGGCCGCAAGCGCGCTCATGTCGTCGACGCGGCCCAAAATATCAGGATATTGAACGACGACGCAGCTCGTTTCGCCGTCGATCGCCAACAGCAATTCATCATAGTCGGTGTTCGACACGAGCGCAGGTGTGCGCGTGTCGAGGACGTCGCCGGTAAAGCGCGCCATCGTCCGCGCAACGGCAACATAGTGCGGGTGCAGCCCGCAAGAGAGCACGGCCTTACGCCGTTTGGTGATCCGCCCGGCCATCGACACGGCTTCCCAGCAGGCCGTCGATCCGTCGTACATGCTGGCGTTGGCAACGTCGCAGCCAAGCAGCCGCGCGACCTGCGTCTGGAACTCGAACAGCATCTGCAGCGTGCCCTGCGCAATTTCGGGCTGGTACGGTGTATAGGCGGTTAGAAACTCCCCGCGCTGGATCAGATGGTCGACACTGGCTGGAACATGGTGGCGATACGCGCCGCAGCCGAGGAAGAACGGATGGTTCGCCGCCGCACTGTTGCGCCGTGCCAAGTCGGAAAAATGCCGCTCGACGAGCATCTCGGGCATGTGATCTGGCAGGTCGCGGATCGGGCCCGTCAGCCGGGCCTCTTCAGGCACGTCGGCGAACAGCGCGTCGATGCTCGACGCGCCAATGTCACGCAGCATCGCGTCGCGGTCAGGGTCGGTCAGCGGAAGGTAACGCATTACAAGTCTTCCACAAACGCCCTGTAGGCGTTTTCGTCCATCAGGCCCTCGAGTTCGCTGGTATCATCGAGCACGAGGGTGAAGAACCAGCCGTCGGTTTCCGCTGCGGAATTGACGAGCGCCGGTTCCGCCTCGAGTGCCGAATTACCGTCGACGACCGTACCGGAGACAGGTGCGTAGACGTCGGATGCTGCTTTCACCGACTCGACTACCGCTGCATCGCCGCCCTTGATGAGGCGCGTACCGCTCGCAGGCAGTTCGACGAACACGATGTCGCCCAGCTGGCCCTGGGCGTAATCGGTGATCCCTACAGTTGCCGTATCGTCGCCGTCCTCGACGTCGATCCACTCATGATCTTCCGTGAAATAACGCATCAGTCGGCTCCTTTGCGGTGATAGCGGTGGGGAACGAACGGCATTGGGACGACGGTGGCGGCAAGGCGTTTGCCGCGTACGTCGATCTCCAGCGATGTGTTGATCTTGGCATAGGCGGCGTCGACGTAGCCCATGGCGATCGGTGCCTGCAGGCTGGGTGAAAAGCCGCCCGAGGTCACTTGACCAACCAGCGTGTCGTGCATGTAGATATCCGCCCCCTCACGCGCGGGCAGCCGACCCTCGACCGCCAGGCCGACACGCTTGGTCGCCGGGCCGTTTTCGCGTTCGGCCAGAATGCGTGCAGCACCGGGGAAGTTAGCTTCTTCGCGGCGGCGCTTGCTCCCCACCGCAAAGCCGAGCGCGGCCATAATTGGTGTGGTCTCAGGACCAAGGTCATGCCCATAGAGCGGCAGATCCGCTTCCAGCCGCAGCGAGTCGCGCGCGCCGAGACCGATGGGCTTCACTTCCGGTTCGGCGCAAAACAGGTTGGCGATCTGTTCGGCGGCAGTCGCGGCAATTGAAATCTCGAAACCGTCTTCGCCGGTATAGCCCGAACGGCTGATCCAAGCATCGACGCCGGCGATCTCGAACCGCCCGCCCATCATGAAATAGAGGACATCGAGGGGCGATTCGCCGGTCGCATGGCGGTTCAGCACTTCGAAAGCCTTTGGCCCCTGCAAGGCAAAAAGCGCGCGGTCATCGAGGTGGTTGAGAGTGATTTCGTCGGGCAGATGCTCACGCAGATGGGCGAGATCATCGTATTTCACCGCACCGTTGACGACCATATAAATGCCGCCGGGCCAGCGCGAAAACATCAGATCGTCGAGGATGCCGCCATTGTCGGCCAGCAACAGCGAGTATTTCTGTTGGCCCAGCTTTAGGCCTTTGACGTCTGCGGGGATCAGCGCCTCGAGCGCCTCATCGACGCCTTCGCCCGAAATGAGCAGCTGGCCCATGTGCGAGACGTCGAACAGCCCGGCATTCTCACGGGTCCATAGATGCTCGGCGACAATGCCTTCATATTGGATTGGCATTTGATAGCCCGCGAACGGCACCATCCGCGCGCCCTGGGCACGGTGCCAGGAATCTAGCGGCAACAATTCGGTGGCTTCGTCGGTCATCGAGCAATCCGTGTCTGGAGCAGCCGCACCAGACGCATACGTCCGGCCCTTCGAGCTGCCCCCTCTGTCACGGAAACCTGAGAGTTTTGATCCTGCGCAACATCTGACAAGATGCTTGGGCAGGATTTACCCCTTCGGTGGTTCCGGTTGCCCGAAACGCTTTCCAGAGTCGCCTTGTCGTCCGCGCGGTCCTTTGGGCCTGAGAGTTTCCGGGGCGGTTGCTCCTTCGGCGCCGTCCGAGGTGTTCCCCGTGCCAGCTCTCCCGCGCGGCCGTCCAGGTTGCCCCGGCCAGCTGCGTCAGGCGATGAGCGCGCGAGCGATTCGTGTCAACAACTGGCTAGGTGGCGCGGGAATTTTAGCAGGAATTTAGCGCGTCGCGTTGTATTGCAACTGATCGGCCGTAAGCTGAAACCCAATCAGCAGCTCAAAACTGGCACGCGCGACTGCGGCCTTGATCTCGGGACGTGCCAGCGGATCGCTTGCGGCATCCGCTTCCCCCGCCTTGCGCTTGCGGGTCAGCAGTTTCTGGATCTCCGGTGCCAGGGTAGCATCGGCGCGCGCGATAACTGCCCCGCCCTCGCCCTTCGCCGACGCCCGTGTCTGGCCGTCAGGAAAGACGATGCGGACTGTCGAGATCCGCTTTGCGACAACGGTCGTCCCGGCGCGCATCACTGTTGCGAAATAAGGAATGACGACCTCGCGCGTTCCGCTAGGGTCAGCCCGCCGGGCAAGCACGTCGAAAGTCGCGCTACTGACCACGTCGCTTCCCTGCTCGTTGCAGGCAACGCGCATGTTCGTGATCAAGGCTGTCACATCAATGGCAGTCGAGGCGCGGCTGTTGGCCGGGCTGAAATAGGTGATGTCACCGGTCGAGGCGGGAACGGCGACTGCAGGGCATGCACTGCGCGTGACGGCAATGCCGCCGGTCTCATCGATATCGCCGTCCTTGGCGCATCCGGCCAACAAGGAAAGTGCCAGGGCAGCGGCGGCGATACGGACAGTCACGACAGGGGCGGTCACTACACAAATCTTTCTTTGGACACGGCATCGAAAGCCATGCGTCGTCGTCATAGGAAGCGGCTTTGCCGGTGGCAAGCAATGGCGTAAGGGGCATGTCCATGAACATTACAGACCCCAAGCCCGCACTGCGGCTGCTGATCGCCGCTCCACGCGGATTCTGTGCCGGCGTCGACCGCGCCATCCACATCGTCGAGCTGGCGATCGAGAAACATGGCGCGCCAGTCTATGTGCGCCATGAGATCGTCCACAACCGCTATGTGGTCGACACCCTCCGTGCCAAGGGCGCTGTGTTTGTCGAGGAGCTTGACGAAGTGCCGGATGGAGCCCCGGTTGTGTTTTCGGCGCACGGCGTGCCCAAGAGCGTCCCTGAAGCCGCGCAAGCCCGCGGCCTTGCCTATCTCGACGCAACCTGCCCGCTGGTTTCAAAGGTGCATCGCCAAGCGGAACGCCTCGTCGAGGGCGGGCGCCATATCATTTTCATCGGCCATCGCGGTCATCCCGAGGTTATCGGTACGTTCGGGCAGGTACCCGAGGGCGCGATGACCCTGGTCGAGACGGTGGCGGACGTCGCGGCGCTGGCCCCGTCCAACCCCGATGCGCTCGGCTTCCTTACCCAGACAACCCTGTCGGTCGATGACACCAACGAGATCGTCGACGCACTGAAGGTCCGCTTCCCGTCGATCCATGGGCCGCGCGGCGAGGACATCTGCTACGCAACGTCCAACCGGCAGGAGTCGGTAAAGGCCATTGTTCCCGAATGCGACAAGATGATCGTCATCGGGTCCCCGAATTCATCGAACTCACAGCGTTTGGCCGAAGTCGCGCGTCGGTCGGGCGTTCCTTCCGAACTCGTCGAGCGCGCCAACGAGGTGGATTTCGGCTGGCTGGAGGGCGTCCGCACGCTTGGGATCACCGCAGGCGCGTCAGCGCCCGAGATTCTGGTCCGCGAACTTGTCGAGCATCTGGGAACCCGCTTCGACGTCACCGAGCACCAGGTCGAGACCACCGTCGAGACCATGTCATTCAAGCTGCCGCGCGGGCTCGCGGCCTAGGTGGCCGTTTACACGGTTGTCACGGCTGAAGCGCTGACCGCATTTCTGCAGCGTTATGACGTTGGGACACTCCTATCATGCAAGGGTATCGCCGAAGGGGTGGAAAACTCCAATTACCTGGTCGACACTACCGGCGGCCGGTTCATCCTTACGTTGTACGAAAAGCGTGTCGCAGCGCACGATCTTCCCTATTTCATGTCACTGCTCGACCATTTGGCCGACAAAGGATTGCCGGTGCCGCCGGCGATCAAGGACCGGCAAGGCACTGAGATACAAGAAGTTGAAGGACGGCCGGCATGCCTGATCAAGTTCCTGCCCGGCGTATCCTTGTCACATCCGACCATCGCCCAGGCCACCAATGCCGGGGGGGCATTGGGACGGATGCACACTGCGCTGACGGATTTTCCGCTGGTGCGCGAGAACACCATGGGGTTCGATCATTGGCCCGCGCTCTATGATCGCTGTGGTCGGGCCCTCGATGAAATTCGGCCAGGGCTTTACGACGATCTTGGCTTCCAACTCGATGACGTGAGCAGCCGCTGGCAGTCCGATCTGCCGACCAGCACCATCCACGCCGACCTTTTTCCCGACAATGTCCTGGTCCGAGGTGACGAGGTATCGGGTCTGATCGATTTCTACTTCGCCTGCACCGACATCCGCGCCTACGATCTTGCCGTCATGCACACGGCATGGTGCTTCGACGGCAGCGGTATCGTCCCCGACTGGACGATCGGGGATGCCCTGATCGCCGGGTATGAACGGGCTATGCCGCTCGAAGCGGCCGAGCGTGCCGAGCTTGGTAATTTGGCGCGCGGCGCCTGCATTCGTTTTTTGCTCTCGCGCGCATGGGACTGGCTGAATACGCCTGCCGACGCCCTGGTTACCCGCAAGGATCCGCTCGCCTATTGGCGACGGCTCGAAGCCTATGACAATTGGCGCGGGCATCTCGCATGAGCGATCTCCCCAAAGTCGAAATTGCCACTGACGGGGCATGCAAGGGCAATCCAGGCCCTGGCGGTTGGGGCGCTGTATTGCGTTATGGCGCGGTCGAAAAGGACTTGTCGGGTGGCGAGACGCCAACCACCAACAACCGGATGGAACTGATGGCGGCGATCCGCGCTCTGGAGGCACTCAAGCGTCCATCGCAGGTTACGCTCTCGACCGACAGCCGCTACGTCATGGATGGCCTGACCAAATGGTTGAAGGGCTGGCAGCGCAATGGCTGGATGACGGCGTCGCGCCAGCCGGTGAAAAATGCCGACCTCTGGCGCGAGCTGATCGCAGCGGCCGAACCGCACCGCATTGACTGGGTCTGGGTTAAGGGCCACGCACGGCACCCCGACAATGAGCGCGCCGACCGGCTGGCCAGCGATGCCGCATTGGCAGCCCGGAAATAGGGTGGCGACTTAAACGATAGCCGTCGCCTCTCGGCCCGAACTTCAATCAGGCTAAGTGAAGCGCGTCGGCAAATACACCGCCGGGTCGACGCCTGCCGGCGCCAGCACGGTTGCCCCAAGGATCAGGTGCGCACAAAGTGACGCCGCCGCGGGAGCGGTCTGGATTCCCACGCCGCCCTGGCCCGCACACCAGAAGAACCCGGGGGCATCGGCGGCAAAGCCATAGACCGGCAGGCGATCGGGGGCGAAGCTGCGCAGACCCGCCCATTTGCGTTCTACCGCCTGAACCCGCCAGGAAGTCATCGTTTCGAACCTGCCGATCGCGATCGCGACATCGAGGTCTTCGGGGGCGGCATCGCAGGCCGCACTCGGTGTTTCATCATGCGGACAAACCCATACCCGGTTGCAAGATTCGGGCTTGAAGTAGAAGTTTCCAGCGACGTCGATCGTCAACGGGCCATTCGCAGGCACATCTTCACCATCGACGCGGACCTGGGCGACCGTGCGGCGCTTCGGCGCAATGCCCAAAGGGCGAACACCCGCCATCGTCGCGATCGCATCAGACCAGCTGCCCGCCGCATTCACGACCACGTCCGCCTCGATCCGGGTATCGCCGGCGGTCACCAGCCAGCCCGTCGGCCGGCGTTCGATGACAATTGCACGGGTGCTTGTCAGCAGTATTCCCCTAGCCTGTCTGAACGTGCGCAACATTGCGCCGTGCAGCCCGGCCACATCGATGTCGGCACAGTCCTGCTCGACCAATCCGCCGACGAGCAGCGGGCTCGCGCGCGGGACGAGGGCGGCGATCCCGGCATGATCGACGCGCGTCAGATGGGCGTTGCTGCCAGCAAAGTCAGCCTGAAGCGCGTCGAGCAGCGGCAGGTCTTTTTCCAGGGCCACATTCAGTGAGAAACGCGGCGTAAGAAAGCCTCCCGCCGCAAGCACAGTCAGCGAAGCCTTGGACAAGGGCTGGACCAGCGGTCCGCCCAGTGTTTCGTGCCAGAATGCGACCGATCGCCCGGTGCTATGATAACCGGGCATATCCTCCGCTTCGAGCAGCGCGACCGAACAATGCGGCGCAAGCTCGGCCGCCACGCCAGCGCCCGCGATGCCAGCACCGATCACCACGACATCGACCTTCATCGCGCAGGTGCCTTTCGGTCCAGAAAGTCCGCAATCTTGTTCATAGCCACATCGCGCACGGCGTCCACTTCGCGCAGCACTTCATGCGCAGCGGTGGCCTCGAACATCAGGAGTTCGGCATGGGGCAAACGCGCCGCCGCCCGGCGGATGGCTGCCGGGCTGACCAGCATGTCGCCCTCAGTTCCGACCAGAAGGATGTCACCGCAGACATGCTCGAGCGCACCTGGCGCGTTGATAAGGGCGTTGGACCAATAGGCAGCCGCGACCCACGCCCAGCTAGCCGGCCCCAGCACGAGCGACGGATCGCGTTCTTTCCAATAGACCTCGTCGGCATAGCGCGCCCTATCGTGGGTCAGGTAAAATTGCCGCCGCGCGTCGACAGCGCCCGGCTTTTCTCCTTGTTTCCATGCCCGCGCTTCGGGCATGAACCGGGCCAGAAGTGATGCAACGCCCCCGGCCAGCCCTTGGGGCAACGGTCCCCCCTCAAAGCCCAGCATTGGCGCAGACAATATGGTAGCCTCGGGCGAAATGCGACGTTCGAGCAACGCCCGGAGCACGAGGTGTCCGCCCATCGAATGCCCCATGACAATATGCGGCGCCGGCGTTCGGGCCACCCAGTCAGTCCAAAAAGAGGCGAGATCGTTAATCCAGGTCGCGAAATCCGGCATATGTCCGACTGCGGGATCGGAAAGGAGACGTCCCGAGCCGCCTTGCCCCCGCCAATCCATCGCTGAAACATGCCAACCGCCCTGGTGCCATTCCTCGAAGCACTCGAGGTACTTCTCGATGATGTCACCGCGTCCCCCGATCCACAAAATGCTGCCGCGAGATCCGGCGGCCGGGCGGTCGAGGATGCGCATCGGCCAGCCGTCAGGCAATGTGAACATCGACACAATTGCGCCGGCAGGAAGAACGCGTCGCGCCTCGGGGAAAGCAGTCATCCGTCGCGGTTACGTTTTGGCAAGGCCCCTCGTCTAGAGGGGAAGTTATGGTTTCGTTCGAAATAGTCCTGGCCGCGATACTTGTCGGCCTCCTTGCCGTCGCGTCGGCGACGGATGCACGCAGCCGTATTATCCCGGATTGGGTCAATGTATCGATCGTCGCGCTCGCGATCCCGTTCTGGTGGACGACGGGGCTGACGCTGTGGCCAGGGCTTGCGCTTCAGCTTGGCGTCGCGGCCAGTGTTTTCGCTGTACTGCTCGGGGCATTCAACCTCGGCCAGATGGGCGGCGGCGACGTGAAACTGCTTACAGCGCTCGCACTTTTTTTGCCGCCACTCGATTTCCTCGACGCCTTTGTCGCGACGGCGATGGTTGGCGGTATCCTGACATCAATCCAGCTTGTGCGGCATATAGTGCGCAGCGACAGGCAAGTCTTCGAAAATCCTTATGGCATCTCGATTTCCATCGGCGCGCTGATCGCGCTTGGCGGTCGGTACGGCCTTTTGCCCGAAGCCAAGATCTTGAGCGTCCTGACGCCGATCGCGATCATGTGCTGCGTGGCAGCGTTCTTATTCCGCCTTTGGCGGCGCGGTTTTGCGGCGCGCTGAACGGGTTTTCCGTACGATATCTTAACCATTTAGCCTGAAAGGACAGGATGATCCGCAAACGTCGCGGTACGCAGGAGGCCTGGGGGCTATGGAGCCTAAGAAGATCGTTTTGCTTGTCGGCGCCGTCGTCGTGGCGCTCGTAACTGCATTATTAGCCCGCCAAATGTTCGTGAAATCGGCGACTCCAATCGCGGTTGCCGCTCCCGTCGTCTTCAGCCAGCCAACCGGACCAAATGTGCTGGTCGCAACGCGCGCGCTGCCCGTTGGAACAATCCTCGGCGAGACCGACTTCAAATTTCAGCCCTGGCCTAAGGATCTGATAAAAGGCGCTTATTACTTAGAGGGCAATCTCGACATCAACGTGCTGCGGGGCTCCGTTGTCCGCAACGAGATGGCCGCCGGCCAGCCGCTGACGACAGGTTCTTTCGTCCAGCCCGGTGATCGCGGTTTCCTTGCTGCAGCTCTTGGCCCGGGCATGCGTGCCATCACCGTTGCCGTGCGCGCTGAAACCAGCGTGGCCGGCTTTGTCTTCCCGGGCGATCGCGTCGATGTGATGTTGACCCAAGCGGTCGAAGGCAGCGCCGGCGGTCCCGCGCTCAAGACGTCGGAAACGATTGTGCGTAACATGCGCGTTCTGGCGACCGATCAGCGCACCTCGTCAGAGGACAAGGCCGGCAAGAAGGAAGTCAAGACTTTTAACACCGTCACGCTGGAAGCCACGCCGCGGATTGCAGAGAAGATTGCTGTCGCCCAACAGATCGGCCAGCTGACGCTCAGCCTGCGCCCGATCGCCGACAACACAGCCGAACTCGAGCGCGCAATCGCCTCGGGTGAGGTCAATGTTCCGACAAGCGGTGATCCGAAGGCGGATCGCAAGCTGGCGCTGAACATCGCGGCGCAACCGCTCGACAGCAATCCGACATTCGTCACCGGCGCCGATGTGTCGCGGTTCCAGCGTCGCAGCACCCCGACAACTGGCCCGGTTGCAGAAAGGCCCACCGAGCGTCAGCCGGCGGGTGGTGTAAATCCAGAAGCGCCGAAGGGCCCGGTCATAAAGATCGGCCGTGGCACCAGCGTCACCGAAGTACCGATTGGGTTCAACAACACCAGCCTGCCGTGGCCGCTCAAATCCTCAAGGGATTCTGCAGAAACTCCCGCACGCTATACGATTGGGAGCAAGTAACATGCGCTACGCTCGTCTCCTCCCTCTCTCGGTCGCGGCGACGATGACAATTGTCATGACCGCAAGCCTCCCCGCTGCAAGCGCGGCGGCGCCCAAGGCCCAAAAGGCCCCTGCTGCGAAACCCTCTCGTCAGATGGCACGCGTTGCCCAGCTTCCCATAGGGACACAGCGCCCGGCCAGCGAAGTTCTGCTTTCGATCGGTCAGGGCCAGCTCGTAACCTTGCCTACCGACATCGCCGGCGTCTGGACGTCGAACCCAGAGGTCGCTGACGTATACGTGAACAATCCACGCCAGATTAACATCTTCGCCAAAGAAGCTGGCGAAGCGACAATCTTTGCGACGTCTGCTTCGGGTACCGTCTTGTACGCAACGAGCGTACGCGCCGTACCTAACGTTACGTCGTTGGACCGCATGTTGAAGCTGGCGATGCCGGAAGCCGACATAAAGGTAACCACCGCCGGCCAGCTCGCCGTGCTTACCGGAACAGTCGCTACGCCGGACGACGCGGCCCAGGCTGAATTGCTGGTCAAGACGATGCTCAACCCCGGGATTGATGTCGTCGCAGCGAATGCGCAGCTGAAGGTTGCCGTGATCTCGAGGCTCAAGACCGCAACGCCGTTGCAGGTCATGCTCAAGGTCAAGATTGCCGAGGTAAACCGCTCGCTGTCGAAGGAAATCGCGGCAAATCTGACGACACGCGATCGTGGCAACGGATTTAATGTCGGGGTTATGCAGGGCCGTGACTTTGGGACGATCGGCAACGTTGACACATCGACTTTCCCCAAGCTGGACGCCTCCACCATCTATGGCTTCCCGGCGGGCACGATCTCGTTGCCGTTCAACCCGGCTACGGGCCAGTTCATCACACAGGCGGGCTCGGCGCTCGCATTCAAGGGACTGGGCGCTGGCAAGACCACACTTGGATTTCTTGGCAGCCTGTTCGGCCTCGATGTCGGTGCCGCATTCGACCTGAGCGAGAAGAACGGGCTGGTCAGCACGCTGGCGGAACCCAACCTTACCGCCCTGTCCGGCGAGACGGCGAGCTTCCTTGCCGGTGGTGAGTTTCCGATCCCAATCTCGCAAGCGCTGGGAACGGTTACGATCGAGTACAGGCAGTATGGTGTAAGCCTGGCCTTCACACCGACAGTGCTTGCCGATGGCCGTATTTCGATGAGGGTCCGTCCAGAGGTATCGCAACTCTCTTCCGAGGGCTCCGTCACGCTCAACGGCTTCAGCGTCCCGGCATTCATCACGCGCCGTTCTGAAACCACCGTCGAGCTCGGATCGGGGCAGAGCTTCATGATCGGGGGTCTGATCCAGAACAGCAACATCAACTCGATCGACAGGGTCCCCGGTCTAGGCGATGTCCCAGTGCTGGGGGCGATGTTTCGTTCGAACGGTTACCGCCGTAACCAGACGGAGTTGATGATCATCGTAACCCCGTATCTGGTGAAGCCAGTGTCGGCGAACGAGATCAAGCTGCCAACGGATGGCTTTAATACGCCGACCGACTTGCAGAACTTCCTGATGGGTCAGGATTTCAGCGGCAAGACAGGTGCCAAGCGCGCCGCACCGACGCTTGCACCTCCGGTCACGGTCCCTGCTCGACCGACAGTGGGCGATGTCACGACCCCTGCACCGTTACAACGCTCTACGGCACGCACGTCGCAAGCTTCCGCCACACCCGGCTTCAGCAATTAACTCGGAAGGTTCACGCCATGAAGCTTCATATCGCCGCTTTCGCACTGCTGGCCTGCACGACACTGACTGCGTGTGGTACCCAAAATCGCAGCCTTGAATCAGTCCATCAGCCGGTCGTTTCGCGCACTGACTATGTCTACGATCTACCGTCCCCATCTGAACTACTCTCCGAGGCAGACGACAATGCGCTAACCGGTTGGTTCGACACGCTCTCGCTGCGCTATGGTGACCGTATATCCGTGGACACACAAAGCTATGGTCCGCAGGCACGTCAAGCTGTTGCAGCGGTCGTCGCCCGCTATGGGCTGCTGTTAGATGTAACCGCGCCTGTTACACGGGGTGAAGTTCCCGCCGGATCGGTCCGCGTGATCGTCAGCCGGATGAACGCCAATGTTCCCGGCTGCCCCGACTGGACGCGACCGTCCACCTCCAACTTCGACGGCCATTCGATGTCGAATTATGGCTGCGCAACCAACAGCAATCTTGCGTCGATGATCGCCGATCCGCGTGACCTCATTTCTGGCCGAGGCGGCGAAACCTCTATCGATGGCCGGATCGCGACCAAAGCAATCGGCACCTATCGTGCGATGCCCACCACTGGCGCAGCCGGCCTGAAGTCAGAAAACACGAAGGGGAATTAAGATGAACGCGCCTTGGTCTCCTTCCCGCAATGGTGCGATGCGCGAGCCGTTCACAGCCTTTGTCTGCGACGACCTCACTGCAGATTCACTGCGGCCGGTTGCCGTCGAACTCGGCTGGGCGCCCGACAAGATCAACAAGGGCGGCTTGCGAAATGCGGTGCAGACCCTGTCTGTGTCGGCAAGTCCTCAGATCTTGTTCGTCGATCTATCGGAGAGCGGTGACCCGCTCAACGACATCAATGCGCTTGCCGAAGTCTGCGAACCCGGCACCGTCGTTATCGCTGCGGGACAAGTCAACGACGTCCGTCTGTTCCGTGATCTCGTCGCAAGTGGCATCCAAGACTATTTGTTGAAGCCTTTCAGCGCCGATCAGCTGCGCGATGCATTTGCCACTGCGCAAGCCGTCTTGAATGCCCCACGCCACGCCGAAGTAGGTACCGAACGAGCGCACATGATGGCCGCCGTTGTCGGCGCGCGCGGAGGTTCCGGCGCTTCAACCATTGCCACGTCGATTGCCTGGATGATGGGCCATCGTGCTGGGCGCTCGACAGCCTTGCTGGACCTTGATGTCCACTTTGGCACGGGTGCGCTGACCCTCGACCTGGAGCCAGGTCGTGGCTTGACGGACGCCATCGATAATCCCAGTCGCATCGACGGCCTGTTCATCGAGCGCGCGATGGTCAAGGCAAACGACAAGCTTGCCATCCTGAGCGCAGAAGCACCGATCAACCAGCCGATGCTGACCGATGGAACTGCTTTCTATCAGCTTCAGGAGGAGATGCGTTCAGCGTTCGAAACGACAATCATAGATCTGCCACGCGGGATGCTGGTGCACCACCCGCACCTGATGCAGGATGTCCAAATGACCGTGCTCGTAACCGAGTTGACGCTCGCGTCAGCGCGCGATGTCATCCGGATCCTGTCATGGCTGAAATTGAACGCGACCCAGTCAAGCGTCTTAGTCGTTGCCAATCGTGTGCCGACCAGCGGGCCAACCGAGATCAGCCGCAAGGATTTCGAAAGTTCGATCGAACGCAAGGTCGACTTCATCGTCACCGCAGACCCCAGGGTCGTGACCCAAGCAGCAAAGCTCGGAAGAACCGTGGCCGAAGCCGGCAAAGGTACGAAGATCGGCACGACGCTTGGCGAAATCGTCGATCGGATTGTCGCCATCGGCGACGCTGTCGCGGCCCGTGCCGGCGAAGAGGACGTCCCACTTGACAAGCCCGCAAAGCAGTCGCTGCTCGGTAAGCTGGGCAGCTTTAAATCGATGATGCCCAAAAAGCCCAAAGCTAGGGCGGGCTGACCTGTGGATCCGATGCCCATGGTCGCGATGGCGATTGGCGCCCTGATTGCTGTCGCCATGCTCGTCTTTGCGTTTGCCGGTCCTTCGGTCAACAAGGCGAAGGCGCGGCGGCTTATCGAACTCAAGGACCGGCATTCCAGATCAACCGGAGCGGTCATGGAAGCGCAGATGCGGCGGATTCAGGCCAATCGCGCAACGCGCATGGATGGCGTAGCTTCTCGCATTCTTCCTAATCCCGTCCAGTTGCAGAAGCGGCTTGCCATGACCGGCAAATCGTGGACCCCGGCCCAATATCTGATGGTGTCGCTCGGCATCCTTCTCGTGGTCGGTTCCCTGGTGTCGTTCAAATTCGGCAACCTGGGGCTAGGGGTCGCGCTTGGTGCTGCGATGGCTGTCAGTTTGCCGCACTTCAGTGTCGGCTATTTGATCAACAAACGAGTCAATTTGTTCAACAAGCGCTTTCCCGACGCCATCGAACTGCTTGTCCGCGGCCTGCGTTCAGGTTTGCCCATCAGCGAAACAATCAGCGTGGTGGCGTCCGAAGTACCCGGCCCCGTAGGCTTGGAATTTCGCAGCGTAAGCGACAAGATCAAGATCGGTCGCACGATGGATGCCGCCCTTCAGGAAACTGCCGACCGGCTGGGTACGCCCGAATTCCAATTCTTCTGCATCACGATCCAGATCCAGCGTGAAACGGGCGGCAATCTGGCGGAGACATTGTCGAACCTGGCCGGTGTCCTGCGTTCACGCGCGCAGATGAAGCTGAAGATCAAGGCCATGTCGTCCGAATCCAAAGCATCAGCGTACATCATCGGTTCTCTGCCGTTCATCGTGTTCGGCCTAATCTACTCGATCAACGATACCTACATGCAGCAGTTCTTCACGAACCCGAAACTCATTGCGGTGGGTTTGGGTGCCGGATGCTGGATGGGGATCGGCGCCTTCGTCATGTCACGCATGATCTCGTTCGAAATCTAGGAGCGGACCACCAAATGCAACCTGTGCAATCTGGTCCGACACTGCTGGGGGTCGACGTCCTCTGGGTGGCAACGGTGCTGGCGACCATAGCCACGATTGCTACCCTAGTTGCCGTCTATGCAGCCACTACGGTGCGCGATCCGATGTCGAAGCGCGTCAAGGCGCTGAATGAACGGCGCGAACAGCTGAAGGCCGGAATCGTCGCCTCGACGTCCAAACGCCGTGCAAAACTGCAAAACAATAGCGAAACCGCAGACAAGATGCGGACGTTTCTGAATTCGCTCAAGGTGTTGCAGGACGAACAGCTGAAGGTCGCTCAGGTGAAGCTGATGCAGGCCGGCATCCGGTCAAAAGACCTTGCGGTCATCATCATCTTTGCCCGCCTGGTTCTGCCAGTCTTTCTTGGCGGTGGCGTCGTGCTTTGGGTGTATGGCTTCGGCGGTCTCGAAGACTGGACGTCGTGGAAGCGCACCGGCGTCTTGCTCGGCTCGTTGATCCTGAGCTACAAGGCGGCTGATATCTGGCTTAGCAACACCATCACCAAGCGCGTGGCGGCGATCCGCAAAGGGCTGCCCGACGCCCTCGATCTGCTCGTGATCTGTGCCGAGGCCGGCCTGACGGTAGATGCCGCCTTTGGGCGCGTTGCAAAAGAACTTGGCCGCGCCTATCCGGAATGCGGCGACGAATTCGCGCTGACCGCAATTGAGCTCGGGTTCCTGACCGACCGACGGGCCGCTTTTGAAAATCTGACTGCGCGTGTCCCCCTCGATTCTATCAGGGGCGTTGTCACCACACTGATCCAAACCGAGAAATACGGAACGCCGCTTGCATCGGCACTGCGCGTGCTGTCGGCCGAGTTTCGCCATGAGCGCATGATGCGGGCCGAAGAAAAGGCAGCGCGTCTGCCGGCGATCATGACGGTGCCGCTGATCCTTTTCATCCTGCCGGTACTGTTCGTCGTCATTCTGGGCCCAGCGGCCTGCTCTATCGGGGAAGTGTTCAAGGGCTAGTTCCCCGCGCGTCGAGCGCAGAACAGGTACACGACCCCTTCGTTACCGCAGGTAACAAGGGATAACCGCAGTGGCATAGCTCACGAACAACGGAGGGGTAATCCTGGCCTTGGCGCTGGCTATCGAATGGCTGCTGGTTCTTTTGAGCCGATCAGGCGGTGCCAAATGGAAGATCTCCGACAACCGGGAGCATGACGCCCATGTTACCTTGCGCAGCGAACACGAAGCGTTGCTAAAGCAACTGGTAGTGGTCCCGCAACCGATCGCGAACCCGTAGACCCGGTCCGCGCTGGGGCGTTTTGCCAGCGCTGGCGGGTCAGCCCTTGCTTACCAGCGCAGCCTGCGCGGCTGCCAGCCGCGCGATCGGCACGCGATAGGGTGACGCGGAGACGTAGTCGAGCCCTACGCTCTCGCAGAAAGCGATGCTGGCCGGGTCGCCGCCGTGCTCTCCGCAAATGCCGAGTTTGATGTCGGGCCGTGTTGCCCTGCCGCGTTCAGCCGCAATCTGGACGAGCTCGCCAACGCCTTCGATATCGAGGCTTACAAACGGGTCGCGCTCATAAATGCCCTGATCGACATAAACACCTAGGAAACGCGCTGCATCGTCGCGCGAAACACCCAAGGTCGTCTGTGTCAGATCGTTCGTGCCAAAGCTGAAAAAGGCGCCTACTTCGGCGATTTCACCCGCCTTGAGCGCGGCGCGCGGCAGTTCGATCATTGTGCCGACGAGGTATTCGATTCGCTTGCCACGTTCGGCGAACACTGATTCAGCCGTTCGGTCGATTACAGCCTTCATCAGTTCAAGTTCGCGGCGCGTCGCGACCAGGGGCACCATCACCTCAGGAATCGGCGAGATGGCCAAGTCGCAGGCTGCCTCGAAGATCGCGCGGGCCTGTATTTCATAGATTTCGGGGTAGGTGACGCCCAGGCGGCACCCACGATGGCCGAGCATCGGATTGAACTCGTGGAGCTCTGCGGCGCGGCGCTTGAGCATGTCGACCGTGAGGCCGGTCGCCTTGGCCACGTCCTCAAAGTCGGACTCCGCATGGGGCATGAATTCATGCAGCGGCGGGTCGAGCAGGCGGATGGTCACGGGCAGCCCCGCCATAACCTCGAACAGACCCACGAAGTCGGCTCGCTGTTCGGGTAGCAACTTGGCGAGCGCCACGCGGCGGCCCTTTTCGTTCTCAGCGAGGATCATCTCGCGCACCGCGGTAATCCGCGAGGCTTCGAAAAACATGTGCTCGGTACGGCAAAGGCCAATGCCCTCCGCCCCGAACTCGCGCGCGACCTTGGCATCGGCGGGGGTTTCGGCATTGGCGCGAACCTTCATACGGCGCGAGCCATCCGCCCATTCCATCAGCGTGCCGAAATCGCCCGACAATTCGGGCTGCATCGTCGCGACTTCGCCTACCATCACCTCCCCGGTCGAGCCATCGAGGGTCAGCATGTCGCCTTCGCGGATTTCGCGGCCACCAACGCGTGCGATCTTTCCGGCGGCGTCTATGCTCAGCGAACCCGCGCCCGAGACACAGGGGCGCCCCATGCCGCGCGCGACAACGGCGGCGTGCGAGGTCATGCCGCCGCGTGCGGTCAGGATCCCCTTGGCCGCATGCATGCCGTGGATGTCCTCGGGCGAGGTTTCGGTGCGGACGAGGATAACCGACTGGCCCTGCTCCGCCCGCTTTTCGGCGGTGTCGCTGTCGAACACGGCAATACCCGACGCGGCGCCGGGACTGGCGGGCAGGCCCTTGACGATCACATCGCGGACGGCCTTGGGGTCGAGCGTCGGGTGAAGGAGCTGGTCGAGGGCAGACGGATCGACGCGCATCACGGCCTCGTCCTTCGTGATCAGCCCTTCGGCTGCCATATCGACGGCGATCTTGAGCGCGGCCTTGGCCGTACGCTTGCCGGACCGGGTCTGCAGCATCCACAATTTGCCGCGTTCGACGGTGAACTCGATGTCCTGCATGTCGCGGTAGTGCGCTTCAAGAAGGTTAAACACATTCGCCAGCTCGCCGTATACCTCGGGCATAGATTCCTGCATTGACAAGGGCTTAGCGTTAGCCCGCTCGCGGGCCGCAGTTGTCAGATACTGGGGCGTACGGATGCCGGCGACGACGTCTTCGCCCTGCGCGTTGATCAAATACTCGCCGAAATAGGCGCGCTCGCCGGTCGCGGGGTCACGCGTGAACGCGACACCAGTGGCCGAGGTCTCACCCATGTTGCCGAACACCATCGCCTGCACGTTGACCGCGGTGCCCCAGTCGTGCGGGATCGAGTTGATGCGGCGATAGACCTTGGCGCGTTCGGACTGCCACGAGCCGAACACGGCGCCGACCGCGCCCCAGAGCTGCTCGTGGACGTCCTGCGGGAACGCCTTGCCCCACTGTTCTTCGACGAGTCCGAGATAGACCGCGACCAGATCCTGCAGGTCCGATGCCTCCAGCTCGGTGTCGAGGTAATAGCCCTTGTCTTCCTTGGCGATTTCAAGCGCTTCCTCGAAGGCACCATGGTCGAGGCCGAGGACGACATCGGCGTACATCTGGATGAAGCGGCGGTAGCTGTCCCACGCAAAGCGCGCGTCGCCGCTGATGGCAGCGAGGCCCTGCACCGTCGCGTCGTTGATGCCGAGGTTCAGCACGGTGTCCATCATGCCGGGCATCGACACACGCGCGCCCGAGCGTACTGAGACGAGCAGCGGATCGGCAATGTCGCCGAACGTCTTGCCCGTCACGCCCTCGATATGCGTGATACCCGCGGCGACCTCGGCATTGAGTTCGGGCGCGAATTTCTCGCCCTCTTCGTAATAGCGCGTGCACATCGTGGTGCTGATCGTGAAGCCGGGGGGCACTGGCAGGCCGATCGAGGCCATGCCGTCGAGGTTGGCGCCCTTGCCGCCGAGCAGCTCCTTCGACAGACCCTTGCCGTCGGACACGCCGCCACCGAAGCGATATACATACTGGGTCATTCAGCCCTCTATTTTCGAGAAATCGGCGACACGGTGCACCGCTTCACGGAAGCGATACAGAAGCGCCAAGTTTACACGGGCCTTGTCGCCGTCGGGATCGTTGACAAGCACGTGTTCAAAGAAATCGTCTATCGGCACCCGCAATTGAGAAAGAATTGCCATCGCCCCCTCGAAATCTTCCTTCTCGACGGCCGAAACGGAAAATGGCTCTGCCGTGCCGAGCGCCGACCGCAAAGCCTGTTGGTGCCGTCCGTCGCCAGCATCGGAAATGTCGGCATAGTCGGTCTGATAGCCGGACTTGCTCAGTATACTGCTCGCGCGCTTATACCCGATGATTAGGTTAGCCCCCTCGGCAGTACTGACAAATCCCTGCAGCGCTTTCACCCGTGCGAGCAGGCGGACCAGATCATCCTCGCCACCTAGGGCAAAGACCGCATCGATAAGATCGTGGCGGACACCGGCCTCTCGCTGTTGAACCTTAAGGCGATCGGCGAAGAAATATCGCAGATGCTCAAGCCCATCGGCGACGGCGGTCCAACTCATTTCACTGGCGCCAGCCCATTGACGATAAACTTTTTCGATTGACCAGCGCAGTCCCTGCTGGGTCTGCACAGCCAGAATTCCTAGCGCAGCGCGCCTCAGAGCAAACGGATCCTTCGACCCCGTTGGCCGCTCATCAACGGCAAAAAACGAAAACAACGTATCCAGCTTATCTGCCAGCGATACCGCCACCGTCACCGGCGCGGTCGGTACGTCGTCGCCCTGCCCGACCGGCTTATAGTGATCGCGGATTGCGTCGGCCACCGCATCGGGCAGGCCATGCGCGCGAGCCAGGTGGCCGCCGATGATACCTTGCAGTTCGGGAAATTCGCCGACCATGCCGGTGACGAGGTCGGCCTTGCACAGGCGGGCGGCGGTTTCGGCGAGGGTGGCCAACTTCTCCCTCTCGGCTTCAGGCGAGATGGCCGGGGAGAGGGGGAGTGCGATATCATCGGGAGTTGACATGGCGGGGGCGGATTGCCCCTCTCCCAACCCTCTCCCCTGAAGGGGGGAGGGCTTTATGATGCCCTCTTCCACCAGCCAGCGGGCAAGTTTCGCAAAGCGGTCGACCTTGTCGGCGACGGTGCCGAGCTTTTCGTGGAAGACGATCTGGGAGAGCTTGGCGGCCTGATCGGCCAGCGGCACCTTCAGGTCGTTTTCCCAGAAGAACTTCGCATCGCTGAGGCGCGCGGCCAGGACCTTTTGGTTACCCGCGACAATGGCGTTGCCGCCGTCGCTTGCGTCGATGTTCGCGGTACAGACGAAGGCGTTGGCCAGTGCGCCGTCAGCCTCGGTGCAGGCGAAGTACTTCTGGTTGGTCCGCATCGTCAGCTGGATGACTTCGCGCGGCACGCCAAGGAAATCGGGGTCGAAGCGGCCGAGCAGCGGGACCGGCCATTCGGTGAGCCCTGCGTTTTCGAGCACCAGCCCCTCGTCCTTGACAAGAACCAGCCCTTCCGCCGCGGCAGCCGCGCCGGCACCGTCGCGGATCAGCGTGGTGCGCTCCGACAAATGGACGATGACGTTGGCGGCGCGGAGCTGCTCGACATAAGTGTCGGCGCTCTCGATGGTGATGGGGCCGCTGTGGTGGAAGCGATGGCCCATGGTCGCGGCGCCACTGGCGATACCGTCGATGTCGAACGGGACCAATACATCGCCGAACAGCGCGACGACACCCTGCAGCGGGCGCACCCAGCGCAGGCTTTCGGTGCTGAGCGAGGCTTCGCCCCAGCGCATCGATTTCGGCCAGGGGAAAGCGCGAACGACGGCGGGAACTGCTTGCGCCAGCACGTCAGCAGTCGCGCGGCCGGGCTTGTCGATCACCGCGAAGAACACGCCGTCGCGCTCGACGAGCTGTTCGCGCGTCAGGCCGGTCGAGCGCAGGAAGCCGGCAAGCGCCTGTTCCGGCGCGTTGCTGCGCGGCCCTTTTCGCTCTTCGCTGATGGCGGCGGTCTCGTCCGGCAAACCGCGCGCGATGAGCGCGAGGCGGCGGGGCGTAGCGAAGGCTTCGATGGTCGTGGTGGTCAGGCCTGCCTTGGCGATTTCGTCGGCGAACAGGCGCGCCAGGTCTTCCTTGGCCTTGCCCTGCATCCGTGCCGGGATTTCCTCCGAGCGGAGCTCAAGCAGGAAGTCGGTCATACCAACCACCCGTTCTTGTCCATCCAGCCGGCGCAGGCGCCCTTCGCCAGATCGCGGACGCGGCCCATATAGGCCTGGCGCTCGGCCACTGAGATCACGCCGCGCGCCTGCAGCGTGTTGAAGATGTGGCTCGCCTTGATCGCCTGTTCATAGGCCGGGATGGGCAGCTTACGCTCGATGCACAGCTCGCTTTCGGCGACCGCCTTGCGGAAGCCGTCGAACAGCCGTTCGGTATCGGCCACCTCGAAACTATATTCGGAAGACTCGCGCTCGTTGGTCAGGAACACGTCGCCATAGGTCACGCCCCCCTCGTCCCGAGGAACGTCGTTGAACGCCAGATCGTAGACGCTGTCGACGCCCTGCACGTACATGGCGAGGCGTTCGAGACCATAGGTCAGCTCGCCAGCGACAGGCTTGCAGTCATAACCGCCCATCTGCTGGAAATAGGTGTATTGCGTGACTTCCATCCCGTCGCACCAGACTTCCCAGCCCAGCCCCCAGGCGCCGAGCGTCGGCGATTCCCAGTCGTCCTCGACGAAGCGGATGTCGT
>JBMOGG010000006.1:0-40471 GCA_049318505.1 Sphingomonas sp. | reverse complement strand
ATCGCCCCTGCCCGGTCGCCCGAAATGCCGAGCGACAGCGCGTAGCGGCGCACCAGCTCGTCATCGCGACCGCGCTGCATCGCCAGCGCATAATCATTTTGCGCGCGCTTGCTGTCGCCGCGCAGGTCATAGGCAAGGCCCCGGTCGCGCGCGATATCCGCTTCGGGCATGCCCAGCGCCACGGCCTGTGCGAAGAGGCGCAAGGCATCATCGGGACGTTCGATCATCACCAGCGACGAGCCCAGCCCTGCCTTCACCCGCCCGCTCGACGGCGCAACATCCTCTGCCCGCGCATAGAAGCCGAGTGCGGCATTGGCGTCTCCCACGTCGAGCGCTGCCTCGCCCGCGCCCAACAGCGCCGTAAGATCGCGCGGGGAAGAAGTCAGGATCCGGATATAGCGACCGAGGCGCTCAACCGGATCGTCGGGATTGGCAATCGGTTGCACCAGCGTCGTGGGCTGCGCAAGCACGGGCGCAGGGACGCTGCCAAAGGTCGCCGAGGCAAGGAGCGCGACTGAAAACAGCCAGCGCGACGCGGCAGGCGGACACATCATATGCTGCTTCAGCTACCGCCGCGCGCTCAGCGCCGCAAGCCACAACTCGGCAAAGTCCCGATACAGTTGCGCCGGTCTGCCCCCGGCAAGGGACAAAACCGGCGCAACTGTGTCGACAAGAGTTACTGGTTGTTCTGGCGGTTGAGGAAGCGCGGAATGTCGAGCGGATCGGTCTTGGCCTCGACCGCTTCCGGCGCGATTGTCGAGCGCGCAATGTTCGACATGCGTTCAAACAGCGTGGCGCCGGCGGGCACTGGCGGTACAACCGACGTGGCGACCGCCGGGTCCGGCGTCAGCCAGCGGCTGCCGGTTGGCAAAGGCACCGGATTGGGAACGATCGCCTGGTCGAGCAGCAGCTCCTTGCCCGCAGCTGGGGCGGCGGCGGTGGCGGCGGCGGGCATGGCTTTGATGGCGGGGGCCTCGAAACGCTCGGTTTCGGCGACAGGTACCTCGGCAAGCTGCGTCAACTCGAGCGGTTCGGCGGGCGCTGCCGGTTCAGGCGCTTCGAGCGTTATCGGCGCCTCCTCAACGACGGGTTCGGCAGCTTTGGGTGTCGCCATCACGGGCGCCTTGGGCTTCAGGCCGGGGAAGGCGAAGACACGAGCGGGCTCTGGCGCGGAAGCCGCATCGGCATCGATGCCGGTGGCAACGACCGACACACGGATCTTGCCTTCAAGCTCGTTGTTGAACGCCGAACCCCAGATGATGTTGGCATCGGGATCGACAAGTTCCTTGATGTGCGATGCCGCCTCGTCGACTTCCATAAGGCGCATGTCCTCGCCGCCGACGATCGAGACGATCACGCCCTTGGCACCCTTCAGCGATACGCCGTCGAGCAGCGGATTGGCGATCGCCTTTTCGGCGGCTTCGATCGCGCGGTTGTCGCCCGACGCTTCGCCGGTACCCATCATTGCCTTGCCCATTTCGCCCATCACCGAACGGACGTCGGCAAAGTCGAGGTTGATCAGGCCCGGCATGATCATCAGGTCGGTAATGCCGCGCACGCCCTGCTGCAGCACTTCGTCGGCCATCTGGAACGCCTCTTTGAAGGTCGTCGAGGGATTGGCGATGAGGAAAAGATTCTGGTTCGGAATGACGATCAGCGTGTCGACGTGCTTCTGCAGTTCGGCAATCCCGGCTTCAGCCGACTTCGCGCGGCGCGACCCTTCAAATGCGAATGGCTTTGTCACAACGCCAACGGTCAAAATGCCCTTGTCGCGCGCAGCCTTGGCGATGACCGGGGCTGCGCCCGTGCCGGTGCCGCCGCCCATGCCGGCCGCGATGAAGCACATATGTGCGCCTTCGAGCGCCTTTTCGACATCAACGAGGGTCTCTTCGGCTGCCGCCTTGCCGATTTCGGGCCGCGATCCCGCCCCCAGGCCTTGCGTGATCTTGAGCCCCAGCTGGATGCGCCGCTCAGCCGCGCTGGTGTTCAATGCCTGCGCGTCAGTGTTGGCAACGATGAAGTCGACACCCTGCACACCCGAGGCGATCATATTGGCGATCGCGTTACCACCAGCACCGCCGACACCGATCACGCTGATACGCGGACGAAGTTCGTCGACTTCGGGCGGCAAGAATTCGATGCTCATCGACTGATCCCCTTACATATGGTGGAGGCGTAACAAACTGCACCCTACCACTTGTGTCTCATCAAAAACACTGAATCATCAAACGCCGAACGGCGCAAGTAAGTAATTTCAATACCCATAGCGAAATGCCGCCATCAACCGCTTGATCAGTCCGCCACCTGCGGCCCTTGTGACCAACTGGTCCGCGGCGACAGAGCGGAGATCCATGGGGTCAGATGCCGCATAATGGACAAGGCCTGCAAGCGTCGCAAAGCCGGTGCCCGAATGCGCGTCGGGCAGACCGTTCAATCCGCGCGGTCGACCGAGTCGCACAGCACGACCGAGCGCGCCCTGCATATAATCGGCAAGTCCCTTGAGCTCGGCACCGCCGCCGGTCAGCACCACCTGACGCCCGACGGGGCCGGTAAAGCCCAGTTGCTTCAGCTCACGGGCGATCTCACCGACGAGATGATCCAGCCGCTGGCGAATGACCGAGATCAGTTGCGCGCGCGTGATGCGGCCGCCCTCGCCCGCATCATCTTCCTGCGACATCGGCGCGACATCGATCATGTCATGGTTGTCGCGCGGGCTCGTTGTCGCTGAGCCATAGAAACACTTCATCCGCTCAGCCTGCTGCCGCCGCGTGCCGAAAGCACTGGCGATATCATCAGTGATATCGGCGCTGCCGAACGGGATCGAGGCCAAACCTACGAGCATACCGCCTGCAAACAACGACACATTGGTCAGGCCTGCGCCGAGCTCGACGAGCGCCACGCCCAGCTCGCGCTCTTCTTCGCTAAGACAGGCCATGCCGGTTGCAACCGGCGAGGCGATGATCGATTTCACTTCGAGATGGGCCGACCGCACGCAAAGGTCGAGGTTGCGGACCGGCGAGCCGTCCGCTGCCACCACATGGATGTCAACGCCCAGCGTATCAGCATGCAGGCCCAGCGGCCTCTTCACGCCCTTCAGCCCGTCGAGCGTGTAGAGTGTCGGCTGCGCGTGCAGCACCATCCGCCCTTCCGGGTCGATGGCATTGCGGCCATGGGTGAGCAGATTGTCGATGTCTTCCTGCTCGATGCGGTGTCCGCCCAGCTCGACCTCGACCGATGCCAGATTACTGACCAGCCCGCCTGCCGAGAAGCTGACCCAGACATCCTCGATATTGGTTCCTGCGATCCGCTCTGCCTGTTCGACGGCCTCGCGCACCGAACGCTCGGTCGCATCCATATCGGCGATATAGCCGCGCCGTACGCCCTTGCTCTCGCGCTGGCCGGTGCCAAGGACGTTGATTTCCCCCTCGTCGCCACGCTCGGCGATCAGCGCGGACACTTTCCAAGAGCCGATATCAAGCGCGGTAATCAGTCGGTCGGGACGCGGTTGGGCCATGATCAGTCCTCAAGACAATGTGGCGGAGAATATTCTCCGATCAGGTGCGAATAATTAGGGACATGCCCTAATCCGAAATTAGGGACAGCGCCTGATTTCAGCATGGCGGGGCTTGCGGCGTCGACACGGCTCATGTCGTGCGCGCGGGATCTATGGGTTTGTCGTCCGGCGCCGGTGTGGCCAACGCCTTCTTCGGTCCGGGCAGCACTGCCATCTGATCGGGATTGCGCATGTCGAAGCGGGCCATGCCGCGTCCGAGCAGGCGCTGCGTCGCGTCCAACTCGGCGAATTTCTTGAGCGCCGCCACCGCCGCAGCCTCGCCCTCCGGCAACATCAGCGTCTCGCCCGACTGGAACTTCAGGTCCCAGCGCCGGTCGCCGATCCAGATGGCGCCGTCGAGCACCGGCTTCAATTGAGGCGTATGGTGCATCAGCGCGGTCAGCGCCGTTGCCTGCACATTGGCGTCAGGCCCGATGACCAGCGGCAAATTGGGCATCGCGTTCAGGGCGACCGGCTCCAGCGCGACGCCCTTTGCGTCGACCAGCGTCAGCTGCTGAGAATGCTGCCACACAGCTGCTGGCTTACGTTCTACGATCTCGATGGCGAGCGTATCGGGCAGGCGGCGCGAAACGCGCGCATCCGCCACCCAGCCGTACCGCAGCAGTTTCTGGCGAACACCCTCAAGATCGACAAGCGGCATGGCGATCGACTGCTGGTCGAGCGCCACGGCATAGACGCTTGTACGGTCCATCCGGTCGATACCCGTCACGTCGATATGCTTTACCGAAAAGCCCGCGCGCCCGACCGCTTCGCCCGCGGCAATGCCCAGCCGGTACGGCACATCAAGTATCACCGCGAGGGCGCCGAGACCGCCGAGCGCCACCAGCAGGACGAACGCCGTCGTCGCCCGCTCGACGGTGCGTGCGCTAACGGGGATACTGCCGACCAGCCGCGTCAAGGCAGATGGCTTGCGCTTCGCCGGTTTCACGACTTTGACGGTCTTGCGCCTGGTCGCGCCCCCCCGCTTGATGGCTGCCGATATGGTCACGCTGCGTCCTCCAATATGGCAGCAACAAGCGCGTCATAACTCATGCCGAGATGTCTTGCCTGTTCGGGTACGAGGCTCAAGGGGGTCATGCCGGGCTGGGTGTTGACCTCGAGCAGGTAGAGCCCTTCGACACCCTTTTCGTCATCCCAGCGGAAATCCGACCGCGACGTCCCTTTGCACCCCAAAACGCGGTGCGCCTTCAGCGCCATGTCGAGACAGGCCTGGGCAATCGCGTCGGGAATATTCGCGGGGCAGACATGCTCGGTCATGCCGTCGGTGTATTTCGAGACATAATCATAAAAGCCGCTCTTGGGCTTCAGCTCTGTCACCGCGAGCGCCCGGTTACCGAGCACGGCCGTCGTGAGCTCGCGTCCGCGAATAAAGGGTTCGGCGAGGAGCTCGTCAAAATCCTGCCAGGGCCCCGCAACGTCGCGGCCGATGGGGTCGCCGTAATTCCCCTCGACCGTGACGATAGCGACGCCGACCGACGACCCTTCGTTGACGGGCTTGAGCACATAGGGACGCGGCAACGGATCGCCGAGGTAAAGGCTTTCAGAGCGCACGATATGCCCTCCCGGCATGCGGATGCCGTGAGGGACCAAAGTCTGCTTCGACAATTGCTTGTCGATGGCGATGACCGATGTTGCCATGCCGGAGTGGGTGTAGGGGATTTGCATCAGGTCGAGCATGCCTTGCACCGTCCCGTCTTCACCAGGCGTGCCGTGGAGGGCGTTGAACACGACATCGGGACGGATCGCGGCGAGGACTTGAGCTACGTCACGGTCCATGTCGACAAGGACGACCTCATGCCCCAGCCGTTCGCAGGCGTCCGCGACGCCTGCCCCCGTCACCAGCGAGACCTCGCGCTCGGCAGACCAGCCACCCATGAGAACCACAACTTTCACGCGCGCGCTCCAACACGCTGGATTTCCCATTCGAGCGTCACGCCCGAATGAGCCTTCACACGCGCGCGGACTTCCTCGCCCAGCGCTTCGATATCGGCGCTGGTCGCGTTGTCGAGGTTGAGCAGGAAGTTGCAATGTTTTTCGCTGACTTGCGCATCCCCGATCGTCAGCCCCCGGCAGCCCGCCGCATCGACCAGCTGCCACGCCTTTTTTCCCGGCGGATTCTTGAACGTCGACCCGCCGGTGCGCGACCGCAGCGGCTGCGACGCTTCACGTTCAGCGGCAATCCGGTCCATTTCGGCGCCAATGACCTTGGGGTCGCCCGGTGAGCCCTTGAGCATAGCCGAGACCACGATGGCCTGATCGGGCAATGCGGCGTGACGGTAGCTATAGTGAAGGTCGGCGACAGGCAGCGTCACCAAAGCGCCCGAGCGCAAGACGACGTCGCATTCAATCAGCACATCGGCCACTTCGCGCCCGTACGCGCCACCATTCATCCGGACGAAACCTCCGACAGTGCCAGGGATGCCGCGCAGAAATTCGAGGCCCGCAATGCCCCTATCCCGGGCCGTGCTCGACACAAGGATGCCCGACGCTCCGCCACCGCATTTGAGCGTCACCGGATCGATCTGCTCAACCTTGGCAAAGGGCTTGCCCAGTCTCACCGTTACGCCGGAGACACCGCCATCGCGCACGATGAGGTTCGACCCGAGGCCCAGTGGCCAAACGTCCGTCATCGGGTCAAGGTCGCGCACAAAGCCCTGCAGGTCGGCGGTGTCAGCAGGCTCGAACAACGTCTCAGCTGTGCCGCCGGATTTGAACCAGACAAGCGGGGCGAGCGGGGCGTAGGGGGTTACACGACCCCGAACATCACGGGCGAGCGCGACACTCATCGCCGTGCCCCCTCGATGCCTGCCGCAAGACCCGCCGCCCACTTCGTAATGTCGCCCGCCCCAAGGCACACGACGAGGTCGCCTGCCACCGCTTCGTCTGCCAGCAAGGCCGCCAGCGCGTCGGCGCTCTCAACGGTCGCCGCCGCCCGGTGCCCACGGGCCTTCAGCCGTTCGACCAGGGCGTCGGCGTTCACCCCGTCGACCGGCGCCTCGCCTGCCGCATAGACGGGCGCGACCAGCACGCGATCGGCTTCGTTGAAGGCTTGGGCGAACTCATCCATCAGTCCGCCGAGACGCGAATAGCGATGCGGCTGAACGACGGCGATGACCCGTCCGGTCGCCCCTTCACGCGCAGCAGAAAGCACAGCGCGGATCTCGACGGGGTGATGGCCATAATCGTCGATGATGGTCACGCCACCGGTTTCGCCGACCTTGGTGAAGCGGCGTTTGACGCCGCCAAACGCGGCAAACCCTTTTTGGATCGTCGCGTCGTCGAGGCCGAGTTCGATCGCGACTGCAATCGCCGCCAGCGCATTCTGGACATTGTGCCGCCCGGCCATGGGCAATGCGATATCCTCAATGCTGCGCACGCTTCCATCGCGGCTGCGGATCAGCACTTCGAACCGGTTGCCGCCCATGCCGGGCACGACATTGACGCCGCGCACATCGGCCTGCGCGCTGAAGCCATAGGTTATGATCCGGCGGTCGCGGACCCTTGGCAAGAGCGCCTGCACCTCGGGATGGTCGAGGCACAGGATCGCCGCGCCGTAGAAGGGGACATTCTCGACGAACTCGACGAACGCATCCTTGACCGCATCGAAGCTGCCATAATGGTCGAGATGTTCGGGATCGATGTTGGTGACGACCGCAATCGTGCCGTCGAGGCGCAGGAAGCTGCCATCGGACTCGTCGGCCTCGACCACCATCCAGTCGGAGGCACCCAGCCGCGCATTCGACCCGTAGCTGTTGATTATGCCGCCATTGATCACCGTCGGATCGACGCCGCCGGCATCGAGCATGGCCGCAATCATGCTGGTTGTCGTCGTCTTGCCATGCGTCCCCGCAACCGCGACCGTCGACTTCAGCCGCATCAGTTCAGCCAGCATCTCGGCACGGCGGACGACCGGCACGCGATTGGCATAGGCGGCCGCGACTTCGGGGTTTTCCCGCTTGATCGCGGTCGATGTCACGACCACGGCCGCGTCGCCCAGATTGTCCGCAGAATGGCCGATGGCGACGGCGATGCCGCGCTTGCGCAGCCCTTCGATCACATAACCCTCAGCGACGTCGGACCCCTGCACCTTGTAACCAAGGTTGTGCATCACCTCGGCAATGCCTGACATACCGATGCCGCCGATGCCGACGAAATGGATCGTCCCGATATCGGTCGCGACCCCCTTCATGCCGCAAACGCCGGCTTGAGTTCGACTGCCTTGGGCGCGTCGACGGCAGGGCCTATCCGTTCGATCAGGTCGGCAAGATCGCGTACCGCATTGGGCCGGCCGCACGTCAGCGCGCGCTTGGCCGCATTGGCGAGGCCACCGGCATCGAGTCCCAGTTTCTGCATCTGCTTGGCGAGTTCGACAGGCGTGAAGTCCGCCTCGGCAATCGCCCGCGCCCCGCCTGCCGCGACCATCTCGCGCACGTTTGCCGTCTGGTGATCGTCCATGGCAGAAGGCAGTGGCACGAGGATCGCCGGGCGGCCCGCCGCCGTCAGTTCCGAAATCGTCGAGGCCCCTGCCCGTCCGATGACGAGATGCGCCCAGCCCAGGCGTTCGGGGAGGTCGGTCAGATAGGTCTGCACATCAGCCGGAATACCGTGCTCGGCATAGGCCGCGCGGACGCGGTCGATATCCTCGGCGCGGGCTTGCTGGACAACCTGCAAGCGGCGGCGCAGCGCCACAGGCAGCATCGACAGCCCCTCGGGCACAACGCGCGACAACACCGTTGCCCCCTGGCTGCCGCCGGTCACCAGTACGCGAAAGATGCCGTTCTCGTCGAGCGGCGGATATTCCTGCATGCCGAGCTTTATGACGCTTTGGCGAACCGGATTGCCGACCAGATGCGTCCGGTCCTTCCAGGCCGACTTCAGCCGCTCGGTATCGGGATAGGAGGTGGCGATCAGATCGACCCGCCCGCCGACGAGCCGGTTGACCCGTCCGAGTACGGCATTTTGTTCGTGCACCGCCGTGGCAATGCCCGCGCTGAACGCGCCGAGCAGTGCAGGGAAGGCGGGATAGCCGCCGAAGCCGACCACGACCAAAGGCTCGAAGCTCTTGTACAATTGCTTGGCCATCGCCCGCCCGGACAGGATCGCGCGCGCGCCGGGCACCCAGCTTGTCGGGACTTTGGTCAGCCGCCCGGCCGGAAGGACATGCATCTGCACGCCGTCGAACAGGCCCGGGATCTTGGCCCCCCGCGCGTCGGTGATCAGCGCGACCCGGTGACCGCGTGCCGTCAGTTCGGCCGCCAGTGCATGCGCCGGGACCATATGGCCCCCGGTACCGCCTGCTGCGAGCACGAAATGCTTCGTAATCGTCACGCTTTCGCCTTCATCGGCCGTTCCATTTCACGACATAGGGACTGCGTTTGAGGTACGGGTTCCGACGCGTCAGCGCGAGCAAAAGCCCAAAGCCCAAGCATAGGGCGATCATCGACGACCCGCCATAGCTGATGAAGGGCAGGGTCATTCCTTTCGACGGCGCAAGGCCGACATTGACCGCGATGTTGATCATCGCCTGCACGACCATCTGTACGGCAAGTCCGGCACTTGCCAGAACGATGAAGGGATCATCCTCGTCGAGCAGCTTCACGAACACGCGCACCACAATCGCCAAGAACAAAAGCGCAATCGCCATGCACGCAATCAGGCCGAACTCTTCGCCGATGACGCTAAAGATATAATCGGTCTGCGCTTCGGGCAGGCCGAACTTGCGCGCGCCGCCGCCCGGGCCCGTGCCGAAGAAACCGCCTGCCGTCAGTGTCGCATAGGCATTGTCGATCTGAAAAGTGTCGCCCGATTTGAACAGGAAATTGTCGATGCGCTGCGTCGCGACCGGGTAGAAGAGATAGGCCGCGACGACCCCGACCCCGCCCATCCCTGCCAGTGCGCCCATGATGCGGAACGACACGCCCGACAGCATCAGCAGCGCAAGCCAGATGGTGCAGAACATAATGGTCTGGCCGAAGTCTGGTTGCTTCATCAAAAACAGCGCGATGACACCGGTGATGACGCCCGACAGCGGGACCACCGGCAGCGTCTTGTCCTGCGCGCGCAATGACAGCATCCACGCCATGGCGACGACGAAACAGGGCTTCAGGAATTCCGATGGCTGGACGCGCGCGATGCCATAGCCGATCCACCGCTGCGCCCCGTTCGCCTCCGACCCCAGGATCGGCACGAACGCCAGCAGCACGGAGAAGAACGCCGCCCCCGCCAGCGCCAGGCGCCGCGCCTGATCGCGCGGCAGCATGGAAATGCCGATCATGATTGGTACGCCGACCGCGACCCAACCGAGCTGCTTCCAGAAATAAGTGAGCGGCGGCACGACAACGCTGCCGCCCGAATAGCGCTGTGCAGCGGCGGGCGAGGCGGCGGCAACCGCGATCAGTCCGACCGCGATCAGGACGAACGCGAGGCACATCAGCACGCGGTCGATTTCCCAGAACCACATGCCGAACGACGAGCGGTCGGTGCGGCCAAGACGCGCGCCATTCGTACGGGCGACGACAGCCATTTACAGGGCCTCCACGAGCTGGCGGAACGCATCGCCGCGGTCCTCGAAATTCTTGAACTGGTCGAACGAGGCGCAGGCGGGCGACAGCAGCACTGTCTCGCCTGCCACCGCATCGCGCGCCGCGTGCGCGACGGCGACGGCGAGCGTGCCGGATTCCTCGACCCTCATGTGCCCGCGCAGCAGGTCGGCGAACATGCCGCCCGCCTCCCCGATGGTATAGGCGGAGCGGACGTGGCCGAAATGCGGGACGCACGCGTCGAGCTCCGCCGTCTTGGCCTGCCCGCCGAGGATCCAGCGGATCGCGGGGTAGGCGGCAAGCGCGGGCGCAGCGCTGCCGGCATTGGTCGCCTTGCTGTCGTTGACGAACAGGACGCCGTTCAGATCGCGGATGCGCTCCATGCGGTGGGGCAAGCCGGGGTAGGTACGAAGGCCTTGGGCAATCGCTTTATTGTTGAGGTCGAGCAGGTGGCAGACACCTATGGCAGCACCGGCATTTTCAGCATTGTGGGGACCACGAAGAGCTGGCCAGTTTTCCTGACGATCAATATCGTTGCCGTAAATCGACGCCTCGCCAGCACAAACGCTGATCCCAAGCGGCTCATAAAAGGTTGTTTCCAACCACAGAGTTTTCCCGGGACGGCGCTTTTTCCAATGGTTGCAAAGCGTGGTCGTGACCGGATCGTCCCCGGCAAACACGGCCTCGTGCAAAGCCGACTGCATCTCAAACAATCGCGCCTTGCTCGCCGCATAGGCCTCGAACCCATCATAACGGTCGAGATGATCCGGCGTGATGTTGAGCAGAACGGCGACATCGCAGTCGAGGGTGAAGGTCAGATCGATCTGGTAGCTCGACAGTTCGAGCACATAGACGCCGCCCGCAGCCAGCGGCTCTTGCCCCAGGATCGGCAGGCCGATGTTGCCGCCCATGGTCGTCGGGACGCCCGCGGTCTCAAGGATATGGTGGACCAGTGCGGTCGTGGTGGACTTGCCGTTGGTGCCGGTGATCCCGACGACCTTGTGCGGCGGCAATTCGGCGCGCACTTGCGCGAAAAGTTCGATGTCGCCGATGACGGGGACGCCGTATCTGGCTGCGTGACCCGCGATCGGGTGGCGGTTGAGCGGGACACCGGGGGAGACGACGACCGCGGTAAAGCCGGTGAGGTCGAGGGTGAGCGGGTCGGCGAAACCTAACTGCCCTCCCCCTTCAAGCGCATCGCGCTTGCCCTCATCGCTATCCCACGCAACGACCTGCGCCCCGCCCGCCAGCAGCGCATGCACGGTCGCTGCCCCCGAACGCGCCAGCCCGAGCACTGCATAGCGTTTGCCGCGCCAGAGGCTGCTCGTGATCACCTGAGCTTCAGCGTGCTGAGACCCGCGAGCGCGAGAACGAAGCTGACGATCCAGAAACGGATCACCACTGTGGCCTCGGCCCAGCCGAGCTGTTCAAAATGATGGTGGATCGGCGCCATGCGGAACACCCGCCTGCCGGTGCGCTTGTACCAGAACACCTGCACGATCACGCTGACCGCCTCGAGCACGAACAACCCGCCGATAATGCCAAGCACGATCTCGTGATGCGCGGTCACCGCAATCGCGCCAAGCGCGCCACCAAGCGCAAGACTGCCGGTGTCGCCCATGAACACCGCTGCGGGGGGCGCGTTGAACCACAGGAAGGCCAGGCCAGCGCCAACGACTGCACCACAAAAAATCGCAAGGTCGCCCGCGCCCGGCACGTGCGGAATGCCAAGGTAGACAGCGAATTTCGCGTTACCCGCCAGATACACGATGATCATGAACGCGACGCTGGCAATGATGACGGGCATCGTCGCCAGCCCGTCGAGCCCGTCGGTCAGGTTCACAGCATTTCCCGCGCCCACGATCACGAACGCCGCAAAGGCGATATAGAGCGGTCCCAGGTTCACGTGGAAATTATTGACGAACGGCAGGTAAAGTTCGGTGCCGTTGTTATAGGTGATCATCCACGCCGCGAGCCCTGCGATGGCGAACTCGCCAAGCAGGCGTATCTTGCCCGATACGCCCTTGTGGCTGTTCTTCTTCACCTTGTCATAGTCGTCGAGGAAGCCAATCAGCCCAAAGCCGAAGGTGACGGCCAGACACGCCCAGACATAGGGATTGCGCAGGTCCATCCAGAGCAGACTGGACACGCCAAGCGAGGTGAGGATCATCAGCCCGCCCATTGTCGGCGTGCCGCGTTTGGCCAGGTGCGACTGCGGCCCATCCTCGCGAATCGGCTGCCCCTTGCCCTGGCGGATCCGCAACCAGCCGATGAAGCGAGGGCCGATCAGCAGCCCCAGGAAAAGCGCCGTCGCGACCGCCCCCCCGGTGCGAAACGACAAATAGCGCAACAGGTTGAGAACGCCGGGAAAACCGAGCCAGTCGGCGAGGAGGAAGAGCATGGGCTAGGCCGTCCTTGATTTCAGTGACGCGACCAGCGCGGACAACCCGACCGAATTCGATCCCTTGATCAAGATCGCGTCCCCGGGGGCGATCAGCGAGGCAAGAGCGGCGTCCGCAGTCGCGGCGTCAGCCACATGACGCACTTCGGTTTTGCCCTCAAGTGCTGCGGCAAGAGGCTCCATTCCGCTCCCGACCAACAGCGCAAATTCAACGCCCGATGAAAGGACGTCAGGGGCAAGGCCTGCATGCAATTCATCGCTCTGTAAGCCCAGCTCACGCATCGCGCCAAGGACGGCAATCTTGCGCCCGCCCTCGCGCGCCAGCACGGCGAGGGTCGCGCGCATCGACGTCGGGTTGGCGTTATAGCTTTCGTCGATGACCAGCGCCTCTCCCGCACCAAGACGCAAACGCAAACGCGCGCCCCGTCCGGCAAGCTGTTCCATATCGGCCAGGGCCAGCGCCGCCACGCCAACGTCGGCCCCCAGCGCATGGACCGCTGCCAGCACAGCGAGGCCATTCGACACCCAGTGCGCGCCGGGCTGTCCGACGGTGAGGCACAGCTCGACACCAGGCATGACGACCATCACCGTGCTGCTGTTGCCGTTATCGATCACCTCGCGCGCACAGACGTCGGCTCCTGCCCCCAAGCCAAAGGTCAGGATTTCGCCAGCGTAACGCTGTGCATGGCCGATGAGACGGTCGCGCTGCGGAATGTCGAACGGGATTACCGCAGCACCGCCCGGCTCGAGCCCCTGGAAAATCTCGCCCTTGGCATCGGCAATACCTTCAAGACCAGTCGGGAAGAACTCGATATGGGCCGGCGCGATCGTCGTGATCACCGCCACGTGCGGGCGCACGAGTCGGGTCAGCGAAGCGATCTCACCTGCGTGGTTCATCCCCATTTCAAACACGCCGTAATCGCTGTCGGCGGGCATACGTGCGATGCTTAATGGCACACCCGTGTGGTTGTTGTAGCTTTTGACCGACCGGTGCACCCGGACATTAGGCGTCCGCGAAAGGGCAAAAGCGAGGGCCTCCTTGGTGCCGGTCTTGCCGACCGATCCTGTAACGCCGGCGACCCTTGCCCCACTCCGCTCTCGGCTTGCGACCCCGAGGGCATTTAGTGCGGCCACCGTATCGGCGACCAGAACATGCGGATGGGCGCCAGGGTTTTTTGGCGGCTGCGACACGATCGCGCCCGCTGCACCGCGCTCAAACGCGCCCTCGACGAAACGATGACCGTCATGTTCGGTCCCCGGCATTGCCACAAACAGGTCACCCGCCCCAATCTCCCGGCTATCGAACGCGACGCCTGTTGCGGCGAAATTGGCAGATGGCGTGCCACCCGTGGCAGCGGCAATGTCGGCCGATGTCCACAGTGGCATCACAGCGCGCACTCTCTGGCCACTTCGACATCGTCGAACGGCAAGACGAGGTCGCCGACCTTCTGTCCGGTCTCATGCCCCTTGCCCGCAATGAGCACGATGTCCTCGGCACCGGCCTCGGCGATGGCAGCGGCAATCGCGGTGCGGCGGTCGGGAATCTCGGTCGCTTCGGGCGCCTTCGACAGGATGGCTGCCCGGATGATCGCAGGGTCCTCCGAACGCGGGTTATCATCCGTCACAATCACGCGATCGGCCATTGCCTCGGCGATCAGGCCCATCTCAGACCGTTTGCCGGCGTCGCGGTCGCCACCCGCACCGAAAACGAGGATCAACCGGCCAATTGCATGCGGCTTCAGTGCCGAGATTGCGGCTGCCAGCGCATCGGGCGTGTGCGCATAATCGACATAGACAGGCGCCCCCTTGCTCGTGATGCACGCGCGCTCGAGGCGCCCGCGCACACCCTGCACACGCGATAGATTGGCGAGCGTTTGCCCGGCATCGCCACCGGTCGCGATGACAAGACCTGCCGCCATCAGTGCATTTGCGGCCTGGTAGGTACCGATCAGCGGCAGCGCGACTTTTTGCTCCCGACCTTCGTAGCAGACGGTCAAAGTCTGCCCGAGCCACCCGGGTGTCCGGTCGACCAGCTTGATCGTCGCGCCACGCGCGCCGACCCCGATCAGCTTGAGGCCGCGGGCGTGCGCGAGATCGATGGCGCGATCGGAAGCCTCGTCATCCTGCCAGACAACAGCGGTGCCGTCTGCATCGACGACTTCGGAAAACAGCCGCAGCTTGGCCGTCAGATAAGCCGCCATATCGCCGTGATAATCGAGGTGGTCGCGGCTGAGATTGGTGAAGCCCGCCGCGCGCACCGGCAATCCTTCGGTCCGATATTGGTCAAGGCCATGGCTTGATGCTTCGAACGCGGCATGGGTTACGCCCTCGCGCGCGAGACCCGCCATGTTCGACAGGAAGGTCACGACGTCGGGCGTCGTCAGACCCGTGGTGACGGTCTCACCCGCGGTCGTAACGCCCAAAGTACCGATGCTGGCGGCATGGTGCCCCGCCATCCGCCAGAGCTGGCGCGTGAGCTCGACGGTCGAGGTCTTTCCGTTGGTGCCCGTCACGGCGACCGTCGTTGCAGGAAACGGCGCGAAGTATTGGCCGGCAAGCAGCGCAAAACGACGGCGCGGCTCGTCTGCATAGACAGCCACCGCACCCTCGACCGGTACGCCCGGGCGCGTCACGACGGCGATCGCGCCCGCCGCAATCGCCACCGGGATGAAATCCTCGCCATTGAAGCGCGCGCCGCGGAACGCGCCGAAAACGGTACCCGGCGCGACCTTGCGATGATCGATGGCAAAGCCCGTTACAGTTCTAGCGTCGGCGCCCGACGCGTTTGTACCGAGGAGTGTGCCGAGATCCATGCTCAGTCGCCCTTGGCTTTCCAGATGAGCGGGATAAGGTCACTCACATCAATATCACGGCTGGTATCCGGCACGACGCCGAGCATCGGCCCGATCCGCGCAATGATCCGTCCAGCGGCAGGCGCCGACACGAAAGCCGCCGTCCGCTGGCCATAGGAAAGCGCGGAACCTTTCGGGCTGTCGAGCATCGCGATCACAACGTAGCGGGGCGCGTCCATCGGGAAGGCACAGGCAAAGGTAGAGACAGTCGTCGAGCGGCTATACCCGCCCTCGGACGCCTTGTCCGCTGTCCCGGTCTTGCCGCCGACGCGCATGCCGGGAACATTGGCATTCTTGCCGGTGCCTTCGGTCACGATCATGCGCAGCATCTGGCGCATCTTGTCGCTGGTTGCCTGAGTGATGACGCGCGTCCCCTTGGGCGCCTTGCCGGGCGCGATCCTCATCAGCGTCGACGGCCGCCAGATGCCGCCGTTGACGAGTGTCGCATAGGCGCTTGCCAAGTGCAGCGGCGTGACAGCCATGCCGTGACCATAGCCGATCGTCATGGTCGTTGTGCGTCCCCAGAACGAGGGCCAGATCGGGGCGCCGCGCTCTTTGAGTTCGATGTCCGGTTTGGCGTCGAAGTGCAGCTTGCGGAAGAAAGCGGATGTCCTTTCCTGCCCCAGCTGGTCGGCAATGCGGGCGGTGACGATATTCGACGAGTGAACCAGCGCCTCTGGCACGTTCAGCCAGCGCCCGTCGGAATGTTCATCATGGATCGTGTACCCGCCGACCTTCAGGGGCGCGCTCGCATCGTAGCGATGCGCAAGCGAGGTCACGACGCCTGCGTCCATGGCGTTAGCCATGGTCAGCGGTTTGAAGATCGACCCGAGTTCGTAGACGCTCTGCGTCACCGAATTGCGCCACTGCGCAGCGTTGCGATCACCCTGCGGCTTGTTGGGGTTGTAGACCGGGAGCGACACCATCGCGACCACTTCCCCGGTTTGGACATCAAGCACCACCCCTGCCGCACCGATGGCCTGCTGATCGACCATCGCGCCATAGAGTTCGTTTTCCATCACCGCCTGGACGCGGGTGTCGATGGCAAGCGCGGTTGGCGTGCCGCGGGTGGCAGGATCCGACAGACGGTCATTGAGTACCCGCTCCATGCCGGTAACACCGTTGCCAGCAAGATCGGTATAGCCAAGCACATGCGCGGCAAGCGTGGTCTGGGGGTAGAGGCGCTCGGGTTCCCGCGCGTAGCCGATGCCGGGTTCGCCCAGCGCGTTTACCGCCGCCACCAGTTCGGGCATCGCCCGGCGCCGCAGATAGGTGAATGGCGAACGCGACGCCTGTCGCGTGCGGATCATCGCCAGATATGCGTCCGCCGTCTTTTCAGGCATCAGTTCGGACAGCTTTTGCGCCAAAACCTGCGGGTCGGTCAGCAGCCGATCGGTGTGGATACCAATCGACCAGGCCTCGATCGTGCGCGCGAGAACCCGCCCGTTGCGGTCGACAATGTCGCCCCGGGCAAGGGCACGATCGACCAGGCGCTGCTGGGTTTCGCCGGCAAAAACACCTATCCAGGCAATCTTGGCAACGACGACAAGGGCAAGCGCACCAAACAGCAGCATCAATAGCATCAGCCGCTGGTGCGTCGTCGCAAGGGCGAGCGTCTTTTCGCCGGGATTACGGACGCGGGCGGGCTGGGCGACGAGCGTGGTCACGGGCGTCTACGATGCTCCTCAGCAGCAGTGCGGATCAGATCGCCAAGCGTGCCACGGCCCAGCACGGTGCGCTCGACCATCGCGACGCGTTCGATGCGGGGCGCCGAACGTGGGGCGTCAGCAGGGACGTAATTGGCGCGGCGTAGTGGCGATGCAGCCGGCGCTGCCTCGGCACGGGCAGAGCCGACCGGATTTGGAATTGCCGCAGGGCGCGGCCCGGCAGCAACCAGTTCCACTTGCGGGCCGATGCTTCGATCGGCCCCGACCTCGATGCCGGGCTGCAGCGATGCCAGCTGGCTTTGGGTCGTCAGATATTGCGCCGCCTGCGGGGCGGCGAGCGAGAGCACCTCGTCGTTCCATTTCTGAAGCTGGCGCATATTTGCCCGCGTCCCGAGTTCGGTCTGCAAAGCACGCATGTCGCGCTGGGCAGCAGAAATGCGACGATCGACGTCTTCAAGCTTGGCACGCTCGGCGGCGACCTGCAGCGAAGTCAGGTAAAGCCCGCAGGAAGCAGACGCGATGCCCGCGACCCAGCCGAGCGCACGGAAACGCTGTGCGATCATGACATTAGCCTTTCGTCAGTAGTCCAAGCAGGATTGGCTGTCCGCTGCGCGCTGCGCAGCGTGGCCGAACGGGCGCGCGGGTTGCGCGCGACTTCGGCGTCCGAAGGGCGCACCGGCTTGGCGACGCGTTCGAACGTCGGCAACGGCCCCTGCGCCGCTTGCGGCAAATGGCGCGAGCCCGAGGGCGTCGCCCCCGACCGGCGTCGCAGGAAGGTCTTCACGATACGGTCTTCGAGGCTATGAAACGTGACCACGGCGATGCGCCCACCGGGCTTCAGAATACGTTCGGCCGCAGCCAGCCCGTCTTCGAGTTCGCCGAGTTCGCGGTTCACATGCATGCGAATGGCCTGGAACGTCCGGGTTGCCGGATCCTTCTTTTCGCCGGGCTTGGAGCCGACAGCGCGGCGGACTGCGCGCGACAGGTCCATCGTCGTAACGAGCGGGCGCGCATCGACAATGGCATGGGCAATGCGGCGCGATTTGGGTTCGTCACCCAGCGCGTAGATCGTATCGGCAATCTCTGCTTGCGATGCCGTGTTCAGATAGTCGGCGGCGTTTGGGCGTGTCCGCTCCATCGTCATGTCGAGCGGTCCGTCGACCTGAAAGGAAAAACCGCGTTCGGCCCGGTCGAGTTGCATCGACGAGACACCGAGATCGAGCGTCACCCCCTCGGCTTCACCGACGCGGTCCATCGTTGAATAACGGTCGGCAACCAGGGTCAGATTGTCGTGCGGCAGGGCAGCGGCGACGGCATCGGGGTCGCGGTCGAAGGCGACGACGCGAGCGCCGCATGCCAGAATCGCGGCACTATAGCCGCCCGCGCCATAGGTGCCGTCGACATGGGTTTCGCCGGGCGCAGGGGCGAGCGCGGCAAGCACTTCATCGATAAGCACAGGCACATGGGGCGCCGTCACAGCGTTGCCCCCTTTTCTTTCATGGCGTGCGCGCAACGCTTGCGCGTACCTTCGGGCACGTCGCTGTCGGCGAGCAGCTTGCGGGGGTTCCAGATGTGGAACACGTCGCCGGCCCCGGCAAAGAACGCAAAATCGGTGAGTTCGAGATCGTCGATCACAAAAGTCGGAAGAATGAACCGCCCTGCCTCGTCAAAGGTCACTTCATCGACGTTGCCGAAATTGCTGAGCGCGTCTCGGGCGCGGGCAATGCCGTCGCCCCGATCAAGCGCACGGGTGAAATCCGCCTCGAGCCGTTCCTTGAGCAATTTCGACCAAGGCTCATCATAGGCAACCATGCAGGGCAGGCCCGTCTCATCACCGATGAACAGCGTGCGTGGCCCATTTTCGGCGTTCCTGCTGAGGGCGTCGCGGAGTCGGTTGGGGATGGCGATCCGACCCTTTTTGTCGACCGCTTGCAGCGCATAGCCTTGGTACAGAAAACGCTCGCCGCCCAATGCCAATCCCCTTGGGAGCGAACCGCGCAAAACGATCTCATCCCCGCAAGCAGCCATCGCCGTCGCCGGGTGAAAGAAGGAATCGCGTCAGGTGAGCCCCGCCCTTGTCGCACAAAGCGTATCAAGGGACAGCGTGGGCAGCAATGGGAAATTTTGGGAAAAGATGGGCAATTCGTCCGATTTACAGGTAATTTAGCCGGACATGACAAGATGTTCCAAAGATGTTCTCAACATCTGGTAAGGAATCCCGGTATCAACTGTGTCTGTAAGTACCAATGCGGCGCGACTCACCGGCCGCGCGCTCATCGTGCCGCGGATTGCTGAGAATTCGCTTCGGTCGATCCACCGGGCGCTGCGCCCAATTGGGCGAGCGGCTCGGCGTTTCCGTCTTCCTTTTTCGTTGGATTGATGATCGTTGCCGCAACCGGCGGGGGTACCGCCCCGGCTTCGTTGTCGGCGCTATGGCGGACACTGCTGGCAATGGCCGTCGCGAGCAGGACGACGATGACGATCGCCGCCAACCCCGTCACCCCGACGCGGACACGCTGCATGCGCTGTCCGGGTTCATCGGGCGGCAACCGATCGGTGGTTCGCGTTTCAACCATTGATGACGAATCTAATGCGGATCGCGCGCCGCGCCAAGGGGGTGCCTTTTGGCACCACGGCGACCGCAGCAATTGACGCTACTGGCTACCTGCCAGCCAGGGGAAGACCGGCAGGCCCTTACTGCGGAGCCAGTCGGCATTGTAGAGCGACGAAAGATATCGAAAGCCGGTGTCACACAGGATCGTGACGATCGTCTTGCCCGGCCCCAGATGCTGCGCCAACTGCATCGCACCGGCGACATTGATACCTGAGGAAAGCCCCAGGCACAGCCCCTCGTGACGCAGGAGCGCGGCCACCTGTTCCAGCCCCTCCTCGTCGGATACGCGAAACTGGGCGTCGATCGGCGCGCCCTCAAGATTGCCGGTGATGCGCCCCTGCCCAATCCCTTCGGCAACCGAACTCCCTTCGGCCTTCAGTTCGCCAAAGGCGTAATAATTGTAGAGCGCAGCGCCATACGGATCGGTGAGCGCGATGGTGATTTTTTCGTCCCTGGCTTTCAGCCCGAGCCCGACACCGGCCAGCGTGCCGCCCGTCCCGACCGCGCAGGTAAATCCGTCGATGCGGCCTCCCGTCTGTTCCCAGATCTCCTCTGCAGTCCCCGCAACATGCGCGCGGCGGTTGGCAATATTGTCAAACTGGTTGGCCCAGATCGCGCCCGGCGTTTCCTCGGCAATACGGCGCGACTGGTGCACGAAGTGGCACGGGTTTGAATAAGGCGCGGCCGGGACAGTGATCAGTTCTGCCCCGAGCGCGCGCAGCGTATCCATTTTTTCGCGGCTCTGCGTTTCGGGCATCACGATGATCGTCCGGTATCCCTTGGCATTGGCGACCAGCGCCAGGCCAATGCCGGTATTGCCCGCCGTACCTTCGACAATCGTGCCGCCGGGCTTGAGTGCGCCGCTACGCTCGGCATCCTCGACGATGGAGAGCGCCGCGCGATCCTTGACCGAAGCACCCGGATTTTCGAATTCGCACTTGCCGAGAATTTCGCAGCCGGTGGCATCGCTCGGCCCTTTCAGCCGGACGAGACGGGTATTGCCGATGAGGGAGAGCGGATCGGGAATGATAGCCATGCCCGCTATCTAGCGCCGTGCTCCCCCAAGCGCCACCAGGGCGCTAACGCGCATTTCTTGACAGGGTGAAAATCATAACTGTGTTATTGGCACAGTACACCAAGGGCGTTACCGCCATGCCGCATCCTGCCCGCCCTGATCATCGCCGCGACGGCCCTGTCGCTGGCTGCCTGCAGCGACAAGCAAAGCAATGGTTCACTGACGATCGACATGAACAGCCAGGCCGATGCCGGCAACGTGTCGGTCAGCATCCCGGCGTTCGACGCCAAGCTCAAGGTGCCAAGCGGGGCTCAGGGGCAACTTCGACATCGACGGTGACGGCGTTCAGCCTGAAGGTCGACAGCAAAACAACCGGCGACAGTGCCAACAACCCCGTTGTGAAAATGAACTTTGCCGACCCGGCCGATGTCGCCGTGGTGACGAACTGGTACAAAGACCAGTTCGCCGCAAAATCGGTCACGGCGACGCAGACCGCGACCGATTTTGCGGGGAAGATCGAAGATGGCGATAGCTTTATCCTTGCGCTGACCCCGGGGGCCGCCGGCCGGACCAATGGCGCGATGGCCATGGTCGCGGCGGGCAAATAAGCGTTTCAAGAACGCACTTTGGCTTTTCATGTGTTCATGATATGTTCGAGGCAATGCTTGTTCTTCCGCCTCGACCGTTGCGTTGGCTGTTCCTCGACCTGAATGCCTATTTTGCGAGCGTCGAGCAGCAGGTCCGACCCGAATTGCGCGGCAAGCCGGTCATCATCGCGCCTGCGGGCGTCGAGACGACGGTGGCGATCGCTGCGAGCTATGAAGCCAAGAAGTTCGGCATTTCCACGCTGACCCCGGTATGGGAAGCGCGCAAGCGGTGCCCGGACATCCAGGTCGTGTCCCCGCGCCACGAACTTTACGTCGATTATCACAATCGGATCATTGCCGAGGTCGAGCGGCACATTCCCATCACCAAGGTCTGTTCGATCGACGAGGTCGCCTGCCGCCTGCTCGACAACGAAAACAGTGCGGCCTACGTCGAGGCGCTGGCTGCCAGGATCAAGGCGGGCATTCACGATCATGTCGGCGACTGGCTGACATGCTCGATCGGCGTTGCGCCCAACCGGCTGCTGGCGAAGCTTGCGTCAGACATGATGAAGCCCGACGGGCTTATCGTGCTGCAGGCCGACGAATTGCCGCAGCGGCTGTTTTCGCTCCCGCTGACGGCCATCGCGGGGATCGGCGAAAAAATGAAGGCGCGGCTCGCCAAAGGCGGCATCAACGATATCGAACAACTTTGCGCGCGGCGCCCGCTTGATGCGGGGACGGCATGGGGCGGGCGCGACGGCGACCGGCTGTGGTATGCGCTCCACGGCGTCGAGCTGCCCGAAAAGGCGACGCAGGAACGCACGATCGGGCACAGTCACGTGCTCGCCCCCAGGAACCGGGGACGCGAGAGCGCGCGGCTGGTGGCGCGGCGGCTGGCGCTCAAGGCCGCAAGCCGGTTGCGTGCAAAGGACATGACGGCAGCGCTGCTGGTCCTCCATGTCCGGTTCGAACCCCCACCCGGAGCTTCTTGGGCCAACGGCGCGCGGGGCAAGTGGAACGCGAGCGTGAAAATGCCGGCGACGCAGGATTCGTTTCGCGTGCTCGCCGCGCTCGATGGCTTGTGGCCGCAGCTTGTCGCGGTCGCCAGTGCGCGGTCCGGCGGGTTCCGGCTGCGCATGGTGGGGGTAACGCTCACAAATCTGGCGGCGGTTGGCGGCGAACAGGGGTCGCTGTTCGATCGGCTCGACCCCGATCATGAGCTGGCCCGCAGCTTACGCACCGAAGCGCTCAGCCGCGCGATGGACAGGATCAACACGCGCTTCGGGCGCAATGCCGTGATGCTCGGGCCGCAAAACGGGGGGCGGGCCGACCGGATCGGGACAAGTATCGCCTTTGGTCGCATTCCCGATGCAGCCGAATTTACCGCTTAATTTCTTCGGTCACGGCTTGACGCACTGCAGCATTGCACCACATGCGGCCACGCCATGCAAAAGTACCTCTCCCTCGCCGCGCTTGCGGCAGTCCTTGCTCTCGCTGCGTGCGACAACAAGCCCGCCAACACCACCGAGACTGCGTCGGCCAATGTCGCCGCGCCCGCGGCCAAGGTGGAACTGCCGCCCGCAATCAAATCGAGCAAGCAATACCGCTGCAAGGACGACAGCGTCGTGACTGTGAACCTGTTTGATGGCGACCTGATGGCCAACATGCGCGAAGACGGGGCACCGATCCTGATGCGGAAGGCCCAAGCGCCCGGCAAACCATTCGTCGCCGACACGGCCGAACTCATCGTCAAGGGCGATGCCGTGACGCTGACCCGCCCCGGCCACCCCAAGCAGGACTGCCTCAGCTGATCAGACGGACGGGGCACGCCTTGTGCCCTGTCCGTAACGAGCAAGGTGGCGGTTAGCGCGTCGGGCCGTTAGAGGCGCTGTCATGACTGATTCCGCCACCGCGATCACCCCCGAAATCGTCGCCGAACACGGGCTCTCCCCTGCGGAATATGAACGCGTCCTCCACGCGATGGGGCGCACGCCGAACATGACCGAACTCGGCATCTTCTCGGTGATGTGGTCCGAGCACTGCAGCTATAAGTCGTCGCGCATTCACTTGAAGAAATTGCCGACGACGGGGCCGCAGGTGATCTGCGGTCCGGGCGAGAATGCCGGCGTCATCGACATCGGCGATGGTCAGGCCGCGATCTTCAAGATGGAATCGCATAACCATCCCAGCTACATCGAACCCTATCAGGGCGCGGCGACCGGCGTGGGCGGTATCCTGCGCGACGTTTTCACCATGGGTGCGCGCCCCATTGCCAATCTGAACGCGCTGCGCTTCGGTCGTCCCGACCACCCCAAGATGCGTCACCTCATTGCCGGCGTCGTGCGCGGCATCGGCGGCTATGGCAATTGCGTGGGGGTGCCGACAGTCGGCGGCGAAGTGAATTTTCACCCGGCCTATGACGGCAACATTCTGGTCAATGCGATGACGGTAGGCATCGCCGATACCGACAAGATCTTCTATTCGGCCGCCTCCGGCGTCGGCAACAGCATTGTCTACGTCGGCAGCAAGACCGGGCGCGACGGCATCCATGGCGCGACGATGGCGAGCGCGGACTTTTCCGAGGACAGCCAAGACAAGCGCCCGACCGTGCAGGTCGGCGATCCCTTCACCGAAAAGCTGCTCATCGAGGCCTGCCTCGAACTCATGGCGAGCGACGCCATCGTCGCCATCCAGGACATGGGCGCGGCGGGACTGACCTCTTCGAGCGTCGAAATGGCGTCGAAGGGCGGCGTCGGGATCCGGCTGAACATGGACGCCGTGCCGCAGCGCGAAACCGGCATGACGGCGTACGAGATGATGTTGTCCGAGAGCCAGGAGCGCATGCTGATGGTGCTCAAGCCCGGTCGCGAGGATTTCGCCGAAGCCATCTTCCGCAAATGGGAACTCGACTTTGCCGTCATCGGCGAAGTCACCGACACCGGGCGAATGGAGCTTGTCCACCACGGTGAGACGGTTGCGAACATCCCGCTCGCGCCGCTCGCGGACGACGCACCGCTTTATGACCGCCCCTGGGTCAAGTCGACACCGCCTGCCCCGCTGGCCGATGTGCCGCACGGGACCGATATCGCCGGCGATCTGCTGAAGTTGATGGCGAGCCCCGATCTCGCCAGCCGGCGCTGGATCTGGGAACAATATGACCCGAAAGTCGGCGGCGACACAGTGCAACCGCCCGGTGGAGACGCCGCGGTCGTGCGCATCCACGGCACGCAAAAAGCACTCGCGATCACGACCGATTGCACCCCGCGCTATTGCTTTGCCGATCCCTATGAAGGCGGAAAACAGGCGATTGCCGAGGCCTATCGCAATCTGAGCGCCGTCGGCGCAACGCCGCTTGCCGTCACCAACTGTCTCAACTTCGCCAATCCGCAGCGGCCCGAAATCATGGGCCAGATCGTCGGCTGTCTTGAGGGGATGAGCGACGCGTGCGTCGCGCTCGACACGCCGATCGTGAGCGGCAACGTCAGCCTGTACAATGAGAGCAAGGCGACCGGTGGTGGCAGTGCCATTCTGCCGACGCCGGCAATTGGCGCGGTCGGACTGATGGCAGACTGGTCGAAATCGGCCACCATCGCCTTCAAGGCGGCTGGTGAAGACGTTGTTCTTATCGGGCATACGGTAGGTCATATCGGACAGTCGGTCTGGCTGCGTGAAATCCATGGCCGCGAGGAAGGTCCCCCGCCCCCTGTCGACCTGGCCATCGAGCGCCGCGCCGGCGAATTGATCCGTTCGCTCATCGCTGAAGGACTGGTGACGGCGGTCCACGACTGCGCGGATGGCGGCGCGGCCGTCACGGTCGCTGAAATGGCACTAGCCGGGAATATGGGAATGACCATGGCTGTCGTCTTGCAGATCCCCAATCCTGCCGCGCTGCTCTTTGGGGAGGATCAGGGTCGCTACGTCGTGACCAGCCCAGACGGTGCCGCCGTCCGCGCGCGGGCGACGGCAGCCAATCTCTTCTCCGTCGCGATCGGCACGACAGGCGGTGACAGTCTGGTCTTCGACCTCATCGATCGCGGGGGGCCGCAGCACCTGACACTTGATGCGTTGCGTGCAGCCCATGAAGGATTCTTCCCAGCACTCATGAATTGAGAGCCATTCGCAAAAATACTTGCGAACCATTCTCAGTCGCATTAGCTACAGCCCATGGTTGTGTGTGTCTGCAATGCGATTCGCGAACGTGACGTGCGCTCCGCCGCGCGCGACGGCTCAGCAACGCCGCTGTGCGCCTATCGCAAATTGGGTTGCCAGGTGCGCTGCGGACAGTGCTTGCCTTTTGCGCGCCAGATCATCGAGTCCGAACGCGCAATTGCTTGCTAATCGCATTAGCTGACAACAGCAGATTCTTGCCATTTATCGGCTGGAGCCGGGCGGAATAACGGGTTAGGCTGAAGCACAATCAACAAGGGGCGAGCCATGAAGGGCGATCCGAAGGTCATCGAGCATCTCAATATCGCGCTTCGCAACGAACTGACGGCCGTCAACCAATACTGGCTGCACTACCGCCTGCTCGACAACTGGGGCGTGGCACGTCTCGCCGAATATGAACGCCATGAATCGATCGACGAAATGAAGCATGCCGACCGGTTGGCCGAGCGCATCCTGTTCCTCGACGGCCTGCCCAATTTCCAGCTACTGGGGCGGTTGCGTGTTGGCGAAAACGTCGAGGAAGTCCTCCGTGCCGACCTTGCCCTCGAGGAAGAAGCCCTGCCTCCTTTGCGCGACGCCATCGTGCACTGCGAAAACGTGCGCGACTTCGTCAGCCGCGACCTGTTCGCCGATATTCTCGAAAACGAGGAAGAGCACGTCGATGTGCTTGAAAAGCAGTTCGACATGATCCGGCAGATGGGGATCGAAAACTACATCCAGCTCCAGAGCAAGCCGACCGAGGCGAGCTAGGCGCTCTGGTCGATCAGATCCGGCCGAAGCCCTGTTCCGTCACCCCTTGGCGACGACGCATGCCGCGCCGCGCGACCAGCGGGTTTATCTCGACATCGAATGCCGCCAGCGTTTCTTCGAACAAGGGACGCAGCTTGATGACATCGGTGATGAGTTCATCGGGCGTCTGGCGCCATTCCACACATTTGCGCGCGTCGATCTCGATAGATTCAGCCAAATCGGCCAGCGCGTTCGCGCCGAACTGATCCGCCTCATCCTTCAGCCTATGCGCGGGAATGACCAGCGCGGCTGCATTTTTTGCGCGCAATGCCTCTTCGATGGCCGCAACCGACTTCGTCCCGTCCTCGCGAAAATAGCCAAGGATACGGATAAAGTCCGCCCGCAGCTCGGTTCGAGCCTGCTGAAATGCTTCCCAATCGATAATCGGCGCGTCTGCCACGTCGTGCACTCCGGCTAGAGCCGTCCCCAACCCTGCCGATCCTGCTTTAGGTCCCTGAAAGTAAACGGCTTGTTACCGGCCGGTCGACTTGCCGTCCGAAAATGGGTTCTTCGGCGCACGGAAATTAAGGCGAATGGGAACCGCGCCGAAATCCAACTCACGACGCAAGCCGTTGACGAGATAGCGACGATAGCTTTCCGGCAGTTCGTCGACCCGCGTACCGAAAATTACGAAACTCGGCGGTCGCGCCTTAATCTGCGTGGCATAGCGCAACTTGATCCGGCGCCCGCCCGGTGCCGGCGGCGGATTGGCTTCGAGCGCGCGTTCGAACCAGCGATTGAGCCTGCCTGTCGAAACGCGTCTACTCCACGCCGCCCGCGTTTCGAATGCAACCTTCATCAGCAGGTCGAGACCCTTACCCGAAATCGCGGACAAGGTCAGCAGCGGCACGCCGCGCACCTGAGCAAAACCGTCGTCGAGCGCCGCGCGAATGCCCTGGTAGAGGGGCGCGCCATTTTCGACCGTGTCCCATTTGTTCAGCGCGAAAATCATGGCGCGCCCTTCTGTGTAGATCTGGTCGGCGATACGCAGGTCCTGTGCTTCCAGCCCGCGTGTGGCATCGAGCAGCACCACGACGACTTCGGCGAAATCGATCGCGTTCTTGGTGTCTTGCGCCGACAGCTTTTCGAGCTTGTCGTCGACCTTTGCACGTCGCCTGAGGCCGGCTGTGTCGATGAGGCGAACGTCGCGCGTCCGCTCGCCATCCCGCCATTGCCAGTCGATACTGATAGAATCACGTGTGATGCCGGCTTCCGGCCCTGTGATCATCCGTTCTTCGTCGAGCAGCTTGTTCACCAGCGTCGACTTGCCCGCATTGGGACGACCGACGATCGCAAGCTTCAGCGGGGAATCGTCATCGTCATAATCGGCGTCGATCAGGTCTACATCATCATCGACGTCATCGACGTCGGAATCAGCCTGGGTCTCAACGGCAAGCGATGGCAGCGGCGTGGCTTGAACCTCGGGCGCGTCGAGCTTGGCTTGCACGGCATCGACGAGCGGCAAGAGCGCCTCGAACAGGTCGGCAAGGCCTTCGCCGTGCTCGGCGCTGAACGGTACCGGTTCACCGAAACCCAGAGCAAAGCTTTCATAGACGCCCGCGTTACCCGCATTCCCTTCGGCCTTGTTGGCCATAAGCACGACCGGCGTCTTGGAACTGCGCAACCAGCGCGCGATTTCCTCATCGAGCGGGACGATGCCCGCCCGCGCATCCACCACGAACAGGGCGACATCCGCGCTGTCAACGGCGGCCTGCGTCTGCTGACGCATGCGGCCAGGAAGCGTCGCGGCATCCTCATCCTCAAAACCAGCTGTATCGACGATCCTGAATTTCAGCCCGAGCAACTCGGCGTCGCCCTCCCGCCGGTCGCGGGTGACGCCCGGGCGGTCATCGACAAGCGCCACGCGCTTGCCAACGAGCCGGTTGAACAGTGTCGATTTGCCGACATTTGGCCGACCGATAATGGCGACGGTCGGCTTGCTCATTACTTGAACGCCGAAATGCGACCCGAGTTATCGAGGATGTAGAGCGTTGAATTGGCAACGATGGGCGGCAAGAAGACCGGCGCACCAACCTTGGCCGAGCTCACGACCTTGCCATCGGACGGCGAAACATAGGAGAGCCCGCCTTCGGAGTTCGCGAGGATGAGACGTTCGCCGGCGAGCACCGGGCCAGTCCAGCTGACCGGGCCGTTCTTCGCCTTGTTCTTGCGGTAGCGCTGGAGCTGCGACACCCAGCGCACCTTGCCCGTGGCTCGTGCGACGCACAGCAGTTTTGCTTCGTCGGTCACCACAAACACCCATTCTCCGGCAACCCATGGCGTCGAAATACCAGCGACGTTGAGTTCCCATATGCGCTGCCCGGTCACGAGCTCGAGGCTGACCATGCGACCGCCCTGCCCGATCGCAAAAACGCGGCCCTGGTCGATCACCGGGTCGGCATCGATGTCGCTGAGCGTCGAGACCGAGGTGTTGACGCTGGTCCGCGACAGCGCGTCGCCCCATAGAGTTCGACCATTTTCATAGCGATAGGCAATGAGGTCGCCCGACGAAAAACCCGACACGACCGTCGCTTGCGCAACGGCGGGCGCCGCTACGCCGAACACGCCCGCGGTCTGCACAGCGGCTGCCTCGGTCCACTGCGTCGTCCCATCTGCGGCATTGAGCGCGAAAATCTGGTTGTCCTGGCTCATCGCGTAGATGCTGCCGCCGGCAACGCTGGGCGCCCCGCGCAACGGCCCGCCCGGGCGCTTTTTCCACACCGTCGAGCCGTTTGCGGCATTGAGCGCAGCAATATCGCCAAGGCCGTTGGTCGCGTACACCACCGCCCCGTCGACGCTCACACCACCGCCAAAGGCGATGCGGCTCTGCTTCTTCTTGCCATCGCCACCGAACGAGACGCTCCAGCGCTTGGCACCGGTTGCGGAATCGAAAGCATGGACCGTTCCCGTGGTGTCCATGGCATAGAGCGTGTCGCCCGAGACGACGGGTGCTGCGGCCAGACGTTCGGCTTTGGTAACGCCGGCGATCCGCGCCTCCCAGACACGTACAGGCGAACCGCCGATTGCCAGGTGGCCCATCGACTTGGCGGAATTGCCGCCCGGCTGGCTCCACGTGTCATTGGCAACGGCGGCAGGCAGAAGCACTTCGACATCGGCGATGGACGGCTCGACACTGGCATCGTTTTCGCTCACCAGAATGGGGACGCGCTCACCGAGCACAGCCGTCTTGGGCTTGCCCTTTTTGAAAACACCGCAGCCGCCGGTGGCGAGCAGCGCAACCAGCGCAGGGGCAAGAACCAGCGCGCGTTTGTTCAATTTCATCATTTCCCGGTCCCGCTTTGCGCACGCGCTGGTTTTACATCGACGCCCAATACACCCGCCAACTGAACGCTGCGCGAACGGATCGAGTCCGGCACGCCTTCATCACTGGCAAGCGCGGCGAACATGGCACCGGCTTCGGCGCGCTTGTTCATCTCCAGATAGGCAATCGCGGTCATTTCGCCCGCGCTTCCGAAGAATGCATTACCCTTCACCGCCAGAGGCTTGAGCTGGTTGACGACGTCCTGCGGTGCGAGCGTATCAAACATTGCCGCAACATGCCGCACCAGCGCGAGATCACGATACGGCCTGGCGATCGACGTGTCGGCCGCAATCGCAGCATAGTCCGCCCCTGCCCCTCTTGCATCACCTTTGCTGAGCTTGGATGCCGCAAGCCCGAGCCTTGCGCCGGCTTTGTAGCCCGGCGTGGAGGAAGTGTTCAGTTTGGCGAGTTCGCGTTCGGCCTTGTTGGCGGCACCGCTGGCGAGATCATCGAGCGCCAGCGACATTTGTTCGCCCTCAACACCCGCCGCCGCCTCGCGGTTGTTCTGCCACCAGAGATAGCCTCCAAGCGCTACGAGCATCGCAATCAGAGCGGCGACAAGCGCGCGGCCCCAGCGTTTCCAGAATCGTGCGACATTATCGAGACGGACTTGCTCGTCGACTTCACGCAGGAATGCTTCGTTGGTCTGCGGCGGGAGCGCCAAGTCTGTGCCCTTTCTCGGGGAAAAACGATGAGATGCCTTAGCGGCGGAGGCGAGGCGCGGCTAGACCTTGTTTGAGTCCGGCACCGGTGCCTTGGCCACATAGATCTGATCGGCCGTGGGAAAGGCACGTGCGCGGACGTCTGCTGCATAGGCGGCAGCCGCCTCTGCCACAAAGTCCGCCATGGCCGCATAACGTTTCACAAAGCGCGGGGTCCGCTCGAACAGGCCCAGCATGTCCTCGGTCACCAGGACCTGCCCGTCGCATTTCGCCGACGCGCCGATGCCAATGACCGGCACATCGACGCTGGCCGTCACGGCATCGGCAAGCGTCTCCACGACACCCTCCAGCACCATCGCGAAGGCACCCGCCTGCGCGACAGCCGTGGCATCATCGAGGATACGCGCATATTCCGCTTGGTTGCGCCCACGCGCGCCATAGCCGCCGAGCTGGTTCACCGCTTGGGGCGTCAAGCCGACATGGGCCATCACCGGTATGCCGCGGGCGGACAAGAACGCGATCGTCTCTGCCATCGCCTGTCCGCCTTCCAGCTTGATCGCGGCGCATCCCGTCTCGGCCATGATACGGCTTGCACTCGCAAACGCCTGCTCAGCTGACCCCTCGTAGCTGCCGAACGGCATGTCGACGACGACAACGCTGTGGTAGCTGCCACGCACCACTGCGGCGCCATGGGCGCACATCATGTCGAGCGTAACTGCCAGCGTGGACGGCAAGCCATAAATCACCTGCCCCAGCGAGTCGCCCACCAGCAAGATGTCGCACTGGGGATCGAGCAGCTGGGCCATGCGCACGGTGTAGGCCGTCAGCATCACGAGCGGCTCGGCCGTCTTGCCCGCATCCTTGTGCGCGCGGATCGCCGGCACAGTGAGGCGTTTCATCGGCGCGGGAGTCGGGTTGGCGCGACTGGTCGATGTGTCGAGGGTGAAGGTCGTGGACATGGACTATGGTCTAGCGCGTCATGACTGCCGCGTCACCCGACCTGAACTCCCTTCCAGAACGCTATGTGGTCGATAATCTCTGCGGCCGCCTGCTTGGGCTCGGGGTAATACCAGGCCGCATTTGCGTTGGTTTGGCCGTCCACCACAATGTTGTGGTAGCTCGCCGTGCCCTTCCATGAACAAACGGTCGTCGTGCCGCTGTCGGTAAGATAGGCCGGGCTCACGCTCGACCGCGGGAAGTAATGATTGCGCTCGACGACGACCGTGTTGTCGCTTTCAGCGATCGTCACGCCGTTCCAGACTGCCTTTACCATCGCCGCTATCCCCTGAATGCCGTCACTTCGATCTCGATCTTCATTTCGGGTGCCACCAAGCCAGTTACAAGGCAGGTCGCAGCAGGCCTGACGTCACCGAATATCTCGCCGAAGACAGGGCTCACATAGGCCCAATCGACGTCGGACGTGATATAATAGGTAGCGCGCACGACATCGCACAGAGTGAACCCGCCCTCGGCAAGTGCCCCGGCGATCGTTCCCAGCGCGTTCCTTGCTTGGTCGCGGACGTCGGCCGGCATTGTCATCGCCACATAATCATAGCCTGTGGTTCCGGCGACGAAACACCAGTCCCCCTGGACGACAGCACGCGAATAGCCGGCCACAACCTCGAATGGCGAACCCGATGAAACAAGCCGGCGCGTCATGGTATCAGCGCCCGCGAGGCGGACCGCCGCGCCCGCCGCCGCCGCCGCCGCGGGGGGGGCGCTTGGTTTCGACGACGGGCGGCTTCCCGGGGCCGCGACCGGGCGCTCGGGGCCCGCGCGGTGGACCATCGGTGCGCGGCGGGCGCGTTCCGCTGGGCTGCGGGCGCGACGGCGGCGCCCCCTTTGAAACGGTATAGCCTTCCTTGAGAAGGCGATTGAACGCGGCGCGCGTGCTCGTGGAAATCGCGATTTGCACTTCGCGCGGCAGATCGGCGAGCGTCGTATTCTGGTGCACGGCGCCTAGATCGCGCGCGAGCGCGTTGGCAAGGCCGCCCGAGGCCGCCTTCCAAGCTACGATGGCGTCGAGGACAGCGGCGACAACCGCTTCCTGCATGATGTCGGTTGCTGACTTTTCCATGTCTGGCGCAAAGACATGTGCAAGCGCGCGGGTCAAGCAATGTTGGCAGGAAAAGACAGAGAAAAGGCCGCCCCCGTCAAAGCGAGAGCGGCCTTATGTTCATTCAGCAATCAATAGCGACGGTAACCCCAGTCGCGATGCCGGTCGTTGTGCCAGCGATGCTCGCGGCGCGCCCTTTCACGCCATTCGCGTTCCCGCTCCCAACGCATCCGCCGCTCCCACCGCGCGCGCGCGCGCAAATCACGAGCGCGGTCGCGATAATGCACTCGGTCGTCGCGGTAGCCATAATGGCCGTTGTCATAGGCACCATAACGCGGGCCGACGCTCAATGTGATACCGCCATAGCCTTGAGCGGCTGCAGGTGCAGCCAAGCCCGCGACCGACGCGGCGGCAAGGGCGGCAGCGTAAAGAAACTTGCGCACCATTTCCGATCTCCTTCACGTGGCAAGGGGCCACGCGAGCATTGGGTAACCGAAAGGCTGTGGCGCTGGCCTGAACGTCCCCGTTAGCTGAGGTTCAGGCAGCAAAGCTTGTTGCCCAGTCGTCGGCCTTGAAGCCGACGAGCAGCAGCCCGTCGCCTTCGACCACGGGACGTTTGATCGTCGACGGATGGGCACTCATGATCGCAATGGCCCAGGACCTTGCGTCAGGTCCATCCACGCCCTTCTTGTCGGCTTCCGGCAATTTACGATACGTCGTGCCGGCCCGGTTGAGCAGCCGGTCCCATCCAATGACGTCCACCCAGCGGGCAAGTGTCTGTGCATCGGTCCCAAATCGCTTGTAATCGTGAAACTCATAATCGACGCCGTGCTGCGTCAGCCATGCTCGCGCCTTTTTTACCGTGTCGCAATTGGGAATGCCGAACAACGTCAGGGCCATTTCTTGAATCTCGTTCTGGTTGCTTCCATCGCCCGATATCACCGAACTATTCAGCGACAAGTAAAAGGCCAGCGTCGCGCAAGTCTGACGCAGCGACAACGATTTATCTCACCCCAGTTAATCTGGGTTTGACAAAGGCACTTCGTCAGTCCGAATCCCGATTGGAAGCATGTTGTATTTTTTCAAACAGCGCGCGGTGAGCCGGCCACATTCTTCCAATTGGTCGGCAGCTTATACCGGGCCGCACCAATCTGTTTGGGGCCATGTTTGGCGCCTGCTGGAAGCCGCCTCGCCCGATGAGCAGCGCCGGGCAGCCCAACGCCTGACCGACCTTGTCTGCGAATTCATCAGAACCCAAGGGAAGGCCTAAGTCACAGAATCAGCTGCACGCGGCGGCCTGCCGGGCAGTATCGGTCAAATTGCTGTCGCCAGGCAAGAGTTGCTGTGGCGCGCGCGGCACCGAGAAGCGGAATTCGGTCCCGTCGTTTCCTGTGCGCTGCATCCATAGGCGGCCGCGATGCGCCTCGATGATCGTACGGCAGATCGACAGCCCCAGACCCATCCCGTTTTCTTTCGAAGACTGCGACCATGAAAACATCTTGCTTGCGGCTTCGGGCGTAACGCCCCGGCCGGTGTCGATTATGCGCACGACAAGGTCTTGCGCCTCTTCGCCAGCAACGATGGTGATCGTCTGCGTCCCGGATGGTAGGCCTGCCTCGCTGGCGTTGCGCAGCAAATTGATGATTACCTGCTGAATTTGCACCCGGTTCGCCGTCATGGTCAGGCCGTGTGCGAGGTCTTTCTCGATGCGGATGCCGGGGGGTATTGCCGAGCTGACCAGGCGGATGCATTCGTCGATTGCCGGCTCGAGCTCGAAAATTGTGCGCTCCGGTTCGCGCCGCTTGGTCAGTTCGTGAACATTGCGGATGATATCCGCCGCGCACGCCGAGGCTTCGCGAATACCAAGCAACGCCCGTTCAATGCGCCCGTCCACACCCGGCGTGCTGTCGACGATCTGAAGACTGCCAGCCACATAGTTCGCAATCGCGCTCAACGGCTGATTGAGTTCGTGAGCCAAGGTCGTCGACATGGCATTCATTGCGTTCACGCGGGAAATGTGGATCATTTCTGCCTGCAGAGCCGCACGAGTGACGGCCGCCCGGTGCTGCTCGGTAACGTCATAGCCTTCGCAAAAAAGGCCCGAAACCTTACCCTCCGGGCCATAAACCGGCTGTTGCACGAAATCGAGATACCGCGGCTCGGTCATCCCGGTTTCCAGGTTGAGGAAATCGACCTTGAATGCCTTTGCAACACAAGGTTCACCGGTGCGATAGACCTGGTCGACGAGGTCGAGGAAGGCCTGGCCGAGCCGGTCGAGCAGATGCTCACGGACTGTCAAACCAACCACGTGCTCAAGTCCCAAAAGCGCCCTGTAGGCAGCATTGGCGAAGGCATAACGGTGTTCCGGGCCTTGTGTGATCGCGATAAAACCAGGTGCGCGTTCATACAGCGCATGCAATTGGCTGTTCTTGGCGATGAGACGCGCGGAATTGTCGTTAAGTCTTATGAAACTCAGGCAGTAACTCTCGATCATGTTCTGGCTATCGCGCACGTCGTCCAGAACCAAGGCCGATGCGAACGCGCTCCAGTCAGAACGTCGGCAGCGCATTTCCCAGACCCCGCTCTTGTGGGATTTGATCGCCAACTCGATCGCCGTTTTGGATGTTGGATCCAAGACATGGTCGAACAGAAAACTCAGGGGCTCGCCAACCACCACCGCGGCAGGAAATCCGGTGAGCCGAACAAACGCATCATTTGCAAAAACGACCGGCCAGTCAGGGCTGGTCGCGTCGACAAAGACCATCGGCGTCGCGCTGGTTTCAGCGCTCACCGCGAACCGATCTGCACCCGGCGCAGGCCGACCGTCGCCTGCCAGGCCTGCATGCTGCGGCACAATGCTGGGAACCTTCAAGTCATCGATCCGAACCGTTGCGGGACCTACCCCTCCCGTCAATCCGCAATGTTCGCGGATAGTGCGAGGTTCAAGCTTCTTTGCACGATCGGTTCGCAGAAAAATGCTGCCTTGGCCGCGGTCTAGTGCGGGGTCGTCTATAACGAGGGGTAAGCACCGGGCCGCGTCGATCGCGCAGGTTTCGTGGCGTGTGTAACCTTGGAGTCGAGAATGACCATCCGAACGTTCGCCCGAGCGGGTGGCGTAGTGCTGCTCTTCATGATCCTCATCGTCGCGGGCTTGGCCGCCTGGCGGATCAATGTCATCCGGATGGGCGGGCCGCTTCAAACGCAGGCGCAGCAAAGTTCCGACCTGATGGCCGACGTGCTGGCGCCTCCGGCCTCTGTGACCGAAGCTTATCTCGACGCGACGCTGCTCGCACGCAACCCCGGCGCCGTGGGCAAAATCACCAAGAAACTCGAACGGCTTCACAACGACTTTAATGCTCGGCACGAATATTGGGCGAAATCAGGCATCGACGAAACCGTTGGTCGGGCTCTGGCTGCAAGCAAGCCGTCTGCCGATCAGTTCTGGGACGAAGTCGAAAACAAGCTTTTGCCCGCCGCACGGGCAAACGACCGCGTTGCCCTCGATGCAAGCTATGGCCAACTCGAAGCCGCTTACGCGCAGCACCGCGTCGCCATTGACGAGGTCGTCGCGCGCTCGAACGACTATAATGCAAAGCTGCAGGAGCGCGCTGCCTCGACGCTGAACTGGGCACTGATCATGCTTTTGGTGCTCGGTCTGATTATCGTCGGCTCCGTCGGGGCATTCTGTGCGCTGCTGCTCAAGCGTTTCGTGACGCCAACGGTCGAACTGGCGGAAGCCACCGTCTCCCTCTCTGAAGGAAAGTCGGCAGTCATCCCCTTTCTCGATCAAGCCGATGAGCTTGGGCAAATTGCCAGGGCTGTGGAACGCTTTCGCCAGGCAACCGTCGTACGCGCCCAAGCCGATGCGCAAAGCGCTGCCGACCAGCAGCGGGCCAATGAGGAGTTGGCCCGTGTGCTGCAGACGCTGGCTCGCGGCGATCTGACCGAGCAGATCGAGATCGAATTCCCGGAAAGTTACGAGCAGACGGCCGACAAACTCAATGCCGCAGTGTCCACGCTGCGCACGATGATCCAAAGGGTCGTCGAGACGGCCCGCGACATCCATACCGGCGCCGACGAGATCGCCACCGCATCGGAGGATCTGGCACGGCGGACCGAAGGGACAGCCGCGAGCCTCGAACAGACGAGTGCAACGCTGGTGCAGATCGACGCACGACTGCAGGGAGCGACAACGGCCTCGATCGGCACCGTCGCCCGTGCTGACGCGGCGCTGGCGACAGTCAATCTGGGGCGTGCAACGGCAGAGGAAGCCGTAGCAGCCATGCACAAGGTCGCCAACAGTGCCAAGGGAACGGACGCGGTCATCGAGGGGCTCGACAAAATCGCCTTCCAGACCCGCGTGCTTGCCATGAATGCGACCATCGAGGCAGGACGCGCAGGAGACGCCGGGCGTGGCTTTGCCGTCGTCGCCGACCTTGTTTCCGCGCTTGCCCTGCGTGCCGAGGAAGAAGCGAAAAGCGCGCGCGACCAGCTGACCACGACGCAGGCGGAAATCGTCGTTGCCGTGGCCGCCGTGCACAACGTCGATGGCGCCCTTCAGGAAATTGCGACCGATGTTGGCGAAGTGAACACGTTGCTGAACGGCATGGTCGCCGACAACCAGGCGCAATCGCTTGCCGTCAGCGAGATCGCGTCCGCTGTATCCAGCATGGACCGGGCAACCCAGCAGAACGCCGCGATGGTCGAAGAGACCTCTGCGGCGGCCGTGAACCTGTCGACCAAAGTCAACGTGATGATGGAGCATTCCAAAAACTTCAGGTTTGAACGCCGGGTCCAAAGCACGCCCGTTGCTGTCGACCGGCGGGCGGGGGGCAGGCGCGAAGTGTGGTCGCCGGAGGCGCGCGCTGCCAACAGCTCCGCCCGGCGGCCGGAACGCGTCGAGGCATAAACGAGGCGCGCACCGGACCCAACGCGCACCTGCCCGCGTTGACTTTATGCACGGCCGCGCTAAGGGCTACGCGCTCCGGCGGATCCACCGCCCGGTCTGGGGTTCCTGACGGGCTCGCGTCAAAGTAACGCTTTGATGGGTTCCCGACACGGCCCCTTAACGAACGAAAAGGATTTTTTATGCGCCATCGTGTCGGCGGACGTAAGCTTCAGCGCACGTCTTCTCATCGTACTGCCCTGTTCCGCAACATGGCGGCAGCGCTGATCAAGCATGAGCAGATCACCACCACGCTGGCGAAGGCGCGCGAACTGCGCCCCTACACCGAAAAGCTGGTGACGCTGGCCAAGAAGGGCGGCCTGTCGAACCGCCGTCTCGCCCATGCACGGCTGCTCGACGAGAAGCAGCTGACCAAGTTGTTCGACGTGATCGCGCCCCGTTATGCCGAGCGTGCCGGTGGGTACCTGCGCATCGTCAAGGCCGGCATCCGCGCGTCTGACGCCGCCGACATGGCGATCATCGAATTCGTCGATCGTGACGTTTCTGCCAAGGGGCAGGACTCCGGACCGGTGATGGGCGACGAAGATATGGACGAAGCTGCGTAAGCGAGACGGCTTGCGCACGCGCGATAAGGCATCATAGACACCGGCATCACCAGATTCCGGAGCCTTTCCATTGAAACCAGTCCTGCTCGCGGCGCTTGCTGCGTTCATTTCCGCCCCGATCATGGCTGAAACTCCGCTTACCTACCCCGAAACCGCAACGGTTACGCAGATCGACGAGCAATTCGGCGAAAAGGTCGCCGATCCTTATCGCTGGCTGGAAAACGACGTCCGCACCGATGCCAAGGTGCGCGACTGGGTAACGGCAGAAAACAAGGTCACCGACGCCTATCTTGCGACCTTGCCCGGGCGCGACGCGTTCAAGGCGCGCATGAAGTCATTCTATGACTATGAACGCATGGGCACGCCGCGAAAGGCCGGGGCGCGCTATTTCTATTCGCACAACAGCGGCCTGCAGAACCAGTCGACCCTGTGGGTGCGCGACGGCCTGACCGGTGCGGGACGTTTGCTTCTCGACCCCAATCTCTGGGCAAAGGACGGCGCAACCGCGCTCGCCGAATGGGCGCCGTCAGACGACGGGCGCTACCTTGCCTATGCGATCCAGGACGGCGGCACCGACTGGCGCACGCTGAAGGTGATCGATGCGACAAGCGGCAAGGAATTGCCTGACCGCATCGAATGGGTGAAGTTTTCCGGGATTGCATGGAAGCCCGATGGGAGCGGATTCTTCTACTCGCGCTTCGATGCGCCTGCGGAAGGCGCGAAGTTCCAGGCGCTGACGACCAACCAGCAAGTGTGGTTCCACAAGGTCGGCACCGCGCAGGACGCCGATACGATGGTCTATCGCACACCCGACCGGCCCAAGCTGGGGCACAGCGCGCAGGTGACCGACGACGGCAAATGGGTTGTCATCACCTCCTCGCAAGGGACCGACCCCAAGGTCGAGATCACGATCGCGCCGCTGGCGGGAGATGCCGTGGGCAAACCGCGGACACTGATCGCGGGCCTCGACAACAACTGGGAGCTCGCCGGCACGGTTGCGTCCAAGTTCTGGTTCGTGACCGACAAGGGCGCACCAAAAGGCCGGATTGCGACGATCGATGTCGCCGAGCGGACACCCAAGCTCAAGCCGGTTATTGCCGAGACGAGCGACACATTGGTCGGCGCATCACTGATCGGACAGCGGTTGGTTGTCGCCTATCTCGGCGACGCCAAGTCGGAGGCCGAACTGTTTGAACTCGACGGCAAGTCGCTCGGTGCGGTGCGGCTGCCCGACATTGGCACGGCGTCGGGTTTCGGCGGCAAGACCGGCGATAGCGAAAGCTTTTACACCTTCACCAGCTTTGCGACACCTGCGACCGTCTATCGTTACGACAGCGCGACCAACACCAGCGCGCCGGTTTTCCAGCCCAAGCTTTCGTTCGACCCGGCCGTGTTCGAAACGCAGCAGGTTTTCTACCCGTCGAAGGATGGCACGAATATCCCGATGTTCATCGTGCGCAAGAAGGGGCTGACGACGCCCGCCTCGACACTGTTATATGGGTATGGCGGCTTCAACATCTCGATGACGCCGGGCTTTAGCGCAACGCGGCTGGCGTGGCTGGACGCGGGCGGCGTGCTTGCCATCGCCAATCTGCGCGGCGGCGGCGAATATGGTAACGCCTGGCATGAGGCCGGGAAGCGCGCCAACAAGCAGAACGTCTTCAACGATTTCATCGCAGCAGGCGAATATCTGATCGCACAGGGGATCACGTCGAAAGACAAGCTTGCCATCCAGGGCGGATCGAACGGCGGCTTGCTGATCGGCGCCGTCGTCAACCAGCGGCCCGACCTGTTCGCCGCGGCACTGCCGGCGGTGGGTGTCATGGACATGTTGCGATTCAATCGGTTTACGGCCGGACGCTATTGGACCGACGATTATGGCGATCCGGCGGTCGAGGCCGACTGGCGCGTGCTGCGGGCTTATTCGCCACTGCACAACATCCAGCCTGGCGTGGCCTATCCGGCGATCCTCGTCACGACGGCCGATACCGACGACCGCGTGGTGCCCGGGCACAGCTTCAAATATACCGCCGCGCTGCAAGCAGCAAAAATCGGCGACAAGCCCCAGCTGATCCGCATCGAAACGCGTGCCGGGCATGGCAGCGGCAAGCCGACCGACAAGATCATCGAGGAAGCCGCCGACCAATGGGCGTTCATTGCAAAATGGACCGGGATGGGGATCGGATCGAAGTAGCGGGAATCGACAGGGCTCGCCGAACACCGAGGGGCTATTGAAGCTCCCTGAGCGTTACCGTCATACCAAAAATCGTGAAGCGTGGCTCACGCGGGCGTTTCCCAAGAGCGCGATGCTGTGATTCAACATTCGCTTCTCAGGGAGGTGGCTGCGGCAGTGGGTTTGCGGGCGGACATCACAGCGACGGCATGACGGCAGCTTGCGCAGTCTCGGCGCGGTGCTGGGCAGGTTCGTCGGCTGCTGGCGCTGGCGATGATTTATGACGGCGGCAGCCGAGGCGAAGCGGCGCGCACCAGTGGGGTAGGCCTTCAAACGGTGCGGGACCGGGCGCTGCGGTTAACGCGGGCGGACCCGATGGGCTCATGCGTGATTGTCAGTGAGAATTGATATGACGTAACTGCCAAAACTCATTCCCAGGCGACGATCTGTTAACCGCGACGCGCTAGGCTTGGCCATCCTATAAACCGTGCCACGCGAGAAGATCATTGCTTAAGACAATACGAGCAGAGCAGGCGACACTG
>JBMOGG010000005.1:0-40522 GCA_049318505.1 Sphingomonas sp. | reverse complement strand
GCTTTAACGAGCGCATGTACGGGGCCGAAGCGGGTGGACGCAGCATGTTCATGCCCGCGAGCTTTCCGGGAGCCGTCATTCGTCGCCATACCGGCACGCCGTTCATGGGTTATGCCGGGGCGACCTATCTGATCCAGGAAGTCTGCAACGCGCTGTTTGATGCGCTGTTCAACATCCTGCCGCTCGGCACTGTGCTCGACAAGGTCGAGGCTACGCCCGCGCGCAACCTCACCGAACTTGCCTGGGACGTGACAGCCAAGGACAGTCTCGATGCCGCCGTTGAACGCGCCCCGGTGCTGGTCCGCATTTCGATGGCCAAGCGTATTCGTGACGCGGCTGAGCGCGCCGCTCGCCGCGCCGGCGAAGCGGTCGTGACGCAGGCCCGCGTCGATGAAGCCATGCAGGAGGCGAACGCGTGAGCGTGACGCTGACCCTTTCGGTCCTTCGGGACCTCACCAGATCCTCGTGGATATCCCCACGCGGATGCCGCCCAGGGGCGCACCCGTCGCTCCATAATTCGAAGGGCAAAACGGAGACGGTAACATGAGTGATAATAGAGACGGGGTTGGGACGTACCTGACCGAAGCTGAGGCGAAGGAGTTTCACAAGCTCTTCGTCATGAGCATGGGGTTCTTCGTCACTGTGGCGGTCATCGCACACATTCTCGTGTGGGCATGGCGGCCGTGGTTCCCGGGGACTGCTCCATATGAAGCCGCAAAAGTTGCGGTTGTAGCACCTGCCGCTGTGTCCACCGGGCGCAGCTAGACTCTAACTGAAAGGAGCGTTCCCATGTGGAGAACGTGGATGATGTTCGATGGCCGCCGCCTGTTGACGGCTCTTGCGGTCTTCTTGTGGGTGTTGGCAATCTTGATTCACTTCATTTTGCTGAGCACCAACCGGTACAACTGGCTCGATGGTGCGCCTGCGGCTTCTGCCGTGGCGACAGCGCCAGCGACGACTACGCCGTAGCGATACGGTACGGGGAAGCGGAACGGGGTCGGGCGCGACACCTGCCCCGTTCCGTGACCCGGAGCATATTTGTGATCTAAAAGGGACTTCACCCGACGATCGGGTGAAGCACGCGGAGACGTGCTATGGCGCTGTTGAGCTTCGAAAGAAAATACCGGGTCCGGGGAGGCACGCTGATCGGCGGTGACCTGTTCGACTTCTGGGTAGGACCATTTTACGTCGGCTTTTTCGGGGTGACGACGGCCTTGTGTGCGTTGATCGGTACGGGCTTGATCCTGTACGCTGCCTCATTGGGGCCGACTTGGAACCCCTGGCTGATCAGCATTGCGCCGCCGGACATCTCCTATGGTCTTGGTCTGGCGCCGCTGAACGAAGGCGGGTTCTGGCAGATCATCACGATGTGCGCGGTCGGGGCCTTTGTGTCCTGGGCGCTGCGCGAGGTCGAGATCTGCCGAAAACTCGGCATCGGCTATCACGTGCCCTTTGCCTTCAGCGTGGCGATCTTCGCCTATGTCTCGCTGGTGGTTGTCCGCCCGATGCTGCTTGGCGCCTGGGGCTTTGGCTTTCCCTACGGGATTTTCAGTCACCTCGATTGGGTGTCGAATACGGGGTATCAGTACCTCCATTTTCACTACAATCCGGCGCACATGATCGCCGTGTCGTTCTTCTTCACAACGACGATGGCACTGGCGCTGCACGGCTCGCTGATCCTATCGGCGGTCAACCCTGGCAAGGGTGAAGAGGTCAAGACGCCCGAATATGAAGACACGTTCTTCCGCGACACCATCGGCTATTCGGTGGGAACGCTGGGCATCCACCGCGTCGGCTTGTTCCTTGCGCTGAGTGCCGGGTTCTGGAGCGCGGTTTGCATCATCATCTCAGGGCCCTTCTGGACCCGCGGCTGGCCCGAATGGTGGACCTGGTGGCTTAACCTGCCGATCTGGTCCTGACGGGGGAGGGAAGCGAAATGGCACAATATCAAAACATATTCACCCAGGTGCAGCTCCGCGGTGCCCCCGAAATGGGACCGGCGTTGCCCGCTGAAGACTCGCCCCGTACCGGTAAAGGCAGCTTCAACTATTGGCTCGGCAAGATCGGCAATGCGCAGATCGGCCCAATCTATCTTGGCTATCTGGGCGTTGCATCGATGGTGTGCGGCCTGATCGCCTTCGAGATCATCGGGCTCAACATGTGGGCATCGGTAGGCTGGGACCCCGTCCAGTTTGTCCGCCAGTTGTTCTGGCTGGCGCTTGAGCCGCCGGGACCCGAGTACGGCTTCTCGCCCTTCGTCCCCCTCGCCAAGGGTGGCTGGTGGATCCTGGCTGGCGGCTTCCTGACGGCATCGATCATCCTCTGGTGGGTGCGCATCTACCGCCGTGCGCGGCAGCTCAAGATGGGCACGCACGTCGCCTGGGCCTTTGCCAGCGCAATCTGGCTGTATCTGGTCCTCGGCTTCATCCGCCCGATGCTCATGGGGAGCTGGGCCGAAGCGGTGCCGTTCGGTATCTTCCCGCACCTCGACTGGACTGCCGCCTTCTCGATCCGTTACGGGAACCTGTTCTACAACCCGTTCCACGCGCTCTCGATCGTGTTCCTCTATGGCTCGACCCTGCTCTTTGCCATGCATGGCGCGACCATCCTGGCGGTCGGTCGTTACGGTGGCGAGCGCGAGCTGGAGCAAATCACCGACCGTGGTACGGCAACCGAACGCGCCGCCTTGTTCTGGCGCTGGACGATGGGCTTTAATGCCACCATGGAATCGATCCACCGCTGGGCGTGGTGGTTCGCGGTGCTGACGACGCTGACTGGCGGCATCGGCATCCTGTTGACCGGCACGGTCGTCGACAACTGGTACCTCTGGGCACAACAACATGGTTATGCCCCAAGCTATCCGTCGACGGGTGTCGTTGATCCTGCAACGCTTCCGGGAGCTGTGAAATGACCAGAAGGCGCATCATCATCGCATCGGTAGCTGCGCTGCCGATGCTGCTCGCCGGGTGCGAGATCGGGCCGAAACAATCGACCCAGACCGGCTATCGCGGCACGGGCATCGACCAGGTCGTCAATCCCGGCCTCGTCAAGGCGCAGGTGCCCATTCCTGCCAATGTCTACGAAACGCCTGGTGACACCGGTCCGCGCGCCAGTGAGACCTACCAGAATGTGAAGGTGCTCGGCGGCGTCAGCACCGATCGGTTCAATCATTTCATGGCGCAGATGAACAACTGGGTGGCGCCGCAGGCGGGCAAGGACCCGAACGAGGTTGGCTGCAACTATTGCCACAACCCCAACAACATGGCGTCCGACGAAAAATACACCAAGGTGGTCGCGCGTCGCATGATCCAGATGACGCAGAACATTAATGCCAACTATACGCAGCACGTGCAGGGGACGGGCGTGACGTGCTGGACCTGTCACCGGGGCAATGCGGTGCCGACGTACAAATGGGCTGCGGCGTCGCCGGACCCCAACACGATCTGGCGCAACAAATTTGGTCAGAACACGCCGACGCCGGGTACGGCATATGCCTCACTGCCCTATGACTCTTTCTCGGCTTATCTGAAGGATGGCGGGGTAAACAACATCCGGGTTGCGTCCAGCGTGCCGCTGCCCTCGCCCGATCATGTTGTCTCGGTCAAGACGGCCGAGAAGACATATGGGCTGATGATGCATCTGTCGCAAAGTCTTGGTGTCAACTGCACCTATTGTCACAACAGCGCCTCGTTCCGCGCCTGGGACATGAGCAGCCCGAAACGCGCTTTGGCCTGGTACGGCCTGCGCATGGTCGCCACCAATAACGCCGAGTATATGACGCCGCTTGCGAGCGTCTTTCCGGCGGTGCACCCTGGCGGTGGCCCCAGCCCTTGGCGTAAGGGCCCGACGGGCGATGTTTACAAGATCAACTGCGCAACATGTCACCAGGGCTTGAATAAGCCGATGAACGGTGTGTCGATGCGCGCGGAAAATCCTGTACTGTGGCCTGGTGCTGCCTCAATCGCTCCGATGGCAGCACCGCCAGCGGAGATGCCAGTTGCCACGCCTGAAACCGCAGGCGCAGCCACAGGTAGATAGGCGATTTGCGGGCATGGTGCCCGCAAACGCTGATCCTTGGATATGTGGGTGACGATGCACCTGTTTGAATTCATCGTCGTACTCCATGTCTTGGCCGGGACCATCGGACTCATCTCGTTCTGGGTGCCGATTGCCGCTCGTAAGGGGAGCAATCGGCACCGGGCTTGGGGAAGGGTCGCCTGCCGTGCGTTCATCGGCGCGGGGTTTCTGGCGATCGCGATGGCACTGCTATCGCTCTTTGGCCCCGAGCAGCGCTTGCCGATGATCAAGGACCGTGTGCTGTTCAACGGCCTGTTCGGCTGGATGATGCTCTATCTCGGGATGCTGACCATCGGTTTTGCGCATTACGGGCAGGCGGTCGTCCGCCATCGGGCCGATCGGCTTGCGCTGCGCCGCTGGCCGCACCAACTGGTGTTTGCGCTCGTGATCGTACTCGCCCTGAACTGCGGCATTTACGGCCTCAGGACTGGCCAGCCCCTCATGGCACTGGTTGCGCTCGTTGGCCTGGTCGCGGTCGCGACGCAAATGGCCTATGTCTGGCGCCCCCGCGTCGTGCCGGGCAGCCATGTTCCCGAACACTTCCGTTCGCTTCTCGGCATGGGCATTTCGGCCTACACAGCGTTCCTGTCGGTCGGTATGATCCGGCTGGTTCCGGACCACGTCTTCAATCCGCTGGTATGGGCCGTCCCAAGCATTGTCGGCGTTGGCCTCATCATTCGCTACACGCTGGCTGCAAAGACGCCAGCAAAGCGGGCCGTCTGATCGAAATCTAGCGCTTGCCGAGGCGTTGCTTGCGCGCCGCATATTTGGCGTCGCGAATCGCCTTTTGCTCTTCGGGCGTCAGTTTCTTTGGTGGGGCAGGCGCGGCAGCGGCCGCAGCAACTGCACGTTCCTTGCGCGCGATCTTTTCCGCTTCGAACGCCGCACGCTTTTCGTCGCGCGCCTTTGCCAGGGCGGCTGCCTTTGCGGCGGCGGCTTCGCGCCGCGCGGCCAGCTCGGCTTCGTCGACCAACGGCTTTGCCTTCAGCTTTTCGAGTGCTGCTTCTTTCGCTTTGGCGGCGAGCGCTGCTCGCTCCTGAAAAGTCGGCTGTTTATACGCTGCCATGAAAATCGGTTCCGGTTGATCAAGGATTAAGCGCGCTGATAGGCCCGCAGCGATTTCGCGCAAGTCCGGCGTGACGCATGGCGTTTTGGCCATGGCGTCTCTAACGCTGTCCGATGAAACCCCGCGAATTGCTCGGCATGGCCAATGTCCCCGGGGGTGAGCCGTTGCGGCTGTTCCGTCGTGGCGATGACTTCATGATTGTGCTCGACCGTAACGAGCTGATGAACAGCCGCATGAGTGGGTCGGAAGAGGCACTGGCGGCCATGACTTGCGAGCGGCTCGGATTCCAGGGTGCACCGCACCTGCTGATCGGTGGTTATGGCATGGGATTTACCTTGCGCGCGGCGCTGGCGCTACTGTTGCCCTATGGGAAGGTAACAGTCGCCGAGCTCGTGCCCGAAATCATCGACTGGGCACGTGGGCCGATGGCGACGCTTGCGGCAGGGTGCCTCGACGACCCGAGGGTTAGTCTCGACATGCGTGACGTCGCCGATGTGATCGGCGAGGCGCGGGCGCGCTATGGAGCGATCTTGCTTGATGTCGATAACGGACCCGACGGCCTGGTTCGGGCTGCGAACGATCGCATCTACTCGCGCGATGGGCTGGCCGCGGCCAAGGCAGCGTTGGTGCCAGGCGGTATCCTTGCGGTGTGGTCGGCCGGCACCGATGCGGCTTTTGCCCGCCGCCTCGTCGACGCCGGTTTCATTGTGGACGAAGTGACTGTGCGGGCCCGCGCCAACGGCAAGGGGCCACGTCACGTGATCTGGTTCGCGACGCCGCGTTAAGCGGCGATCGACGTCCGCGCGAGCGCGCACATCCCCCAGATCTCGCTCAATGCCGTCGTCAGCCGCTCGATGTCGCCATCGGTGTGCACGGGCGACGGGGTGATCCGCAGACGCTCGGTGCCCTTGGGGACCGTCGGATAGTTGATCGGCTGCACATAGATGCCGTGATTGTCCATCAGCCAGTCGCTGATCATCTTTGCGTGGTGCGCGTCCCCGACCATGACCGGGATGATGTGGCTGGGGTTGTCGAGGTGCGGGATGCCCATCGCGTCGAGGCGCTGACGAACGATCTTCACGCGGTTTTGGTGCCGCGTGCGTTCGATCTGGCTTTCCTTGAGGTGGCGGATTGATGCCGCTGCGCCAGCAGCGATCGCCGGGGGCAGGGCTGTCGAGAAGATGAACCCGCTTGCAAAGCTACGGACGAAATCGCACAGGTTCTTCGACGCGGCGATATAGCCGCCCATGACGCCGAACGCTTTGCCCAGCGTCCCCTCGATCACGTCGATCCTGTCCATAAGCCCTTCGCGCTCGGCAACGCCGCCGCCGCGCGGGCCGTAGAGGCCGACGCCGTGCACTTCATCGATATAGCTGAGCGCGCCATGCTTTTCGCAGACGTCGAGGATCTCCGCGATGGGGGCAATGTCACCATCCATCGAATAGACGCTTTCGAACGCGACGAGCTTTGGGCGACCCGGCTCGACCTGGCTCAGCAGTTCGTCGAGGTGCGCCACGTCATTATGCCGAAAGCGCAGGCATTCGGCACGGCTGTGGCGGATACCCTCGATCATCGAGGCATGGTTGAGCGCGTCGGACAGGACGACGCAATTTGGCATGCGCGCGGCGAGCGTGCCGAGGGCTGCCCAGTTCGACACATAGCCACTGGTAAACAGCAGCGCCGATTCCTTGCCATGCAGGTCAGCGAGCTCACGCTCGAGCAGGACGTGCTGGTGATTGGTGCCGCTGATGTTGCGGGTGCCGCCGGCGCCGGCGCCACAGCTCTCGAGCGTTTCGTGCATCGCCTCGAGCACCTTGGGATGTTGGCCCATGCCGAGGTAGTCGTTCGAGCACCAGACGGTCACTTCGCCGATCTGGCCGTTCGCGTCGTAGCGGCGGGCGCGGGGGAATTCGCCCTTCTTGCGCTCGATCTCGGCGAACACCCGGTAATTGCCGGCTTCGCGCAAAGAATCGAGCTGCTCGGTGAACAGGGCCTCGTAATCCATTATTCTTCTCCCCTCAGAGTTCTTTGACAGGCGCCGCAGGCATTGCCCAGCGCCAGAGTGCACTGTCGCGAAGCGGCAGCACGAGAAACAGGTGTTCGACCACGCCCAACAGCGCCAGGCCCGTCAGCAGCGACCATTGCACGGCGGCATCGCCGGAGGCTGCCAGCGCCGTGCGGGCGAGCCAGACGGTGACGCCAATCCCCAGCGCGAGCGATAGCGGCATCAGCGCGTTAAACGGTCGGTTGCGGAAATAGCTTTTGAGATAGGCGAGCTGCGGCGGCAGGATCTCGGTTGAGAAATTCGGCACGCCGAGGAATATGTTGAGCTTGGTCGACAGGCGCATGCCGAGCAGGATGGCAAACGCAAAGGCCCCGGTCGGGTTGGCGCTGCCCCAAGTGAGGACCAGCAAGAGCGCCAGCGTCGCGACGAGCGCAAGTTCGTGGTGGATTACGGTTGCGGCCGAAAGGCGAAACCGTTCCCAGCCGCGCGCATTGTCGGGGCAGGGCTCGCGACGCGGGCCGGTTGTCGTGCCGGTCAGGAAGCTCAGTTCGTGCCAGCCCCAGACCGCGAACGAGGCGATGAACGAGGCATATGTGGCAAGGAGCGTGGAGGACGTCGCGGCAGCGCCGATGATGCCGACGCCAAAAAGTGCCGCCATGCCGGTGATCGTCAGGCTGTTGGCAAAGCTGACGCGCGGACGATTATCGAGCCACACCACCAGAGCGGTGGAAGCAAACCACAGCAGCGTCACGAAAACCAGCGGCAGGATATGGCCGCCAAGGCTCAACGGCGTGCTCACCAGGCGGGCACCAGCCGCACCCTGGCGGGCACGGCATTGCGCTCCGTGCGCATGAAATAGAGGCGCGTCATGTGATAGCCGATGCGCAGTTTGCTGGTCAGACGACCGACCGCGCCGGCGCTCTGGCCTTCGACATGGGCAATGCGGACAGCTTCTAAACGGGCCCGGAATGCCGGATTGTCGCTGTCGAGCACAACCGGGAAGACCTGCCGGGTGATCGCCGAACAGGTGCGGAACACGGTGTAGTCATATTCGGTCGGGTCGATGCCGAGCGCGGCATGGAAATGCGGACGGGCGTGGTCACGGACATACATTGTCGCATAGACCGCGACGAGAAAGAACCGGATCCACAGCTTGTTGAGGCCCGACAGCAGTTTCGGGTCCGAACGCATGACGAGCGCAAACGCTTCGCCGTGTCGGAACTCGTCGTTGCACCATTGTTCGAACCAGTTGAAGATCGGGTGGATCATCCGGTCCGGGTTGCGCTGCAGATGGCGGAAGATCGTGATGTAGCGCGCATAGCCGATCTTTTCCGACAGATAGGTCGCGTAATAGATGAACTTGGGCCGGAAGAAGGTGTATTTCTTGGTCTTCGTCAGGAAGCTGAGATCGATGCCGATGCCGGCGTCTTTGAGGCTGTCGTTGATGAAGCCAGCATGGCGGCTCTCATCGCGCGCCATCAGCTTGTAGAGCGCCTTGGCATCGGGGTTCTTGGTACGCTTGGCGATCTCGGCATAAAGGATGCATCCAGAAAACTCGGACGTCAGCGACGATACCAGGAAATCGACGAATTCGCGGCGCAAATTCGGTTCCATTGCGTCGATCAGCCCCTCGAAGCTCTCCGTTTTCTTGAAGTGCTCCTTGTTGGGATCTGCCGTCATTTCAGCGATCAGCGCGTCCCATTCGCGGCGGACGAGCGAAACGTCGAGCTTGTCCATCGCGTCGAAATCGGTGGTGTAGAACCGCGGTGAGAGCACCGTGTCCTGCGTCGCGATCGCGTGTGCATCGTCTTTGGTGAAGTTATGCGTCATGTCGTTCATCGCGCGTCCCTCAGGTCGGTAGCGTTGGAAAAGCTGAGTTCGTATAGTTCGGTGATCTCGAACCGCGCTTTGAGCCTGGTCAAGAAACGGCCGATTGGCGTTGCCCGTGTTACGGTCGCCATGCGATGTTCGACCAGCCGTTCGCCATAAGGCAGCCGGATCGACGTGCCGTGCACGCGCACCTTGTCGCCGGGATAGATCTGGACGTCGCCGTCCAGTTCGACATGCGCATGTAGATGGTCAAAGCCGTGCTCGACCTCGACGGTGCAAGGCGTGTCGAAGCTTCTGGGTATTCTGGGGCTCATTTGAGCAATCTGGCAAATGATGCACGATTGTCGGGGCCAAACGAATTCAGCTCGAGGACGCGGCCCGTGAAGGTGTCGGTCAGCGACAGTTGGCCGTCGGGCCACGACGCCAGTCGGAAGGGTGCCGAGCGGCCGACGCGATGCATGCGCCGTTCGCGGCCCATGCTGCGGATGATGCCACGAATGAAGCCGCTCGGCTCACCCGGAACGATTGCCTTGACGACACGGCCTGTTCCCACGTCGGTGATCGTCAGTCCGCCGTCGGCCTGATCGGCAAAGCTGATGTCGCGCGTGACCAGCGGCTTCAGGTTTTCCGATTGCCGCAGGAGGACCGGCGATGCCGAGACGGGGGCATAGCCGAGCCGGACCGCGCCTGCCGACATCATCGTGAATGTCACCATGATGGCGACAAACCACAGCGCTCCCTTCGGAAAAGGACGCTCGTGATGGTTATGAACCAGGCTCATGCCGCCACCGCCAGAACCGGTGCAGACGCCGCCACAGGCGTGCCTTGTGCCGCCCCGACCGTGCGCGCCAAGAGGCCGGCGACCTTGTCCGCCTCTGGAATGCTGCGCAGCATTGGCTGTACTTCAGCGAGTTTCCAGGGCCGGGCATGCGGCCACAGCTGCATCCAGCCGAGTCGCTGCTGCTCGGTCAGAAGCAGGGCGATGTCACCCGTGGCATTGCCATGCATGGCAAGGTCCGCCGCCTTGATCGTCGTGAGCGGCAGGTTGACGCATTTGGGCAGCGCGATGCCGAACCGTAGCACGATCCGCTTGTTGGTCAGCGTATAGACCGTCGTGCGCGACGCCCCCCAGGCAATCGCCCCGATGACCGCCAGACCGAGCGCACCGATGCCGAGCGTGATCACTGTACCAAGCCAGCTGTTGGCCCCGGTAAGCGCACCGATCGCGCCCCATCCGGCGAGGAGCGCGAAATAGATCGCCACGCCCCGGATGTGATAGGCGCGCACCGCCAGCTGCCGCGCGTCCGGCGATCCCTGCCATAGGATCCGTTCCCCTTGCGGCAGGTCGCCCGGAAGCCCCCGGATCGGTTCGACATCATATTCGATGATCATATCAGCGGCTCCTGGCGGGCGGCTGTCGCATAGAGGTAGCCACCGCCGAAATAGGCCTGCGCCCGTTCCTCTTCGTAGAAGGTGATCGTGCCGGTTGTCGGCGCGAGCGGTGCCCCGGCAAACTGCGCGCCGTTCAGCGCATCACAGACGACACGGTTGCGGCGCCGCTCGATGGTCGACATCGCCATCGGGACAAGCACATGCTGCCCGGCAACGCCATCGATTGCGACCTCGAGATAGCGGATAATGCGCTCGGCGCGGTCGACCCAGATATCGGTCACTGTGCCACCAACTTTGCCGTCGAGGCCGACAACTGCCATGCCGCGCGGGTCGGCGTCCTTGCCATCGATCCACAATGTGTCGATCGACGATAACGGCACGATGCGGGCATGCCCCTCCATGTCGAGATCCGGCACTTTCTGGCGGTTGGCGAAGGAAGCCGGGCCGATGCCATCGGTCAGCGGGTTACCGGTCGGCCGATACGGTGATCCGGGAAAGCGCTCCCGCGTTGCGGGCAGATCGACCGGCTCGCGAGCATAGTCGGCGGTTGAGCGCGTGCCGCGACCAAAGGGCAAGCGGAACGTTTTCGGGCGGGCATCGTTGATGAGCGCCGGCGAATCAAGCCGTCCGGTCATGTCGTCCTCGAGAGGAAATCCCTCGCGGCGGCTTTCGCGGTTAAGGTAAATGACAAGGCCGATGAAGAACAGCACGAACGCGTAGAACGTGAGCAGTGCCACATCGATGTTCCCTGCAATGACGGGTGACATGGGCGTTTCCTTTCGTTTTCAGGCCGGAAATTCGGCGAGGCCGAACGGCCGGTTGGTACGCGCGACGAACTCGGAGGCGGGGCGCACGAGCGGTCCCACCGCAACTAGGGTGAGGATCAGGAGCACGATCTCGGCACTGTAGACGGCGGCATATCCCTGCACGCCGATCCAGTCGCGAACGAGACCGCCGACCACGATGGCGGTGCCGGCGCTGCTGGCCTGTACCGCGCCCCAGGCGCCCAGGGCCAGGCCCGAGCGCTCCCCGTCTTTCGAAAGGCGCATCGTGGCCGTCAGCGTGCCGACCGAAAACAGCCCGCCGCCAAAGCCCATCAAGGCCGCACCGGCGCCCAGCAGGACCGGGCTCTGCGACGGCGCGGCAAAAATGATCATTGCAAAGGCGGCGACGCCGGCAACGCAGCCGAAACCGGCAATGCGATGCGGCTCGCCATTCCCCGAGAGCGCCCGGGCGGCGAGCGCGAAGGCGCACAAGGTTCCTGTCGCCCACAGCGCCGTCAGCGACGTCGTGGCGCCGACAGACAGGCCGAGCATCTGCCCACCATAGGGTTCGAGCAGCACGTCCTGCATGGCGAATGCGGCAGCACCGAAGCCGACGGCGGTGAGCAGGCGCAGGTTATTGCCTTCGCGGATGAACTGGCGCCATTCGGTGCGGAAAGCCGGCCCTGCCGCCGCGACCATCGTCGATTTCGTGCGCGCTTCCTGCTTCCATAGTGCGGCGACGTTCAGCAGGACAGTGAGCACGGCGGCACCCTGGACGACCTGCGCCAGGCGCGTCGGCGTATAGTCGGCGAGGGCGCGCCCCATGACCAGCGCGCTGATCATCATGCCGACCAGCAGCATGACGTAGAGCAGGGCGACAACCCGCGGAGCATTCTCTTCCTCGGCCAGGTCCGTCGCGAGCGCGAGTCCTGCGGTTTGCGTGGTATGCATGCCGGCGCCCACCAGCAGAAAGGCAAATGCCGCCGCCATCTGACCGAGCATGACGCTTGCGCTGCCCATGGTCATGACCAGCAGGGCGAAAGGCATGATCGCGAGGCCACCAAACTGCGCCATCGTGCCGAACCAGATATAGGGCACGCGTTTCCAGCCAAGAACCGACCGATGGTGATCGGATTTGTGGCCGATCAGCGCCCGCAGCGGCGCGAACAGCAGGGGCAGCGAGACCATCGCCGAGACCACCCAGGCATGCAGGCCGAGTTCTACGATCATCACACGATTAAGCGTGCCTGTCAGCAGGACGGCGCACATGCCGACCGATACCTGGAAAAGCGAAAGGCGCAGCAGACGCGAAAGCGGCAGTTCCGGCGTGGCCGCATCAGCAAACGGCAGGAACCGTGTGCCAAGCGCATTCCACATCGCGGGACGACCGATCGCTTTCATGCGGGCAGCACCTCCAGCGCGTGGCTCTTGTAGAACCCGCTGCTGATCCGCTGGCCGCGCTGCGCAGATGTACCGAAATGATTGCGCAGCTTGCCCTCGGTCACCGGGATGATCGCGGGCGCGCGGTCGCTGCGCGGGAAGAGAAGACCGGCGGTGTGCATGACGGTGAGCAGCGGCGTGCGCGGGGCGAAGGTGAACACGACTGAGCCACTGGTGCGGGCGCGCAACGTTTCGACGGCCGCAATGATGTCGCCGGTTTTGTAATGGATCAGCGAATCCATCGCGATGACATGGTGAAACGCGCCAAGGCGCGGATCGAGCATGTCGCCGACCTGCCAGTCGATATCGAGGCCGGCAGGCGCACGGTCACGGGCAATGTCGACAAGGCTTTTCGATACGTCGATCGCGACAACGCTCGCGCCGCGCTTGGCGGCTTCGACGGCAAGCGCGCCGGTGCCGCAGCCGCCGTCGAGCACGCGAAGGCCGGTCATGTTTTCCGGCAGCCAGCTTATCAGCGTGGCATGCATCGCATCGCGGCCCTTGCGGACGGTGGCCCGGATGCCACTGACCGGAGCGTCTGACGTCAGGCGCGCCCACGCGTCCATCGCCGTGCGGTCGAAATAGGTTTCGAGCCGCGCGCGATAGAGGTCGTAGGTCGTTGAAGCCATTATTCGAACCCCAGGAATTCGAAGATGTCGCGGTCCTTCATCGGCATGGCATCGAGCGCGTCGGTGCCGGCCCACAGGGTCGCGGCCAAGCGAAGATACTCGGCCTTCACCGCTTCAATCTCGGGTGTCGTGTCCATCTCGAAGATCGTGCATTTTTTCAGGCGCGACCGGCGGATCGCGTCGAGATCGGGGAAATGTGCCAGCGTCTTGAGACCCGTCGCTTCGTTGAACCGGTCGATCTCGTCGGTCGCCGCGCTGCGGTTGGCAATGACGCCTGCCATCCGGACTTCATAGTTCTTCGACTTGGCCTTGATGGCGGCCACGATGCGGTTCATCGCGAAGATGCTGTCGAAATCATTCGCTGCCACCACGACGGCGCGTTCGGCATGCTGGAGCGGGGCGGCAAAGCCGCCGCACACCACGTCACCCAGCACGTCGAAGATCACGACGTCGGTTTCCTCGAGCAGATGATGCTGCTTGAGCAGCTTCACGGTTTGCCCCACGACATAGCCGCCACAGCCGGTGCCGGCCGGCGGGCCGCCCGCCTCGACACACATGACGCCATTGAACCCTTCAAACATATAGTCTTCGGGGCGCAGTTCCTCGTGATGGAAGTCTACGGTCTCGAGCACGTCGATCACCGTCGGCATCAGCTTCTTGGTGAGGGTGAAGGTGCTGTCGTGCTTCGGGTCGCAGCCGATCTGAAGCACGCGCTTGCCGAGCAGGCTGAGCGCGGCGCTCAGGTTCGATGAGGTCGTCGACTTGCCGATGCCGCCCTTGCCATAGATCGCAAAGACCTTGGCCGTGCCGATGCTGTCCGCTGCGTCGAGGCTGACCTGTACGCTGCCTTCGCCGTCCAACCCTTTTTTCAGGTTGTCCATCAAGCGGTCGGGGATGCGAGCCGGTGGGTCCATCAAAGCCATGTATAATTCCTCATGCCGCGATACCTTCGAGCCGGTCTTCGATCGCGTCCGAAGCGGCGTGGAGCGCGGCGAGGGTCGCCGCGTCGGGAGTCCAGTAGTGGCGGTCGCTGGCTTCGAGCAGTCGCCCGGCGACACGGGCGGTCGCCTTGGGGTTCAGGGCCGAAAGCCGTTCACGCATGACGTCGTCGAGGACGAACGTCTCGCTAATCGCCTGATAAAGATAGGGGCTGACTTGGCCGGTGGTCGCCGACCAACCTGAGATGCAGGTAACGCTCGCTTCTATATTGCGGACGCCCTCGAACCCGTGGTCGAGCATGCCTTCATACCATTTGGGGTTGAGGACGCGACTGCGGGTTTCGAGATCGACCTGCTCGGCGAGCGTGCGGACCTTCGTATCGCCCTGCGTCGCATCGACGATATAGACCGGCGCTGCTTCGCCCTTTGCCCGGGCAACCGAGCGGGCGATGCCGCCCAGCGCATCGACATATTGGTCGATCGTGGTGACGCCGAGCTCGACCGAGTCGAGGTTCTGGTAGGCGAAGTCCACAGTCGCAAGCGTCGACTGGAGGATCTCCGCTTGCCGTACCGGCGCGCCCTTGACGCCATAGGCGAATCCCTTTTTGGCCTCGAACATGTTCGCCAGCTCATCGGGGTCGGTCCAGTTGCCGCTGTCGATCAGCTGGTTGACGTTGGCGCCATAGGCCCCTTCCGCATTCGAGAAGACGCGAAGTGCGGCCGTTTCGAGGTCGCAGCCGTGCTTGGCGGCATGGGCCAGGCTGTGCTTGCGGACGAAATTTAGTTCCTCGGGCTCGTCGGCCTGGGCTGCAAGAAGCGCCGCCTCTGCCATCATGCGCGTCTGCAGCGGCAGCAGGTCGCGGAAGATGCCTGAAAGTGTCACGACCACATCGACGCGCGGACGGCCGAGTTCGGCCAGCGGGATGAGTTCGGCACCGGCCAGCCGGCCGTAACCGTCATGGCGGGGCCGCGCGCCGATGAGCGCGAGGACCTGCGCGATCTGCGCGCCTTCGCTCTTTAGATTGTCGGTGCCCCACAGCACCATGGCCAGCGTCTCGGGGAAGGCCCCGCCGTCTGCCAAGTGGCGCTCGATCAGCTGGTTTGCCTGACGCGTCCCATCGACGACAGCAACGCGGCTGGGCAGCTTGAACGGGTCAAACCCGTGAAGATTGCGACCGGTCGGCAGGACATCGGCGTTGCGGAGCAGGTCTCCCCCCGGAGCGGGACGGACGAACCCTGCGTCGAGCGCATGGATGATGCCGTCGAGCTCGCCATTGCTGTCGAGCAGCGCATTGATGCGAGCGCGCTCGCCTTGCGGCGCCGCATCGAGGATCGCGGCGCGCTGCGAGGCTTCCATCGGCTCGCCGACAACGTGCAGGCCATGCGGGATTAGCGCGCGCTCGATGTCGTAGAGATTGGCCGCAAGGGAGCCAATGTCGCGGGCATCGAGATCGAGTGTCGCGGCGGCTTCGGCGATCATCGGCTCGATCCCGGCACGCTCTATGTCGGTGGAGGACCGCCAACGCTCGACGAGGGCCTTCAACTCGCTAAGGCCCTTGTAAAGCCCGGCTTCTTCGAGGGCAGGCGTGATGTAGGAAATCAGCGTCGCGCCCGAGCGGCGCTTGGCGAGCATGCCCTCCGACGGATTGTTAGCCGCATAAAGGTAGAAGTTCGGGACGTCGCCGATCAGCCGGTCGGGCCAGCAATCGCCGGTGAGGCCGACCTGCTTGCCGGGCATCCATTCCATCGCACCATGCGTGCCGAAGTGCAGGATTGCGTCCGCGCCGAAATCCTGGCGCATCCAGCGGTAGAAGGCGCTGAACGCGTGGGTAGGGGCAAAGTCGCCCTCGAATTGCAGGCGCATCGGATCGCCTTCGAAACCGAAGGCGGGTTGCACGCCGACGAAGACATTGCCGAACTGCGCGCCGAGGATGTGGATATGTCCGCTTGATGCCTGCGCCTTGCCGGGGGCGGGCCCCCAGACTTTTTCGATCTCGCGCAGGAACGGTTCGTCGCGGACATGGTCGTCGGCCGAGATACGCGTGTGGACATTGCAGTCTGCGCCATAGCGATCTGCGTTGCCCTTCAGGATCGCCGTGCGCAGCGCGTCAACGGTTGGCGGCACGATGACGTCATAGCCTTCGGCGTAGAGCCGGACGAGCGTTGCGCGGACGCTTTCGAAAACGGCGAGATGTGCAGCGGTGCCGACCGCGCCGGCGTTCGGCGGGAAATTGAACAGGACGAGCGCGAGCTTGCGGGTCGCGCGATCCGACCGGCGCAGCGCGATCATCTTGGCGACCTTGCCGGCCAGCGCTTCAGCGCGTTCGGGGCAGGAAATCATCTCGCGGACCAGACCCGACACCGCGAAGGTGCACTTCCGGCTGCAGCCGGTGCAGGCCTCGCCCGAAGCATCGGACCGGCCGCCGAAAACCGTCGGGATGATCGCCCCGTCGAGCTCGGGGATCGATACCATCATTGTTGCTTCGAGGGGCAGCAGGCCCTGGCGGCCCAAACCCCAGGCCTGGAGCGTCTGGAACTCGAGCGGGTGCGCCGCGATGTAGGGCACATCGAGCCTGGACAGGATTTCCTCGGCAGCGGCGGTGTCGTTGTACGCCGGCCCGCCGACAAGCGAGAAGCCGGTCAGCGAAATGACCGCATCGACCGTCGCGTTGCCGTCCTTCATAAAGTATTTTTCGATCGCGGGCCGCGCATCGAGACCGCTGGCAAAAGCCGGAATGACCTTCACGCCCTGTGCCTCGAGCGCGGTGATGACGCCGTCATAATGCGCCGAGTCGCGGCCAAGGATGTACGACCGCAGCATCAGGATGCCGACCGTCCCCGCTTTGCCTCCTTTGGGGAGCGCCTTTAGGTCCTCGACGATGCGCAGCGGCAGGGCAGGGTGGTAAAGTCCTACCTCGGGATATTCGACCGGAATGCTCGCCTTCAATGTCCCACGCAGGTTGCGGCGGTCGCCATCGGCGTAGCGGTCGACCAGCGCACGAACCATGTTGACAACATTGTCGTCGCTGCCCGCGAGCCAATACTGAAGCGTCAGGAAATAGGCGCGCACGTCCTGCGCCGCGCCGGGAATGAATTTCAGGATCTTGGGCAGGCGGCGCAGCAGCTTCATCTGTCCGGCGCCCGAACTCGTGCCCGGCTTGGCACTGCCGCGCATCTTCTTGATCAGGCCCATGACGCCGGTGGCGGGCTTATCCATGCGATAGTCGCCCATGCGGGTCAGCTTGACGACTTCGGCGCCTGACATGAGGCCGAGCATCGCATCGCACGCCTCGCGGCGCGCTTCGAGCGCGGGCAGGACGGCGCGGATATGGTCTTCGAGGAACAGCATCGTCGAGACGACAATGTCGCCGCTCGCAATATCGGCCTTGCAGCGGTCGAGCGACTCCGGCGCCCGTTCCCAGTCGGCCGCCGCATGGAACGCGATGCTGATGCCCGTGCCTTCGCGCGCCAGTTGCGCCGCTGCACGTTCAACCGCCCCGGAGAGATGGTTGTCGAGCGTCACAATGACGACCCGGACTTTCGGCGTGAAGCTACCGTGCATAATGCGCCTTCGCATCATAAAGTGTGTCGAGAGATATCGACACAAGGCCTTGCTCAACCGCGAAACGTTCGGTGTTCTTGCGAGCCTTGCCGCGTACGAAGAATGGGATTTTGCGGAGTTCTTTCTCGGCTTCCGCCGTCCAGATGTTGTCCGAATGGGCGGGTTCCAGAACCATCGTTTCGGTTTCGATCAGCGCTTCGGTTGCGGTTGGCACAGCAGGGGCCTGCGGGGCATGGCCCACCGCGCCATGATGGCTCGCGCCGTTCGCGTCGGAAAATTCGAAATCGTCGCGGAACATCGTCAGCAGATGTTCCTCCAGGCCCATGGTCAGCGGGTGGACCCAGCTGTCGAACAGCACATTGGCGCCTTCCCAACCCATCTGCGGGCTGTGGCGCGCGGGGAAGTCCTGCACATGGACGGGGGCCGAAATCACCGCACAGGAAACGCGAAGCCGCTTGGCGATGTGGCGCTCCATCTGGCTGCCGAGCACCAGTTCGGGGGCGGCGGCGATGATGGCGTCTTCGACCTCCATATGGTCGTCGGTGATCAGCGGCTCGACACCGTATTTGGCGGCGGCATCGCGCAGGTCGCGCGCGAATTCGCGGTTGTAGCAGCCAAGTCCGACGACTTCGAAGCCGAGCTCCTCATGCGCAACACGGGCCGCGGCAATGGCATGCGTTGCATCGCCGAAGATGAAGACGCGCTTGCCGGTCAGATAGTTCGAGTCGACCGAGCGCGACCACCAGGGCATCCGCGACTGGGCGGCAGCAATAGCGAGCTCGGGATCGGTGCCCGCAAGCGCGGCCACTTCGCGGACGAATTCGGTCGTGGCACCATGGCCGATGGGGATGGTGCGCACGAGCGGTTGGCGGAAGGTCCGCTCCAGCCAGCGCGCCGCCGTGTCGCCGATTTCAGGATAAAGCAGCACGTTGAAATCGGCCGAACCAATATCGGCGATCTGCGCGGCGCTCGCGCCCAATGGCGCGACGATGTGGACATCGACGCCAACCGAGTCGAGCAGCGCCGTTACCTCGATGACGTCGTCACGGTGACGGAATCCGAGCGCGGTCGGCCCCAGCAGATTAGCCCGCAGACGACGCCCCTCGACCGGTGTGCGCACGATGTCGCGGTCGGCCAGCTTGCGGACGAGCTGGTAGAAGGTTTCGCCCGCGCCCCAGTTTTCCTTGCGGCTGTAGCTCGGCAATTCGAGCGCAACGACGGGGCAGGGTAGCTCCATCGCGTCGACGAGGCCTGCAGGGTCGTCCTGGATGAGTTCGGCAGTGCACGATGCCCCTACAAGCATCGCGGCTGGCTTGAACCGGTCATAGGCGTCACGCGCCGACGACTGGAACAGCTCGGCCGTGTCCTTGCCCAGGTCGCGGGCCTGGAAGGTCGTATAGGTTACAGGAGGACGCGCGCCGCGGCGCTCGATCATCGTGAACAGCAGGTCGGCGTAGGTGTCACCCTGCGGCGCATGCAGGACATAATGGACGTCGGTCATCGCCGTTGCGACGCGCATAGCGCCGACATGCGGGGGGCCTTCATATGTCCAGACGGCGAGCTGCATCTTCAGACCCTCAACACGTCACGCCGCCGCAGCGGTCGCGCAAAAAGTTCGGCAAGATCGCCTGCCTGGTCGAAACCATGGATGGGCGAGAACACCAGTTCGATTGCCCATTTCGTCGACAGCCCTTCGGCCTCGAGCGGATTTGCGAGGCCGAGGCCGCAAACGGTCAGGTCGGGCCTGGCGGCGCGTACGCGGTCAAGCTGCTTATCGACGTCTTGCCCTTCGCTGATCTGCGTGCCGGCAGGCAGCGCCGCCAGATCGCGCGCAAGATGGCGGCGATGGAGGTAAGGCGTGCCAACTTCGACCGGCACCATGCCGAGTTCGTTGGCGAGAAACCGCGCCAGCGGCACTTCCATCTGCGAATCGGGCATGAAGAAGATCGACTTGCCTTCGAGCCTTCCCCGGCAATGCTCGATCGCCTTGATGGCGCGGGCGCGGGGTGCAGAGATCACCGCTTCGAACTTTTCCTCTGGAATATCGAACGCGTCGGCGGCAGCGCGCAGCCAGTCGGTCGTGCCCTCGACGCCGAACGGGAACATCGCATCGAGGCGGACGGCGCCACGATCGTCGAGCGCCATCGCTGTTGCCCCGAGGAAGGGCTGCGCGAGCAGATAGCGCGTGTTGGGTCCGATCGGTGGCAGCTGGTCGGCGCGGCGGCCGGGCAGTACGTGAACCGCGCGAATGCCGAGCTCGGCAATCAGCCGCAGCAGCTGGTCCTCGACGATATCGGGCAAAGCGCCGACGATCAGCAGTTCGGTGGTCGTCGACGTCGATACCGGACACACCGGGACGATCGCGGCAAGGCAGGCATCCTCGCCTTCGGTAAAAGTGGTCTCGATGCCGCTGCCCGAATAATTGAGCACGCGGACAGCAGGGTTGTGCTTGACCGAAAGCCGAGCCGCGGCACGGCTCAGGTCCAGCTTGATGACTTCCGACGGGCACGAGCCGACCAGGAACAGCATCTTGATGTCGGGGCGCCGCGCCAGCAGCCGGTCGACGACGCGGTCGAGTTCTTCATTAGCGTCGGCGAGGCCGGCCAGATCGCGTTCCTCGATGATTGCGGTCGCAAAGCGCGGCTCGGCGAAGATCATCACGCCCGCCGCTGATTGCAGCAGGTGCGCGCAGGTCCGCGACCCGACGACGAGGAAGAAGGCGTCCTGAATCTTGCGGTGCAGCCAGACGATACCCGTGAGCCCGCAAAACACTTCCCGCTGGCCACGCTCGCGCAGGACGGGAAGGTCAGGAGTGGCGGGCATGACGGTCATGCCGTCGCTCCAACGGGCTTTTGCGCTTCGAGTCGCGCCGCGCGCAGCTTGAGGACGAACTGAGTCGCGTTGACGGCGTAGGTCGCGTAGGCGGCCAGCGCCACCAGCATCCGCGCCTCGACCGTGCCGAGCCCGAGCAGGAGCATCGCCATATAGGTGGTGTGCAGCGCGATGACGATCATCGACACAGCGTCCTCCCACCAGAAGGGCTCGGCAAACAGCCATTTGCCAAAGACAATTTTTTCCCAGATCGAGCCGGTGACCATGATCGTATAGAGCGTGAAGGTCTTGATAATGATCGAGATATCGGCTGCGGCCTGCCCTTGGCCAGTCATCAGATAGCGCACCACAAGCGCTAGGCTGACGAGGCAAACAAGGAATTGAAAGGGGGCGAGGATGCCTTGGACCAGCGTCCAGATCGTGGCGTCGCGACGCACACGCTCTTCAGGGGTATAGAGCCCCTGCCTGACGCCTTGCTGCGCAATATTGCTGCGGCTTGTGATCACGGTTGCGACACGCCTCTCCACTCGATGCCGAAGACTGGCGCAGCGTCAGATAAGTGTCAAATCTTTTTGACGTAAAATTAAACTGACAGTTTTTTCATGGCGACGAAAGTTAAGTGATTGCCAATGAAATCCAACGCGCATAGCATCGGGGTCGCTGGGGGCGGCAAACAAAGAGCTGCTCTGGGAGGTTGTGATATCGTTCACGACTCGGCCGGGTCGGGAGAACCGGAATGGCATCGGTTGCCGGGATAATGGAGCAGGCTCGAGCCTTCCTTCCCGAGTTTGTCGCCCGCCGGAAGCGGAATGCGGAGCCTTTAGAGCCGCAACACCCCGTGCCTGCTCTCAAATTGGCGACCTCACGAAGCCATAATGTTCCGACAAATCCGATCGCCGCCCTGATCGAGCAGTCGGTCATCCCTCGCGTGGTCGAAGCCCATCAGAACGTCGAAGCCCATCAGAACGATGTCACGCCTGTTGAGGTCCGTAATCGCTGGCATGACGAGGCGGTCTCCTTTGCAGCGCTTGCGATTGATGCTGATGCCGAGGAGTTGCTGGCGCGCCTCGACGCGATGCTGGGTAGCGGGACCGAGATCGAAACGATCCTCATCAACATTCTGGCACCTGCCGCGCGTCGACTGGGCATCATGTGGGAACAGGACGATTGCGATTTCGTCGATGTGACGATGGGGCTCTGGCGGCTTCAGGAAGTCGTTCGGGAATTGTCAGCGCGGGTGCCCCTCGCTGCAGGTCGGCCGGATCGTGGCTATCGTGCTGTGTTTTCGGCGATGCCGGGGGAGCAGCATAATTTCGGGACGGTGATCGTAGAGGATATCTTCCGCCGTGCCGGTTGGTCGACGGAGTTGCTGCTCGATGCCCAGCAAGGCGCCTTGCTCAACGCCGTTTCCTCGACTCGCTATGATCTTGTCGGCTTGACCATCAGTCTCGACGTCCATACGGAGCGCCTGCCGTCGCTGATTTTAGCGATACGCAGTGTGTCAAGAAATCCACAGCTATGTATTTTGCTTGGCGGTCGCGTCATGATGGACGATCCCGAGCTCGCTCTCCGTGTCGGTGCCGATGGAACGGCAGCCGACGCACAGTCGGCGGTCGATTTGGCCAACCGGCTGGTTTCCGCGAATGCCTGTCGCGAGGTATTCACCGCCTGACTGTGAAAGGCACGGCGATGAAGAAGGCATTTGAGCATGCCGGGTAGTGGTATTGCGTTCCGCGCGCCCGAAAACACTGTCGGAAACTTTGACGCGACCAGTCTCGGGCGACTCGCTTCTGCGTCCGGTGATATCGCCCTTGTGCTTTCGCCCGACGGTCGCATTCTTGACGCCTCGTTCGCATCAGGCGACCCGACGGGAGCCGGTCAGGATGGTTGGATTGGCAGGAGCTGGGCAGACCTGACGACCGATGACGGCAAAGCAAAGGTTCGTGAGATGCTTGCCGCCGCGCATGTCGATGCCATGCCACGGTGGAGACAGATCAATCACCCCAGCAATGATGGCACGATTCCTGTCCGCTACCTGACTGTCGGTTCGGGAAGCGATGGCAATATCATTGCGATCGGGCAGGACATGCGCGCGCAGTCGGCGATGCAACAGCGCCTTATTCAGGCTCAGCAATCGCTCGAGCGCGATTATCTGAAGCTCCGGCAAGCCGAAACGCGTTACCGTATGCTGTTCGATCTCGACAGCGAAGCAGTGATGATCGTCGAGGCCGAGACGCGGCGCATTCGCGAGGCTAATCCAGCGGCGTCAACGCTGGCGAAGGCCAAGCCCGGCGCCCTTGTTAACCGCGGCCTGCCGACGCTGATCTACAGTGGTGATCACGAAGCGCTGTTTGCCTATCTGGGGTTGGCGACTGCCAGCGACATGACCGAACCAGTCCAGCTTCGACTGGCCTCCGGCAAGACCATCGTTTCGCTTTCGGCAACGACGTTCCGACAGGATCGCACGCCATTCTATCTGGTTCGCATTCTGACGAAATCGGGCGGTGAGGGCGCGGATATCCAGCCGATGCGCGACCTGATCGAGCGGCTGCCCGACGGCTTCGTGCTGACCGATGCGAAACAGTCGATCCTGTCGGTCAATGCTGCTTTCGTCGACATGACCGGGGAAGTCTCCGCGGCGCGGCTGAAAGGCCAGCAGCTCGGCGACTATCTCGGCCGCTCGGGGATTGATGCCGACGTGATCGTTGACCAGCTGCGCGAATATGGCAACGTCCGCAATTTTGCGACGGTCCTGCGGGGTCGTTCGGGTGCTATTGAGGAGGTCGAGGTATCGGCCGTCTCCGCGCCGGGTGTCGAGGGCGATGGTTTCGGCTTTTCGATCCGGAGCATTGCGCGCCGGACCCGCGACCTGCCGCCCCAGCCTAAGGATATGCCGCGCTCCGTCGAGCAGCTGACCGAACTGGTGGGCCGGATGTCGCTGAAGGATATCGTGCGCGAATCGACCGACCTGATCGAGCGGCTCTGCATTGAGGCGGCGCTGGAATACACGAGCGACAACCGTGCGTCGGCCGCAGAGATTCTTGGCGTTTCGCGCCAGAGTCTCTACTCCAAACTGCACCGCCATGGGCTCGGCAATCTCGTCGGTGATGGCGAATAGCATTGGCTCGCCGACCTCCTGAACCCCGAGACAATTAAGACTGTCCATTTTTCTTGACGCTTTGAACTGTCAGGCATAGCGTCTGCCGATGGCCAGCTCGCTGTCCCCTTCCGCCCCGACACCGGTTCCCGCGGCCCGCGATGTGCTCGCTTTGCTGAAACCGATCACCTGGTTCCCACCGATGTGGGCGTTTCTGTGCGGCGTCGTTTCATCGGGCGTACCGGTCGCCGAACGGCTGCCGTTCTTGCTCCTCGGGATTGTGCTGACCGGACCGCTGGTCTGCGGCACGTCGCAAGCAGTGAACGACTGGTTCGATCGGCATGTAGACGCGATCAACGAGCCTGATCGTCCCATTCCGTCTGGTCGGATAGCCGGGAATTGGGGACTTCGAATCGCGATTATCGGCACTGTGCTGGCCGGGGTCATCGCTTGGCCGGCCGGTATCTGGGTCTTTGCAGCGACGCTGCTCGGCCTGGTCTGTGCCTGGATTTACAGTGCGCCCCCATTGCGGTTGAAAGCCGATGGCTGGGCAGGGCCTGCCGTCGTAGCGCTGACTTACGAAGGGCTGACCTGGTTCACTGGCGCTGCGGTGATGCTCGGTGCGCTCCCATCGTTCGGTATCCTCGCCGTTCTTTTGCTCTACAGCCTTGGTGCTCACGGGATCATGACTCTCAATGATTTCAAGGCGGTAGAGGGTGACCGCGAGACCGGCGTGCGTTCGCTGCCGGTCCGACTCGGCGTCGCCAACGCGGCCCGACTCGCCTGCCTCGTCATGGCGATGCCCCAGACCATCGTAATTGCACTTCTTGTTCATTGGGGTCTGATATTGTCGGCAGGCGTCGTCGGCGCGCTTCTGCTCGTCCAGTTTGGCCTGATGGCGCGCATGCTCCGCGATCCAAAGGCACTTGCGCCCTGGTACAACGCCACGGGCACCAGCTGCTATGTGCTCGGTATGCTCGCCGCAGCACTCGGGCTCGGCGGCATCATATGACCCCGCTCAGCTGGACCCAGATTGCGCGGCTTGGCCTTGTGCAAAGTGCGATTGGGGCGATGGTGATGCTGTCGACTTCGCTGCTAAATCGGGTGATGGTCGTCGAATATGCGCTGCCTGCCGCCATCCCGGCCGGACTGGTCGCCTGGCATTATGCCGTGCAACTTTCGCGGCCGGCATGGGGGCACGGCTCCGACAAGGGGCAACGGCGGACGCCGTGGATCATCGGGGGCATGGCGGTGCTGGCCGGTGGCTCGCTGCTTGCAGTTGCAGCCATGGTTGCGCATGTCTTGCTCCTCTCGGTGCTCGCCTATGCCCTAATCGGCGCGGGTGTCGGCGCGGCGGGGACCTCGCTCCTCGCCCTGCTGGCGACGCGCACCGCGCCCGAAAGACGCGCGGGCGCTGCATCGCTGACTTGGATCATGATGATCGTTGGGATCATTGTGGCCGCGGGGCTGGCGGGCAAATTGCTCGAACCCTATTCGGTCGAGCGGCTGGTCGCGGTGGTAGGCGGGGTGGCGCTGGTTGCGTTCTCGGTCGCCACTTTGGGTGTCTGGGGCATTGAGGGCGAGCCGGTCGTCGAACCACGCGCCGGGCCCGCAATCGGTTTCGGCACGGTTCTGCAAGAAATCTGGGCCGACCCTGAAGCGCGCGGGTTCACGATTTTCGTCTTCATGTCGATGCTCGCTTATTCGATGCAGGACATGATCCTCGAGCCCTTCGCAGGCCTTATGTTTGCCTATACGCCGGGCCAATCGACCAGCCTTTCGGGCATTCAGCACCAGGGCGTGCTCGCGGGTATGATCCTTGTCGGCTTTGGTGCGCGTACCTTCGGCGGGGGCACCGCGCGGGGACTGCGGGGCTGGACTGTAGGTGGCTGTATCGGCTCGGCCATCGCGCTTGCCGGACTGGCAATTGCCGCGCAGATTGCGCCGAATTGGCCGTTTGCTCTCAATGTCGCGCTGCTCGGCTTTTGCAATGGCGTGTTCGCCGTCTCGGCTATTGGCGCAATGATGGCACTGGCGGGGCAGGGCGGTAAGCGCCGTGAAGGTGTTCGCATGGGCGTTTGGGGCGCGGCGCAGGCAATTGCGTTCGGGCTCGGCGGGCTTAGCGGCGCGGTCGGCGTCGATGCAATGCGTCACATCACCGGGGCCGATGGCCTCGCGTTTTCGAATGTGTTTGCGCTCGAGGCGGGGCTGTTCCTCGTCGCGGCGTGGCTGGCGGCGGGGGCAGTATCGTCTGCCCCTGCACGGGCAAGAGAGGTGTTGGCATGAGCGGTTACGATTATGACACGATTGTTGTTGGCGGCGGTCCGTCGGGCGCGACGGCGGCGACCGATCTGGCCCGGCTGGGACGCAATGTCATGCTGCTCGACCGGGCAGGGCGTATCAAGCCCTGCGGTGGCGCGATCCCGCCGCGCCTCAACCGTGATTTCGACATCCCGGACAATCTGATGGTCGCGCAGGCGACGCTCGCCCGGATGGTTGCCCCTTCGGGAAACAGCGTCGACATGCCCGTTGGCAACGGCGCGGTCGGCATGGTCGATCGGGATGTTTTCGACGAGTGGCTGCGCGCCCGCGCTGCCCTCGCTGGTGCAGCGCGGATTACCGGTACCTTCGAACGCATTGACCGCGATCCCGATGGCGTGGCGCGCGTGGTTTGGCGCGCAGAACGTGGCGGGCCTGAATCGAGTGCCCGTGCCCGGACGGTAATCGGCGCCGATGGTGCCCGATCGGGCGTCGCCCGACAGGAACTCAAGGGCGCAGACCGCATGCCTTGCGTGTTCGCCTATCATGAAATCGTCAAAGTGCCCCAAGGGGGTGTTGACGGCTTCGATCCGCATCGCTGCGACGTGATCTATCAGGGTAAGTATTCGCCCGATTTCTACGCCTGGATCTTTCCGCATGGCGAAACCGCCAGCATCGGTCTTGGCAGCGCCAACAAGGGCTTTCCTTTGCGCGAAACGACGAGGGCTTTGCGCGAGGCACTGGGGCTCGACGCGTTCGAGACCGTGCGCTGCGAGGGCGCGCCGATTCCCCTTAAACCCCTGAAACGCTGGGATAATGGTCGCGATGTGGTGGTGGCGGGGGATGCCGCCGGCGTTGTCGCACCCGCATCAGGCGAGGGGATCTATTACGCGATGGTAGCGGGGCGCGAAGCGGCCGATGCCGTCGAGCTGTGCCTGGCCACGGGCAAGGCATCGGCGCTGAAGCAGGCGCGCAAACGCTTCATGCGACAACATGGCCGGGTATTCCTAATCCTTGGGATTATGCAGTATTTCTGGTATTCGTCGGATAAGCGCCGCGAGCGGTTCGTGAAGATGTGTGCCGACCCGGACGTCCAGCGGCTGACCTGGGACGCCTATATGAACAAGCAACTCGTTCGCGCTGACCCGATGGCGCACATCCGCATCTTTTTTAAAGATCTCGGGCACCTGCTGGGAATCGGGAAAGTGGAAACGACGCCACAAGTGCCCGCTGAATGAGCTGGCTCTTCGCCAGCGGTCACGCTGTCGATCTGGTCCTGTTGTTTATGCTGATAGAGGGGGCCTGGCTTGTCGCGCGGCGATGGCCCGTGCTGACCGTCGTGTTGATGCTCGCGCCTGGTGCATTGATGCTGCTCGCACTGCGCGCGGCTCTTGTGGGGCTACCTTGGTACTGGATTGCCCTACCCTTGACGGTGTCGCTGCCGCTTCACCTGGCGGACTTGCGACACCGTCGACGGGCGTAGTTTACTTCAGCGTCTTGAGGTAGGCGATCACATTCGCGCGCTGCTGAGGATCCTTGACGCCGGTGTAGGTCATCTTGGTGCCCGGGATCACGCGCTGCGGATTTTCGAGGTATTGGAACAGCTTCTCATCGCTCCACACAATGCCGCTGTTCTTGTTCGCGGTCGAGTAGGAGTAGCCTGCAACTTCGCCCGAATGACGGCCTTGGATCGCATTCAGCGACGGGCCGATCATGTTCTTGCCTGCTTCGATCGCATGGCAGGTTTTGCACGCGATGAAGACCTTTTCGCCTGCAGCTGCGTCGCCGGTGAAGCTGGCGAACTTGCTCCCGTCCAACGTGTCGGTGTTGTCAGCAGCCGGAGCTGCGGCGGCAGCGGGCGCTGCCGTGTTGGCGGCAGCTGTCGTCGTCGCGGCGGGTGCCGCATCGTCTTCGGCCTTCTGCGAACAAGCTGGCAATGCCAGCAAGGCAACGACACCCAGCGATACCCCGAGGTACGCCTTCACTTTCGCCATGTAAGTCTCCATCTTGAATTCTTGCTGACCCGATAGTCAGGGCGCGGAAAATACATGAAACCAGTGGCGGTGCAATCACTATAGCTTTTGGGAGTTCAGGCGTGGTTTAGCGTGGCGCTGAAGGGGGCAGCGGCAATGCAGCATGGCAGGGTTTTGACTGGCACAGCGACCGCGCACGGCTCCTTCGAGAGGCGCATGCGCGGCCGTCCACCCGGCTTGAGGCGGCCGTTATCGCGATGCGGCTCGCCAATGTCTCGGGGCAAGAGGCCGCCGATTCCGATCGTCGGCAAAGGGCAATTGTGCGCCAGCAACTCGGCGGGCAAGTGCCTGATCGGGGTAGGCGCTGGTGGGCGCTCGAAGGTCCAGGCTGTTCGCCGAGCTGGGAGCGTCACACCTAATTCTCATGCTGGAGCTTGTTCTGCCCGCCGGTAAGTGCCGCTGATCCGCGAGGCCCGATGGAACGGCTTGCGGCAGACTGGTTGGCGAGTTTTCCATGCGATGTCCTCGACGCTCGCGATTGGCATCGTGGCGTCGGTCATTGCTGTGCGCGTCTGGCTGACACTGGGCGCGATCCACCGCCGGATCAAAGGGCACTGAAAACTGTCCCGCAACCGGACGCCCTGATTTGAACCACGAATAAAGGTGGTCCGATGGTAAATGGCTCGTTTACCGTGTCGTCATGAATCGTCGCCTTGTCCTGACCAACGAGTCAGCCCGCCACCCTTTCCGTCAGAAGCTCCCGGCTACGGTGGTGGACACTTCGCCCCGTGGCGAACCCTTGTCGGACCGGGCGCTGTTTCTTCTGACCTTCGTGGCCGCGTTCCTCGCTTTTTCGACCTTTCTCGCTTGAAGCGAAGGGAATTGCCTGCCTTTACGTAATACCGTCAATGGGTTGGCCAATTCGACCGGACCGGCGGGGACGTGACAGAGACACAAGCGGCATTCCGCGAGGCCGATGCTGACAGCGATGACGCGCTGATGGCACGGGTGCGCGCGCGTGATGCAGCGGCGTTTCGTGTTCTGGTGGATCGAAACGTCCGTGTGCTCCACCGCATCGCCTATCGCATGATCAGCGACGCAGCCGAGGCGGAAGACCTTGCCCAGGAGGCTTTGCTGCGGCTTTGGCGCGATGCTGCCAAGTGGCAGGCAGGCGGTCCGGGGACCGGCGCATGGCTCAAGCGGGTCGTGGTCAATCTGTGCCTCGACCGGCTGCGGCGGCGACGCTTTTCGAGCGACGAAGCCGTGCCGGAGCGGGTCGATGACACGCCATTGCCGCCGGAAGAAATGGATTCGGCGCGGCTGCGTGCCGCAACCGTTGCGGCGATCGCTGCACTGCCCGACCGGCAGCGCGCAGCGATCGTTCTGACTTATTATGAAGAGGTTTCGAACCAGGTGGCGTCAGAGACGATGGACATGAACATCAAGGCGTTCGAGTCGCTGCTGTTGCGTGCGCGGTCCGCTCTGCGCGCAGCGCTGACCCCAATGAAGGAGGCCGCGCAATGAGCGACGCCCTGACCCTTGCTCTCGACCGGTTCGACGTACCGCCGCCATCGGCAGGTCTGGCTGACCGGATCATAGCCGCCGCGACCGTGCCAACCAGAGCGCCGTTCGCCCCGCCGCGTCGTGATCGGCGAGGGATGTGGCGGCACGGGCGGCAGGTTTTGCTCGGCACCATGGCGGTCGGATTACTCAGCGCCGGCGCTGTGGCATCGGGCCTGCTCGGCAAGGTCGGCATCGAAGTGCCCGTACTGACCGCGATGCTGGCACCCGAGCCGAAACCGGTGGCGAAGACGGTGCATGTTGCCATCAGGCACGTGCCGGTGCGTGCACCGGTCGTGGCACCCCCGGCTGTTCTGGTGGATTCGGCGCCGGCTGTGCTTTTGCCGCGGCCCCTGCTTCCCGGTGAACGCATGGCGCTGCGCGAGGCACGCCGCGAACGGCGGCAGGCGTTTGCGGCCGAACATCCGGTTGCAGCAGCTGTGATCCGCGAGCGCGTTCGCCAACAGCTGCAGCGACGTGCCCTCGCGCGGCGGCAGGCATTGATGACGCCCGGGATCGACCCGTCGATCGGTGGCACCGGTCCGCTCGATCGAATGGCGCTTGCCCGCGCGGCGCGGCGGGATCGACTGATGGCTGAAAAGATAGTCGATCAGCGTATTCAGGCGCGTGAGGCAAAGCTTGCCGACCCACAAGGGGCGGGTATTCCGGCGCCGACAGAAGCACTGCCCGATAGCGCGGAACCGCCTGCCCAAGGCGAGCTGCATCCGCTTCAGCAACGCCAGCAACAACTGGATCCCGAAGTTCGCGCGGCACGGCGCAAACGTTTGCAGCAGATGACACCAGAACAACGCACCCAATTCCGCGCGCAGATGCAGCAACGGCGCGCGCTGCGCCTTGAGCTGCAACGCCCGGTGCCTGGACAATAAGCGATGCGCGAAGGGTTAGCGCCTGTGCCGCGTTGGAGACCCGAGTGATCGGCCGATCCTCCCACCTACGTCCCCGACAATCGGGGCAGGTTAAGGAGCAGTTCGATGAAGACATCTATTCTGATTGCGACGGCAGCACTGGCGGTCTCTGGCGCAGCGGTCGCCGAACCGGTGACACGCACCACCACCTATGACGGGCCGAAGGTCGACGCGACCCGCGTCGCGGTCCGGGACAAGGCGGCCGGCACGTACATCTCGACGCCACGGCGACCCGCGCCAGCGATGGCGCAACGGCCTCACGCGCCTACGATCGCGCACGCACCGATACCGGCGTTGCCGTCAGCCAAAGCGCTACCGGGTTCGTCGGCAATACGCGAAGCTATGCCTATGAGCGCGGCCGCACGGACAATGGTTATGAGCGGCACGGTGATTGGTCGTAACAGCGAGACTTACACGCTGGCCGGGCAGGGCTTACGAACCGATACCGGTTCCACCCGCAGCCAGTCCATCACCAATGAAAGTGGCGCGACGTTTTACGACCGGAATGTCGTCGCTTCGCGGTCAGACGTGCAGTTCAATCGCAATGTCAGCCTAACACGCGCCGCCGGTTTCCGCCGGCGAGGGTTCGGCAGCGGACGGCGTCAATAGGGCCGTTGCCGGGGCGGTCGACCGGGCGAAACTCCCCCATTCACCCGGCCGATCGCCTAGTTTGTCGGGAGGTAGTCCCCCGCTGGGCAGGCCTTGTGTAGTTTCCAGGCCAGCCCTGCAGAGACAACGCACATCCCGGCAGTCATGATGAACTGGTCGGTCGCCGACACGCCTATCGCGCTCAGGCCAACCGCCAGCACCGATCCGAACACCATGCAGCCCGCATTGACGAAATTGTTCGCACCCACCGTGCGCGCGGTCTCGCTCTTGGGTACCGTTGTCGTGAGGAATGCGTAAAGCGGGACGACGAACATGCCGCCTGAAATCGCAATCGCGAGCAGACACCCCAACAGCAGCGCCGCGCCGGGCAGATGGACAAATTGGACGATGTTGTAGAGCGACCCTTCGGTGCCCCGCTCCCAGAACTTGGCAATGAAGTGAAAGCCGAGCACGAACGCGCCCATGAAGAGCACGGCTATGGGGGCAAACCGCGCCGAGACTTCGCCTTTTAGCAGGCGATTGATCCAGACGGATCCGATGGCGATCCCGATCGAAAAAATGGCAAGGAACAGGCTGGCGACACTCTTGTCTGCGTGCAGCACGTTTTTCACCAGCGGCGGGAATTGGACGAAAAGGACGGCGCCGATCATCCAGAAAAAGCTGATCGATACGATGGCAAGGAACAGGTGGTGGACGTGCATTGTGGCCGACACAAGTCGGTATGAAGCCCGAAAGATGTTCCAGTCGACTGCATGGTCGTCGCCAATCGCCGGGGCAGGGGGGACTTCGCGGCCGGCAAACCAGCCGATCACGGCAATGATGATGACGCCTGCAGCGGCCACATGATGGTTGATGAAGCCCGCCAGGATCGTGCCGGCCAGGATGGCAATATATGTGCCCGCCTCGACCAGCCCCGTCCCGCCCAACACTTCCTCGCTGCTCAGATGCTGGGGCAGGATGGCGTATTTGATCGGGCCGAAAAACGTCGAATGGATGCCCATTGCGAACAGCGCGATCATCATCAGCGGGATATTGCCAATCAGCAGGCCCGCTCCGCCGACGACCATGATGCCGATTTCACAGCTCTTAACGATCCGAATGAGCTGTGCCTTGTCATAGGCGTCGGCCAGTTGTCCGGCGACCGCAGACAGCAGAAAAAATGGCAGGATGAACACGGCTGACGCGACCGCGCTGAACAGCTCTTCCTGCTTGGGGTCGTTGTAGATGTTGTAGATCACAAACAAAATCATCGCGGTTTTGAACAGGTTATCGTTCATCGCGCCCAAAAACTGCGTGACGAAGAGAGGCAGGAAACGACGCCGATTCATCAGCGCGAGTGACATCTGCATAAGTGGGTGCGATCCAGTTGTTCCTGAAGCGCGCCATAGCGGCCTTTGCGCGCGGGTCCAATGGCGGTTAAGGCAAGTGGCCGTGCCCAGCCTGCCTAACCTCCTCACCCTGTCGCGCATCGTCACCGTGCCGCTGCTCGTGGCGCTGTTATGGTACCCGGGCTGGGAGCTCGGCTATGCGCTGGGCTTTGCGCTCTACTGCCTGATGGGCGTCACCGATTATTTCGATGGCTATCTTGCCCGCGCACAGGGCACCGTGTCGAAACTTGGCCAGTTTCTTGATCCCATCGCCGACAAGATCATGATCGCCGCGGTGATCCTCATGCTGGTCGGCACGCGACATGAGCCCGCGTCGATCACCGGGGTCCACCTGATCGCTGCGCTCGTCATCCTCCTGCGTGAGATTGCCGTGTCGGGCCTGCGCGAATTTCTTGCCGGGCTGCAGGTCTCCGTCCCCGTCTCGCAGCTCGCCAAGTACAAGACGACGCTGCAAATCATCGCGCTCGGCGCACTCATCCTCGCAGGCGCGCTGCCCCTTTACGACTGGGTCAAGACGGTCGGGTTGGTCTCGCTCTGGGGCGCTGCGGCGCTGACGTTGCTGACTGGCTGGGACTATCTGCGGGTCGGCCTGAAGCACATGGACTGAGCTGTGGTCACGCTGCTCTATTTCGCCAAGGTGCGCGAAGCGGTCGGGACGGGTGAAGAGCACATCGATCTGCCTGCAGGCGTCGCGACAGTCGCCGACCTGGCCGACTGGCTGGCGCGCCGCCACCCGATCTTTGCCGATCGCGACCGTCTGCGCGTTGCCGTGGACCAAGTCATGGCGCGCTTCGATACGAATATCGTCGGGGCGCTGGAGATCGCGTTCTTTCCCCCGGTAACTGGCGGATGATTGCGATCCGTGTCTCGCCCGACGTGTTCGACATCGGCGCCGAAATTGTGGCGCTCGGCGGCAAGGGCATAGGCGCCGTCGCCAGCTTCACCGGATTCGTGCGCGGTGACGGTGGGCTGACCGCGCTCACGCTCGAACATTATCCAGCCATGACCGAGGCTGCCTTGCGCGCGCTGGCCGATAATGCGGCGGCGCGCTGGTCGCTCGGCGGCGTCGTCATCCACCACCGCGTGGGTAGGCTCGTTCCCGGCGACCCGATCGTGCTGGTCGCCTGTGCTAGCCCCCACCGTGCGGACGCGCTCGCAGCGTGCGCTTTCCTGATTGACCGGCTGAAGACAGATGCGCCCTTCTGGAAGCGCGAAAGCTATGTCGATGGGCGCGAAACCTGGGTCGAAGCGCGCAGCAGTGATGACGCGGCAGCCGCACGCTGGGGTTAGGCGAGTGCCCGATAAAGGCTGAAGGCACTCGTAGCCGTCAGCACGACACCGACCAAGCGGAGCAGCAGCGCTGGCGTGACCCGTTTCGCAAGCATCGCGCCAAAGGGGGCCGCGGCGATGCCGCCGATCAGCAGCCCGATCGTGGCGGTCGTGAACGCTTCGAAGCCGATACCGACGATGAATGCGATCGAGATGCTCGTCGTCAGGAAAAACTCCGCCGTGTTGACGGTGCCGATGGTCTTGCGTGGGTCGCTGCCCTGCAGCAGCAGGTTCGACGTGACGACCGGCCCCCATCCGCCGCCGCCCGCTGCGTCGAGGAAGCCGCCGATCAGGCCAAGCGGCGCGATGAAACGTGGGCGTCGTGGCTTGGGCGTGACACCGAACGATCGCGCCAGCAGATAAATCCCGATCAGCGACAGATACGCCATGACGTAAGGTCGCGTGATCGACGCGTCGAGGATGACCAGCACATAGGCACCAAGCACGCCACCAACGATCCCCGGAAATACCAGCCGCACGAACAGCCACCAGTCGACGTTGCGATGCAGGACATGGCTGATCCCGCTGGCGGCGGTCGTGAACATCTCGACCAGATGGACGCCCGCCGACCCCTGTTTGGGGGGGATCCCGAGAACACTGACCAGCAATGTGTTGGAGATGACGCCGAAAGCCATGCCCAGGGCACCATCGATCAGCTGGGCGGCAAAGCCGACCGCGATGAAGGGCAGGAGCGCCTCAAACAGGGCCAGATCAAATGTCATCGACGAAGGTCTCGCAGGCGCGCCCAAGCGCCGCAAGCACAGAACGAGACGCATGCTCGAAAACCTAGCTTTCTGCTTGGGTTTGAAACGGGATGCTGCCGCCCCTAAGTCATCGCCAGACAAATTGTGCCGGGGAGGCACTTATGGCCAGCGGATTCATTGCCTATCTCGACTCGATCAAGGCCCGCGACCCGGCAGCGCGCTCGCGCTGGGAAGTGCTGCTCTACCCCGGTGTCTGGGCGCTAGCGTTCCATCGCCTCGCTCATTGGCTGTACGTCGGTGAGCTTTACTGGGCCGCGCGCCTGGTCAATCACATCGGGCGGTTCTTCACCGCGATCGATATCCATCCGGGCGCAAGAATCGGTCGTAACTTTTTCATTGATCACGGTTTTACCGTGATCGGCGAGACGGCGGAAATCGGTGACGATGTGACGATCTACCAATGCGTCACGCTTGGCGGCACCAACCCTGCGGACGGTGTCCCGGGAAAACGTCACCCGACACTCGCCGATGGCGTGATCATCGGGTCAGGCGCGCAGGTTCTGGGGCCAATCACAGTCGGCGCGCGTGCGCGGATTGGCGCAAACTCTGTCGTAACCAAGGACGTGGCCGAAGGCGCAACCATGGTTGGCATCCCGGCGCGTTCTACCCTGGTCGAAGCGAACAGCGGTTTCATCCCCTATGGCACGCCGTGCAGCGAACGGTTCGATCCGGCGACCCAGCAGCTCGAAATCCTGAAATGCGAGGTTGAGATGCTTCGTGAAAAACTGGCGGCTTACGTGACGCAGCGCGAGCAGGGGCGTAAATCCGCCTGATGGGTGTCGTCCCTTTTCCACGCGCCGTTCCCCTGCAGATCGGGTTCGACCGGGCCGAACTCACCCGCATCCTCGATCTCTACGGCCGTATGGTTGCCGCCGGGCACTGGCGCGATTACGCGGTGCACTTCGATCGTGAGGCGGCCGCTTTCGCGGCATTTCGACATGCAACCGAGCGCCCCGAAATACGGATCGAAAAGCGCCCGGCGCTGCGCAACCGGCAAGGGCAATGGGCGCTGATCGGTGAAGGCGGCACCGTGTTCAAGCGTGGACATGAACTGGCGCCGGTGCTCGCTCCCGTCGAGCGGCGCCTGATGAAGCTGGTCGCTGAGTAGCGCTCAGCCGCCCTGCATCGTCTTGAAGATCAGCATCGACTGCTCGTTGCCCGACTGGGGCACGATTTCGCCGGTCCGGTCGGTGATCTTGTCCCACAGGCGAGCAACGGCTTCCGGTGTGCGGTCGTCCTCGGGCAAGTAGGCACCGGGTGTCAGCGTGACATAGGCAGCCTGAACCACGCCGGCTCCCGCGCCGACGATGGCGTTCGACGGCGCATCTTCGCTGACAAGATAGAGCGCAGCCGGCACCACGTTTTCCGGCGCAAATGCCTTGAAGGCTTCGGCGGGGAACAGGTCTTCCGTCATCCGCGTTCCCGCGACTGGCGCAATGGTGTTGACGCGCACATTGTACTTGGCGCCCTCAAGGTAGAGCGTCTTGGTCAGCCCTGCGAGGCCCAGCTTTGCGGCACCATAGTTCGCTTGGCCGAAATTGCCGAACAGGCCGGTCGAAGAGGCGGTCATGAGGATGCGGCCATAGGCCTGCTCGCGCATTGTATCCCACACGGCCTTGGTGACGTTGGCGCTGCCGCTCAGGTGAACTTTGACGACCAAGTCGAAATCGGCGGGCTCCATCTTGGCGAAGCTCTTGTCGCGCAGGATGCCAGCATTGTTTATCAGGATATCGACGCGGCCCCACTGGGCTTTCGCTTCGGCAACCATGGCGACCATCTGGTCGTATTCGGTTACGCTGCCACCGTTCGAAATGGCGGTGCCGCCGTTGCTGCGGATTTCCTCGACAACCTGTAGGGCGGCATCGGAGTGCCCGGTGCCGTCTCGGGCGACGCCCAGGTCATTGACGACGACTTTGGCACCGCGGCGGGCAAGCTCGAGCGCATAGGCGCGGCCGAGGCCGCCACCTGCGCCGGTGACGATGGCAACGCGATTTTCGAATGAAATGGTCATCGGAATCCTCAGGTGCAAAGGCGGTTTGCCAGCCGGCGATGCACCGGGTTTCCGTTTACGTCAACCGGGACGCTCGCGCGGTTTGCCACGCTAATCGCTCTCGCTCACCGAACCCTGGCGGTTAGCGTTAGAGCCTAAAGGCGACCCTCGGCATCGAGCGCATAGCCTGCAGACCGGACGGTGCGAATGATGTCGGCGTAGCCGCCCTCATTGATCGCCTTGCGCAGCCGCCGGATGTGGACGTCCACCGTGCGCGGCTCGATATCGCTGTCATGACCCCAGACGCTGTCGAGCAGCCGTTCACGCGAGAAAACATGGGCGGGGTGCTCGAGGAAGTGCTTGAGCAGGCGGAATTCGGTGGGGCCGAGCGGCACCATCTTGCCGGCACGCTTCACCTTGTGCCCGACGGTGTCCATTTCGAGATCGGCATAGATCAGGGCTTCACCGGCAAGCGCAGGACGAACCCGGCGCAGCACTGCCCCGACGCGTGCCACGAGTTCGCGCGGGCTGAAGGGCTTGGTAACATAATCATCGGCGCCGGTTTCCAGGCCCCGGACGCGGTCTTCCTCTTCGCCGCGGGCGGTCAGCATGATGATCGGCACATTCTGTGTCTCGGGCATGCGGCGCAAGCGGCGGCACACCTCGATCCCCGACAGGCCCTCGATCATCCAGTCGAGCAGCACGATGTCAGGCGCGTTCTCCTGTGCGAGCAGCAGCGCCTCTTCGCCATCGGCGGTCTGCTTGACGTCGAAATCCTCGCGGCGGAAATGATAGACGAGAAGTTCGGCGAGTGCGGCGTCATCCTCGACAAGCAACATCTTTGCGCGGGCCATGGTTTCAGCTCCCAGTCTGTTCATAAGCGTCGGTCCGATCGCGCTCGGCCATATACTCGCCGGTGGCCGCAAAATAGACCATCTCGGCTACATTGGTGGCGTGGTCGCCCACGCGCTCGAGGTTTTTGGCCACGAATAGCAAATGGGCCGCGTCGCTGATCGACGGTGGATACTCCACCATATAAGTTACCAGCGTTCGGAAGATCGAGTTGTAAAAGTCGTCGACGACCCGGTCGCGATCGTTCACCGCGACCGCGAGGGTCGCGTCGCGCGCGGCAAAGGCCGTCAGCGCGTCATTGACCATCTCCGTTGCGACCTGTGCCATGCTTGGCAAGAGCGACAAGGGTTCGATCTTGCGTCGCCCTTCGATCGCGCCGACGCGCCTTGCGATGTTCTTCCCGTAATCGCCGACGCGTTCGAGGACGCTCGCAATCTTGAGCGCCGAGACGACATCGCGCAAATCGTCTGCCAATGGCGCGCGCAAAGCGATGATCTGGACCGCAAGTTTTTCGACTTCGGATTCAAGCCTGTCGATGATCCGGTCTTCTTCGATGACCTGCCGCGCCAGGTCGAGGTCGCGCTTGACCAGCGCCTCCATGGCACGCGTGATCGCGGCTTCCGCACGGCTGCCCATCTCGGCGATATGCCCGCGCAGCTCGCCGATCTCATTGTCAAAGGCCGTGACGGTATGCTCGCTGCCGATGCCCATCAGCCGTACCTTCCGGTAATGTAATCCTTGGTCCGCTCGGCCTTAGGATTGGTGAATATGTCAGAGGTCACGCCATATTCGACGAGCGTGCCCAGATGAAAAAAGGCGGTACGCTGTGACACGCGGGCGGCCTGCTGCATGTTGTGCGTAACGATGACAATCGCATATCGGCCGCGCAGCGCATGAATGAGCTCTTCGATGCGGGCGGTGGCGATGGGGTCCAAGGCCGAACAGGGTTCGTCCATCAGGATCACTTCGGGGTCCACGGCAATCGCGCGCGCGATGCACAGCCGCTGCTGTTGTCCGCCCGACAGGGCGGTGCCGCTCGCGTCGAGACGATCCTTAACTTCTTCCCAGAGGCCAGCGCGCGCCAGCGATTCCTCGACGATCCGATCCATGTCTGCCTTGGCCGTGGCGAGACCATGGATTCGCGGCCCATAAGCCACGTTTTCGTAGATCGACTTGGGAAACGGGTTTGGCTTCTGGAAAACCATGCCCACCCGCGCGCGCAGCTGGACCACGTCCATCGACGGGGCATAGATGTTCTCGCCGTCGAGCGTGATATCGCCCTCGACCCGTGCCGAGGCAACGGTGTCGTTCATTCGGTTCAGCGTGCGCAGGAACGTCGATTTGCCGCAGCCGGATGGTCCGATGAAGGCCGTTACATTTTCCTGGTCGACGTCGATCGAGACGTTGTCGATCGCCTTTTTCAGGCCATACCAGACAGAGACGTCGCGGGCCGACATCTTGGGGGGCGAATTGGAAATAGGGGCAGAAGCCATGGGGTCAGATCACCAGCGAGTTTCGAAGCGGTTGCGAAGGTAGATGGCGACGCCGTTCATCGCGAGGAGAAACGCCAGCAGCACAATGATCGCGGCACTCGTCTTTTCGATGAAGCCGCGCGAAATCTCATCGGACCAGAGAAAGATCTGCACGGGCAGCACGCTCGACGGGTCGGTGACACTCCCAGGCGGGGTAGCCACGAAGGCGCGCATGCCGATCATCAGCAGCGGCGCCGTTTCGCCGAGCGCGCGGGCCATGCCGATGATCGTGCCCGTCAGAATGCCGGGGAGAGCCAACGGCAGCACGTGATGGAATACCACCTGGATCGGCGACGCGCCGATGCCGAGGGCTGCATCACGAATGGATGGAGGTACGGCCTTGATGGCGTTGCGCCCGGCAATCACGATGACGGGCATAGTCATCAGCGCCAAGGTCAGGCCGCCAACCAGCGGGGCCGAGCGAGGCAGGTTGAACGTGTTCAGAAAAACGGCGAGCCCCAGCAAGCCGAAGATGATCGAGGGAACGGCCGCCAGATTGTTGATCGACACCTCGATCAGGTCGGTCCAGCGGTTCCGGGGCGCATATTCCTCAAGGTAAACCGCCGAGAGGACGCCGATAGGGAAGGCCAGAGCAAGGGTCACCAGCATGGTCAGCAGCGATCCCTTGAACGCGCCCCAAATGCCCGCCTGGGTCGGATCGGTCGCGTCGCTGTCGGTCAGGAACGCGGCATTGAAGCTACGGGACACGGTCCCCTGGGCCTTCATCTGCTTGTAGAGCGCCTGCATCGCGGGGTCGCCTTCGCCGCTTTCCGCGATATCGAGCGCTGCCGATGCCGGGATCGACAGGGTAGTCTTGCGCGCCAGGATCGACGGGTCGCGCCTTATTGCGGTGCGTAGCGCAAGCCAGCCACTGTCGGAGACCGTTGCGGCGCCCTTCGGCCCGAACGCCGCCTCTGTGGCCCGGGTGACGGCGCCCGGCAGATCGGCCGCCGCAAACTGCGAATCCACGTCGCCGCCGCCCCCAAGCGCCGCCGGCGACAATGGGATCGCCAGCGCTGGGAAGTCGAACGGTACCTGGACGTTGCTGCGCGTAAAGCCGCGCGCGCCGCTCCAGGCCATCGTGATGATCAGGAAGGCCAGGAAGCCCGCCGAAAGCGTGACAGCAAACAGCCCGAGAAACTTGAAGTTCCGTTCGGACACATAGCGCCGGCGGATGCGCTTTTGCATCGCTTCGGACTGCCAGTCGGTAGGGAGGCGCGCTTCAGTCATAGGCTTCGCGATACCGTTTCACGACGCTCAGGGCGACAATGTTGAGCAGCAGGGTCACGATGAACAGCACAAGACCCAGCGCAAACGCGGCCAGCGTCTTCGCACTGTCGAACTCCTGGTCGCCAGTCAGCAACTGCACGATCTGTACCGTCACGGTCGTCACGCTGGCAAAGGGATTGGCCGTGAGGTTTGCGGCAAGGCCGGCCGCCATGACCACGATCATTGTTTCGCCGATCGCCCGGCTGACCGCGAGCAGCACGCCGCCAACGATACCGGGCAGCGCGGCTGGCACCAGCACGCGGCGGATTGTCTCCGACTTGGTGGCACCCATCGCAAGGCTGCCGTCGCGCATCGACTGCGGTACAGCCGCCAGCGAATCGTCCGCCATCGACGAGACGAACGGGATGATCATGATCCCCATCACCAGACCCGCGGCGAGCGCGCTTTCGGAACTGGTGCCGGGAATGTGCAGCGCATC